>JAWLBS010000059.1:0-19234 GCA_041687575.1 Phycisphaerae bacterium | reverse complement strand
TACCCGCTTCTGACCGCTGATCAGGACTTCACCCGGATCGCGCGTCACACGGACCTGGTCCTGGTGCCCAACGACAGCGGGCAGCCATAGGAGGCGCGACGAAGAGGCATTCGGAGACAGGTTCTCTCAGGCTGGCGCTGTTGGTGTCTACCGCACCTTGACCACCACCATCGTCTGGTCGTCGGTCTGTTCGGCCAGGCCGACGAAGCGCCGCACGTCCCACAGGATGTTCCGGGCGACCAGCGGGGCCTCGTGGTCGCCGTAGCGCTGCAGCGAATCGATCAGCCGGTCGGTGCCGAACTGGCGCCCCTGGAAGTCCTCCGCCTCGGTCATCCCGTCGGTGTAGAGCACCAGCACGTCGCCCGGCTGCAGGCGGATCCGGCGCTGGTCGTAGCGCTCGTCGCGATTGACCCCCAGGACCATGCCGCCGTCGTCGAGGCTTCTCACCTGCCGGTCGCGCAGCAGCAGCGGCGGGTTGTGCCCGGCGTTGCAGTACGTCATCCACCGCCCCGACTTGCCGATCACGCAGTAAAACAGCGTGACGAACTCATTCGTCAGCGTCTCGCGCGACAGGTGCCGGTTGAGCTGCTCGATGGTCCCGCAGATCCGCCGCCCGCCAAGCGCCGTCGCCCGCAGGACGCTCCGGGCCGAGGCCATCATCAGTGCCGCCGGCATGCCCTTGCCGACGACGTCGGCGATGGCGATCCCCACGCCCCCGCCCGGGAATTCCAGAAAATCGTAAAAGTCGCCGCCGACGCCCAGGCTCGGCTGATAGACCGTCCCGAAGGTCAGGCGGGGATGCTCCGGCGCTGCGGCCGGGATCATCCGCCGCTGCACGTCGCCGGCCATGAGGATCTGCTTGCGGACCCGCTCGGCCTGCAGCTCTTCCTGGTAGAGCCGGGCGGTCTCGATGGCGCTGGCGGCCTGGGCAGCCATCGCCCGCAGCAGCCCGGCCTCAAAGGGGCTGAAGCGGTGCTTCTCGCCGGTGTAGACCCGCAGCACGCCGATGGGCCGGCCGCGAAAGAACATGCCCGTGACCAGCCCGCTGCGGAACCCCTCGCGCCGGGCCTCCTGCGGGTAGCGGACCCGCGGGTCGCTCGGCAGGTCCTCGATGTAGACGGTCTGGCCGGACAGGGCGGCGGCGTCGACCGGGTTTTCGGCCACGCGGACGGCACCCTTGTTCTGGTAGGCGGGCGAGAGGTTGTAGACGGCCTTGATCAGCAGTTCGCCGCTGTCCTCGTTGAACAGCCGCAGGCTGCACGCCTTGACCCGCATCACCTCACCGACGCGGCGGGTGACCTCGTTGAGGATCTGCTGCAGGTCGAACGAGCCGGCCAGCAGCCCGGAGATCCCGTACAGGGCGCCGAGCTCCTCGATGCGCGTCCGCAGCTGCATGTCCTGGTAGCACAGACGGCTCAGCAGGGCGGCGATCAGCTCCGCCAGCGCGGCGATCGGCGCGCCGGCGGCGAGCTTGAGAGTCGGTCCGGTTGCCAGACCGAGATGTCTGGCCGCGGCGGCGGTGTCGATATTCCCGGGCTGGAAACACTGCTGCCCCAGCACCAGCAGGCCGAGCACGTGGTGGTCGGCCCGGATCGCAATGGCGGTGTGACTGTGCCCGCCCGCGCAGGCGAGGCTGACCGGCCCGACCGGTCGGCTACGGCAGGACGCCTCGACCGCGCGGCACAGGCCATCGCCATCGGCGTCGGCGGCCAGATTGGCACAGAAGCGGGCGGGGTCCCCCGGCCGGGTCACGGGCCTGCCGAGGTGGTCGTAGAACGCGATTTGCACGTCGGTGGCGGCGATGAAAGCGTTCTGGATCTCGCGCAGCGTGGCCGCGTCGAGGAAGTCCTCGATGCTGTCGGCCCTGGGGTATGCGCTCTCCATGTCCGCCATGTCCACACCACTAGGTAATACGTGAAAAACAGCCCCTTGCGTGGCACCGGCGGTTCCCGGCCGGCCCATGGACCGTCCGGTCTACGGCTTGACGTCCTTTCCCGTCAGGGCGCGGGCGGCGGCGGCCGGCTGACTGCTGGCCGCCCGCTGTTCGAGCGTCGGCAGGGCGGCCAGGCGGTCCCGCAGCTCCTGGAACATCTGCTCGATCGGTTGCAGCAGGGCGCGTCGTTCGCCCTCGATCCGTCCCCTCTCATCGGGCGATGCCTCGGCAAGCCGCCGGTCCAGTTCCTGCAGGTCCATCCGGTGCAAAAGGCGGAAATCCGCCGCTCGCCGCCGCAACTCATCGAGGATCGACCAGGCTGTCTGCCGCTGGCCCGGGTCCAGGCGGTGGTGCTGCACGAACTGCTGCACGTACGCCGTCCAGGGATCGGCTGGTGCGGCCTCGCCGATCCGCTCGGTCCGCTGGCGCGTGGCCTCCTCGCGGAGCCACTGCGGGTCGAGCATTTCGGGGCTCAGTCCCACATCGCGGTAGTCCCAGTTGCCGCGGGCCCACTTGTGAAGCAACTCCGTGTTGCGCGCGTGCCAGTGCTTGTAGGTGTCGAGGTCCTGACGGGCCAGCGCCTGTGCGGCCGGGTCGAGCGTGGCGATCATCGCGGGTGCCTCGGCCTCGATGTATCGCAGGACATCCTGCCGCACGGGCTGGAGCATGTCGGCCCATCGCGCAATTCGCGCGGCGTCGTCCCATTCGCCAGTCAGACCGCCGTGTGTGACCGCCTCGCGTGCGCAGGTCAGCAGGACGTCGGCATGCCGCAGACCCAGCTGCAGGATGCCGCGGTTGATGGCGTTGCGGGCCGTCGCTACCTGCTGGTCGTCCATTCCGTAACGCTCCTGCAGGAAACCGACGACGCAGTCCAGGCGGGCGACGACATCCCATGGGGGGATCTGCGCCGTCCGGATGGTCAGATCTCGCGCGAACAGGTCCGAGTCGCTGCCGGTGCCTCTCTGTTGCCAGATCCGCTCGAGGGCGGCTCTGGATATAACGGCACTCTCGTCCCACGAGCCGATCTTCTGCCTGGCCGTGTGCATGACATCGGCGATCTGGCCCGCGAACGGCAGATTCCAGGCATGCCGTCGTCCGTCGTCCTGCAGGTCGGCCACATCGCGGGTCGGCAATCCGGCCGTGCGGCCGTGCGCCGCGCCGCAGGCAAGCAATACCACCGCAACCAGAAATCTTCCCATGCCTGGTTCACTCACAGTGGGGAAACAGAACTTCATCGCAAACCTCCCATCCACCCATTGTCCCACGATCAGCCCGGTTACGCTAGCCTTCGGCGTCGGGTTGATTGGTCGGACGGCTCGCGGGGGCGCCTTCGTCCGGGGGCGCCAGCGGCAGATCGAGCTGCGCCTGGTCGCCGGGGGCCGGCCTGCGCGGGGGAGGCCTGGACGGAAGACTGCCTGGACCCACGGCGCTGTCGAAGTGGCCGGCGGCGGTCTCCGTGCGGACGACCGTGCCGGGGCGGACCTGGTCGGCGGCGGTGATCAGCTTGCCCGATTTTGCCAGCCTCGTCATCGTGAACCCCCGTTGAAGGATCTGGCGGGGACTGCTTGCTTCGAGTCGGGCCTGGAGGCTATCAAGCGCCCCGGCCGCGCTGCGCAGGTCGCGTCGCAGCACCATCTCGATGCAGGCGGCCGCCGCGGCAAGATGCCGGCCGAGGGCGTCGGCCTGGCGGACGGGGTTGAGCTGCCGCAGGCAGGTCTCGATCGCGGCCAGCTCGCCCGCCCTGGTCTGTCGGTAACTGACGGACGCGCGCCCCAGTCGGGCGGCCGATTCGCGCAGGTGCGTGCGGACCTGGGCGAGTTGCACCCGGGGGTGGACCCGCTGCATCCTCAGGCGGATTTCCGCCAGACGGCTGGCCTGGGTGGCCAGTTGACCCTGCAGGCGGTTGCGGGCGAGCAGGTCTGTGCGGTCGAGGTTCTGGAGGGCCTGTCGGATCCGGCCGGCCGGGTCGACGATGCAGGGCTCTTTCTCAAGTGCTTGCATCCGCAAGCGTTCGGTTTGCAGGCGATCGGAGATTCTCTGTGTCAGGTTCTCGGTGAGGTCGTCGATCTCGGCGAGGACCTCGTCGCGGACCCGCACGGCCATTTCGCCGGCGTGGGTGGGGGTGGCGGCGCGGGCGTCGGCGACAAGGTCGGCGATGGTCGTGTCGCGTTCGTGGCCGACCGCACTGATGACCGGGACTTTGCTGGCGAAGATGGCCCTGGCGACCGCCTCGTCGTTGAAGGGCCACAAATCTTCGATGCTGCCGCCGCCGCGGCCGACGATCATCAGGTCGACCGCGAGTTTTTCGGCGAGCCTGTCGACGCGCCGCACGGCGCGGGCGATTTCGGCGGCGGCCTTTTCGCCCTGGACGCGGACGGGCACGACGATGATCCGGGCGGCCGGCCAGCGGCGGCCGATGGTTCGGATCATGTCGCGGACGGCCGCACCGGTGGGGCTGGTCACCAGGGCGATCGTATCGGGGTATCTGGGAAGCGGTTTTTTATGGGTCTCATCGAAGAGCCCTTCGTTGCGTAGTTTCTCGTAGAGTTGGCGGAAGGCCAGTTCGAGGGCGCCAACGCCGACGGGTTCGATGCGTTCGACATAGAGCTGGTAGCGGCCCTGGGCGGCGTAGACGTCGATATTGCCGCTGGCGACGACCTCGAGACCGTCTTCGGGGCGGAAGCGGACCTGGCGGACCTTGTCGGCCCACATCACGCAGGAGAGCTGCGCGCGGTCGTCCTTGAGGGTGAACCAGGCGTGGCCGCTGGCGGCAGGTCGGAAGTTGCTGATCTGGCCGACGACCGAGACGACCGGCGGCAGGACCGCGCGGAGGGTATCGCGGACCATTCGTGTCGCCTGACTGACCGTCAGGGGGCCGAGCAGGCCCGCCTGCAGGCCGGTCAGGGCCTCAAAGCCGGAGCTGGAGTGGGTGCCGGACATGTCCGTGAATCCTGCAACCTCTTATTTTGTCACCAGTTATCGCATTTGGTCCGATCGAGCAGCCTCGACGGTTGCCGCAGTGTACCAGCCGGGGGGCCGTTTGGGCAGCTGCGCAGGGGGGACGCTGCGTGTTGCCGGGCGGCGGCGGCGGGGTGTCGGGCTCAGAACAAGCCGGTGTGATTTTCGTAGGAAGTGTTGTATCGGCACGAATTTACGGTAATGTGGATAGTGTGAAAAAGGTATGCGTCGAGCGGGCCGGCCGGTGCGGACTGCGAATTGACGATTTGTGTCAGATAATATATCTGGTAGCGGTGCGACGCCCGGCGGGGCGCCGGCGTCGTGGCGGGTTGTCGCATACGCCGAAGGGGCGCAGCAGTGCTGGCAACGGGTTTTCAGGCCAGGCGTGGCGGGCGAAGGTGATGTGGCTTAGACTGTCAGACCCGGTGACGGGCGGACAGACAGAGGCGCGCAACAGGAGGCGCTGATATGGCGGGACAGAAGGTTGTTTGGGGCATCGACGTCGGGCAGCTGGCTCTTCGGGGCGTGAAGATGCGTCTGGAGGGCGACGCGGCCGAGGTGCTTGCCTTCGACGTGGTGGAATACCCGCAGATCCTTTCGCAGCCCGAGGTGGACGCCGATGCGCTACTGGCGGAGGCGGCGGAGAAGTTCGTCAGCCGCAACGACCTTCGGGGCAGCGACGTGGTGCTGGGCGTGCCGGGTCAGCAGACCTTCACGCGGTTCACGAAGCTGCCTCCCGTCGAACCCAAGAAGATCAACAGTATCGTCACGTACGAGGCGCAGCAGCAGATCCCCTTCGACATCGACGAGGTGATCTGGGACTACCAGGTCTTCGCCAGCGAAGACAGCCCGGAAGTCGAGGTGGGAATCTTCGCGATCCGCCGCGACCTGGTCCGCAAGTACCTCTCGGTGTTCATCGACCGGGGGATCGAGCCGGTGCTGGTGCAGGCGAGCCCGCTGGGCCTGTACAACTACCTGGCCTTCGACGACACGCCGGATGACGGGGCGGTGGTGATCCTGGACGTCGGCGCGCAGAACACCGATCTGGTCGTCGCCCGAGGCGACGGGGCGTGGACCCGCAACATCCCGCTGGGCGGAAACAACTTCACCGAGGCGCTGGTCAAGTCGTTCAAGCTGAGCTTCGGCAAGGCCGAGGCGCTCAAGCGGACGGCCGCGTCCAGTCGGTATGCCCGCCAGATCTTCCAGGCGATGCGTCCGGTCTTCGCGGACCTGGTCGCCGAGATCCAGCGGTCGCTGGGCTATTACAACAGTACGCACCGCGACGCGCAGATGGTCAAGGTGATCGGCATGGGCAACGCCTTCAAGTTGCCCGGGCTGCAGAAGTACCTCCAGCAGAACCTGCAGATGGAGGTCGAGCGGCTGAGCGGTTTCAAGAAACTGCAGTTCGCCCAGGGGGTGAACCCCGGCGTGTTCAACGAATATGTCCTGAGCTGGGGGGTGGCCTACGGCCTGGCGCTGCAAGGGTTGGGGGCGGCCAAGATCGAGAACAGCCTGCTGCCGCCGGAGATCGCTCGGGCGATGGTCTGGCAGCGCAAGACGCCGTGGTTTGCCGGGGCGGCGGCGGTGTTCGCCGTGGCGGCCGGGGCGCTGATGTACAGCAAGGCGAGTTATTCGTCGACGGTGGAGAGCCTCGAGCAGGGGGCCCGCAGCGTGACGATCGCGGGCACGTCGCAGGCGCAGAACGTGATCCAGAACGCCGGGGCGAATGCGGGCAACGGTTACGGGCAGGCCCAGGCGGTGCTCAAGGCGGCCCAGGCGCTCGGGAACGAGTACCAGCAGGTGCTCAACCAGACCAGCGGCGCCGCCGAGTTGGCGCAGATCGCCGACCTGTACAAGAACCGCGCGTTTTGGGTCGAGTTGATGGACCGGTTGCATGCGACGTTGCCGCAGGCGAAGTCGGGCCTGGCTGATGTGCAGGACGTGGCCGCTTACAAGGCGGCGCTCGAGCAGGCCCCCCGTTCGCAGCGGGAGTTGATCTACATCAACGAAGTCGAGTCGCAGTACGTGCAGGACACGGGGCTGGCGTTTGCGGGGCAGGCGATGCCGGGCGGCATGGGTGGCGGGGACATGGACCGCGGCGGCGGCGGCCGCGGCGGGATGGGCATGGGCATGGGGGCCGCTGCGGATTCGGCAGAGAGCGGGGCGAGGGGGTTTCTTCTGACGATCCGGGGCCGGACGCCGTACGGGGCGAACCAGTCGCAGGCGGTGGTGTTCGTGACCCGCTGGGCCGAGAGCCTGCAAAACGTCAAGGGCGACCTGGTGAAGTTCTATGTCGAGAAGGTTGACACCACGCCGCAGGTGTTGCCGATCCAGCATGTTCAGAATCCGCATGCCTACGTCCTGGGCGCCTGGGTGCCGGAGGATGCGATCAACTCCCGGTTCACCGGAGGCGGTTCGCTCGGCGGGCGTGCCAGTGGCGGGTACGGTGGTCGTGGCGGGATGGACATGCGTGGCGGCGGCATGGACCGTGGCGGGATGGACCGTGGCGGCATGGACATGCGTGGCGGCGGGATGGACCGTGGCGGAATCGGCGGCGGCACGCGAAGCGGCGCGTACGGCCGCAGCGGCTTGAGCGGCCTCGGAGGCGGTTCGTATACCGGGGGGCGTCAGGATGGACCTGTCCTCGATCCGCTGACCGGGGAGGTGGCGTTGTCGGACTACGTCTTCGAGGTGAAGTTGACCGTCGTTCTCGGTGAATCGCCTCAAGAGGGCCAGACGGGGACCAGGTCGCGGGTTCGGTGACATGAGCTAAAAGCCGGCTCGCCGAGCGGGCGGTTTTTCAGGAGCGTCGAGATGGATTGGGTAAAAAAGAACTGGATCTTGCTGGCATGCGGGCTGATCGCCGTCGCCGCGATCGGGATCGGCGTGTGGACGCTCATGGGCTTCGACCAGGTTCGCTCGCAGACGCAATCGATTGCGGACGTGGCCTCGCAGCTCGACCGGGTGCGCAACAACGCGGCCAACGAGCAGATGATCAGCGAGGCCAGGCAGCATTTCGATACGGCCTTCGCGGGCACCAAGAAGGCCCTCGAAGAGGCGCTGGCGGTCAACGAGCGGCAGCCGCTGCAGGAGGGCGTGTTTCCGACCGCCCAGGCCCCGGACTCCGGCTACCAGTTCCGCCTGGCCTACCGGCAGGCGGTCAACGAGCTGCCGCAGGTGCTCCGCGGCGGGCGGGCCCCTTCCGGCGAAATGGTGCAGCAGATCATCAATCGCCTCGAGGACAAGCACCGCAAGCAGCTGAAGTTCCAGGTCGTCGGCGGCGAGCTGAACGTGCCGCAGGCGCCTGACGTGTCCGGGTACGTGCCACGCGTTTCTCGCGCGGTCCCGGCGGACATGCGTGGCGGCATGGACCGGGGCAATTTCGACCGTGGCGGCATGGACCGTGGCGGCATGGACCGTGGCGGCATGGACCGTGGCAATTTCGACCGCGGCGGCATGGACCGTGGTGGCATGGATCGGGGCAATTTCGATCGGGGCGGGATGGGGGCGCCGTACAGCCGCCAGCCGGGGGCGCTTACGGCGGGCCGGACGCCGGAGGGGGCAATTCCGCCGCGCGAGGTGCTCCTGCCGCAGGCACAGCAGATAGCGATTTACCAGGTCGCCACGGCGATCTGGACCTACACCGGCGAGCAGTCGTTCATGGTGCATCCGATGGTCGAATCGGTTGAGCGTCCGACGCCCGTGGACCTGTGGGCCGCCCAGATGTTCTACTGGATCGACCAGGACGTGGCACAGGCGCTGCGCAACGTAAACGAGCAGGCGGCGGCCCAGTTGCCTGAGGACCAGCAGTGGGTCGCCCACCTGCCGGTCAAGCATCTGGTGAGCCTGGACATCAGCGACTACATCACGAGCTCGGCGGACCGGGACATCAGTGGTGGCGGCCGGGGCGGCGGGTTCTCCTCCGGCTCGATGTCGGTGCTGCACGGCGGCCAGGCGGGCCGGTCGGGCTCGGGGAACATGGCGATCGGCACGACCGATCTGTCGTTTACGGGTCGCGGCCGCACGGGCGAGTACGACGTGGTGCAGTTCGCGCTGAACCTGGTGATCGACGCGCGGGCGCTGCCGCGGGTGCTTACGGCGCTGGCGAAGCAGAATTTCTACACGCCGATCACCGTGCAGTACCGCGACGTGAACATGACAGCCGCCCGGGAGCGCGGCTACCTGTACGGATCGGAGCCGGCGATCGACGTGGACATCGTCTGCGAGGCCCTGTTCTTCCGCGAGATCTATGAAAAGATGATGCCCGAGGAGGTCAAGGCTCGCCTCGGTGGCGAGGGGGCCGCGGGCGGGGCGGGCGCGTTCCGCCGCTGAGTTGAGAATTGCACGGAAGCTGGACCAGGCGCAATAAAGGGGCAGGTTATGGCCAAGGGCGTCAACCCGATTGAACAGCACGTCGAGAAGGCCGTTGTCGGCATCGCCGGGCTGTTGTTCGTCTTCGTGGTTTACAGTTATGTGATCAGCACGCCGGTGACGGTGAGCGTGGCGGGCAAGACCCTCTCGCCTGGCGAACTGGACCGTGAGCTGGGCGCTATTGCGGCGCAGGTGGCTACCGGTTACCAGCAGGCGAGGTTCACGCCGCCCCAGACCGGCAACGGGGGCGACAACATCACCGGTCCGGTGGAGGAGATCCACAAAGCGCAGCAGGCGCTGGAGGCGGCGCCCAAGCAGATCGTCAGCCCGGTGGCCTGGGCCCCCGAATTCGAGGCCCCCGAGGGCACGATCGACGGAGTCATCGGCAGCCGGCACGCGCTGGCCACGGTCAAAGCCCCGGTCATCGACGGCGTGTACACCGGCGTGACGCAGGCCGGGCTGGTGGACGAGCCGCTGGTCGTTTCGACCACCCCGGCAATGGGCATGGACCGCAGTGGGCGGGGGGTGCCTGCGACGACGGCGGCGGCCGAAGGCAAGGACGTGGTCTGGGCGTTCGTCAGCGCGAACTTCGACATGCAGGCGCAGTATGACGTGTTCACCCAGGCGGGCTACACGCGCGAGCAGGCCAACGCGATGCTGTTCATGGATGTGCAGGCGCAGCGCCAGGTGGTCTACCCGGACGGCTCGACGGGGCCGTGGGAGGATGTCCAGCCGTACCGCACGGCACGGGTGAATTATCCGTCGCAGATCACGATCCGGCAGGACGGCACGGTGGGCTACGGGGATGACGACGCGATGCGGGCGCTGTTTGCGAACCTGCAGCAGGCACAGGAGCAGATCCTGTATCCGCTTCCCGAGATCCTCGGGGGCGACCCGTTCACGCCGTACGGAATTCCGACGCCGGTCGAGGAGACGCAGATGGTTCCGGGCCAGGTCATGCGTCCTGCGCCCATGATGAGGCGGCCGAGCCGCGGGGCGTCGGTCAGTCGCAGCCGGGGTCGCAGTGGCGGCAGCATGGACCGCGGCGCCGGCGGCATGGACCGCGGCGCCGGCGGCATGGACCGCGGCGGGGTGGCACCCCGGGCGGGCGGATTCTCCTCGGGCGGGGGAGGCGCCGAACAGCGTCTGCAGGCGGTCCGGGCGCTGCAGGAGGCGCGTAAGGCCCGGGACGAGAAGCGGTATGAAGATGCGCTGCAGCTGCTGAGCCAGGCCCAGGGTGTGATGGGGCTGGAGACCCAGGTTGCCCAGTTGGAGCAGGAGATTCTCCAGCTGTACGAGCAGCAGCAGGAGGAACAGACGAAGCGTCAGGCCGAGGAGGCGAGTTTCCAGGCCCGCAATGCCGAGCTCTGGGTGTATGACATGCAAGCGCCGGCGGGCAGGACTTGCCGCTATCGCACGCGGGTCGTGCTGTTCAACGTATTTGCGCATCCGGACATCGATCGGAACGAGTTGAAGGATCCGCAGGCCGGCGCCCAGGTGGCGATGGTCGGTGAGTGGTCCGAGCCGAGCGAGCCGATCACAATCGCCGACAGCCGGTACTTCTTTTTCGTCGGTAGCCAGGCGGACAAGCGTGTGGCGAGCGTGGACGTGTTCCGCTTCCAGCAGGGGCGGTGGTTCAAGGATACGTTGCGGAACCTGAGCATCGGCGATGCGATCGGCGAGGTGCGGCCGACGAGTACGCCCTCGGGGCGCGTGGATGTGGATTATCGGACCGGCATCGTCGTGGTGGACATCGGGACGGACCCGTCGGTGGCGTATGGGACGGACACGAAGGGTTCGTCGCTGAGGATGCGCCAGTCGAGCAGTCCGATGCTGGTGAGTATGGATACGGACGGGACGATCCGGCAGCGGTGGTCGGTCGTGGACCGCAGGTGCCCGATGTACAAGGAGCTGCAGGTGAAGGTCGAGGAGGCCGCGGCCCAGCCGGTGGCCGCATCGTCAATCGACCTGCCAAGGCGGTAAAGCATGGGCGCCCTCTGATTAGCAACCCTGGCTGGTTGCAAGCTTTCCTCGATGCCAGTACACTTACGCCAGCTTGGAGTTGAGTCGCCGCATCGGTGCCCGCAGGTACGGCTTCGAGTTGCGCGGGCCGGTTAGCGGCTTTCCAAGGCTACCCTCACGGTGCACGGCGGCGGCGTAGCCGGCACCCCTGCAAGCGCGGTACAGGAGAGGTCTTACCAAACGGCAGCAAAGGTTCTGGAGTACAGCCAGAGGAGGCACTGCCTTGAAGTGGCGTAATCTGTTCGGCGGAGTGTGTCTGGCAGTGCTGGCAATCGCCAGCAGCGGGGTTTTCGGGGCTGCAGCCGAGGACCTGCAGCAGGCGGTCGATCTGTACGAGGCCCAGGACTATGTCCAGGCCCAGAGCCTGTTGCAGGGCATCGATCCGGCAGAGTTGACCGACCAGCAGCGGGAGCTGCGGGCGGAGTACCTCTCGCGGGTCCAGCAGGCGGCCCGGCTGCAGGTCAAGGCGGAGCAGGACCTGGCCGATGCGGAGGCGGCGCTGGAGGCTGGTCAGCTCGATCGGGCCCAGGATCTGTTTGCCGGCGTCCGGGACAACGAGTATGTCACGGCCACGCAGCGGGTGCGCGCCGCCCAGGCGCTGCAGCTGATCGAGCAGAAGCGGGACCTGGCCGAGGCGGCGCAGCCGCCCGCGGATGCCGCCCAGGTGCCGGCTGCCCCGCCGCAGCCGGAGCCGGCGACCGAACCGGTCGCCCGCGACATGCAGGCGCAGCGGGAGGCGGCGCTGCTGGTGGACCAGGCGCGCGAGCTGATCCAGTCCGGCGACTACGCGGCGGCCGAGTCGCGTCTGAACCAGGCGCTGCAGCTGGTGCCGAATTTCCCTGAGGCGGTCGAGGCCCGGCGCCGGTTGCAGGAGGCGCGGCTCGCTTTGCCCGCTGAGGCCCTCGTCAGCCGGATTCGCCAGACGAACCGCCTGCAGTGGGACCTTGCGGTTCGCAAGTACCGCGACCTCGAGCAGCAGATCCTGCAGGACGTGAACAACCAGGAATTCGACCAGGCCCGCGGCAAGCTGCTGCAGGCGCGGCAGGTGATTGCCGCGGCGCGGCCGTACGCTGAGTCGCCGGAGATCTACCAGGCGTTGCTTGCGGACACCGAGAGCCTCGACGAGTTCATCGCGGCCCAGGAGCGGATATATAACGAACAACGGGTCGCCGAGATGTACCAGCGGGCGACGCAGGAGGAGCTGGCGCGGACGCAGCTAGCCGAGCAGACCCGCCAGCGTCAGATCAGTGAGCTCATGGAAGAGGCCCAGCGGCTCTACCGCGAGCGCCGCTTCGCGGACGCGGTCGAGACGCTCAAGCAGGTTCTGGCGATCGCTCCGAACTATGAGCTGGCCCGGTGGCTCAAGACCGACTGGGAAGAGATGGCGCTCCACAGTCGGGAGAAGGAAATTCTCCAGGACATGCAGCGGGAGCGCCAGATGACGCTGATCGAGGCGGACGAGGCGATGATCCCGTGGCACGTCTATGTCCGCTACCCGGACAACTGGCCGGAGATCAACCGCCGGCAGGAGCGTTACGGTGCCTTCCAGCGGATGGAGGATGAGGCGACCCGCGCGGCCCGTCGGCAGCTCGACGAGACGGTGCCCGAGATCAGTTTCGAAACCGGCGTGACCTTCCGGGACGCGATCGACCGCATCGCCCGGGACGCCGGCCTGAACATCGTGGTCAACTGGAATGCCTTGCAGCAGTTCGGCATCATCGGCGACCAGGAAGTGGCTCTGCCGCGGCTGACGAATGTCAGCTGGCGGACGGTGCTGCAGCTGCTGTTGCGGCAAGTCAGCGCCAACCTGGCGGGGATCACCCAGATCGAGTGGGTGATAGAAGGCGGCGTGTTGACGATCTCGACGCGTGAGGAGCTCAGCACCAACCTGATCGTTCGCGTGTACGACATCGGCGACCTGCTCATGCCGCGCCTGGTGGTTGAGCGCGGGCAGGGCCTGCAGCTTGGCGGCGGTGGCGGCGGCGGGGCCATCGGCGGTGCAGGCGGCGGCGGCGCAGCCGGTGGCGGCGGCTTCGGTGGCGGTGGCGGCGGCTTCGGTGGCGGCGGCGGTGGCACCACCACCGGTGGCGAGGCCGAGGCCCGGTCCATCACCGACATGGTCGACGAAATCCAGGAGCTGATTATCGACACCGTGCTGCCGACGAGCTGGATCGATGCGGGCGGCGCGGCGGCCGTGACCGTCTGGAACGACCGGGTGCTGATCATCAGCCAGACCCCCAACGGCCACGAGGAAATCCGCCAGTTGCTCACGCAGCTTCGCGAGATCCTGAGCATCCAGATTGCGGTGGAGGCCCGCTTCCTGACGGTCAGCCGGAACTTCCTGCGGGAAATCGGCGTGGACCTCGACGTGATCCTGAACCAGGGCACGGCCGGTTACGATCGGGTGTTCTCCGGCGGTGGGGCGGTAGTCGACCCCGGCACGGGCGCACCGGTGCTGATGCCGAGAACGTTTACGCGGACGGGCGTGGTTCCCGGCGTGGTCAACACACCGCCGTGGACGCAGGGTGCTCCGATGGGGCAGATCGTTCCGGATCAGCCCTACGGCTTTACCGGCGGGGTTCCGTTGCCGGGGTCGCACGGTCCGCAGGGCAGCCGGTTCACGCCGTTGCCGATCCAGCAGAACTCGATCAACCTGGCCAACGCCGCTGGCGTGACGACCAACGTGCCCGGTTCGTTCGCTGGGGCGGGTATCGACCCGGCGATGGTCTTCCGGGGCAGCTTCCTCGACAACATCCAGCTGGACTTCCTGATCCGGGCGACCGAGGCGGATCGTCGCAGCACGATCCTGACGGCCCCGCGGGTGGTCTTGCGGAACACCCAGGAGGCGCGGGTCGAGGTGGCGACGTTGACGGCGTACGTCGCCAACGTCACGCCGATCGTCGCCCAGAACGTGGCGACTGGTGGGGCGACGATCGCGACGATCCCGACCGGTTCGTCCCTTTGGGTGCAGGGCGCCGTTTCGAGCGACTTGAAGTATGTGCTGCTGACCCTGGAACCGTTCACGCAACGCCTGGTCGATCTGGTCAGCGCGACGCCGGTTGCGGGCGTGGCGGCTGGCGGCGGCGGCATCGGCGGCGGCGGTGGCGGCGTGGCGACTTTTACGGTGCAGCTGCCGATCACCGAAGTCAGCCAGGTGATCACGCAGGTGTCGGTGCCCGATGGCGGGACGCTGCTGATGGGTGGTCAGAAGCTTGTCGGCCAGGTCGAGATCGAGGCGGGCGTGCCGATGCTCAGCCATGTGCCGATCCTCAACCGGTTGTTCACCAACCGGACCTCGGTCAAGGACGAGCAGACGCTGCTGATCCTGGTGACGCCGAAGATCCTGGTCCAGCCTGAGGAAGAGGAGAAGGCCTTCCCGACGCTGAGGGATGTCGAGTACTGAGGCGGGCATTCATACCTGAAGATCAATGCGGGGCCGGGCGTCCGAGGACGCCCGGCCCCGCTTGCGTTTGTGGGCGCCGGGATATTCAGTCCAAGCCCAGTACGTTGTGATCCTGAACGGAGTGAAGGATTTCCACCGCGTAAGGTGCTACACCATGGGTACGCTGTCCAATAGAGATTCTTCGCTGCGCTCGGAATGACAGCTTCGGGGGCCTTTTCCGAGAGAAGAGCGTCCGCTTATCCGCCTTCCGTGTCTGGCTGAGCGGCGCGGAGGGCGGGGGTGGTCTGGACGGGGTAGGCGTAGCTGCCGCGGAGCTCGCGGGCGCCGGGGGGCAGGGATTCGATGCCGGCGCGGGCGGCAGCGGCGATCTCGGCGACGGCGGGCAGGTCGCGGACGAGTCGGCCGGCGGCGACGTACTGACGCAGCAGCGGCTCGCCGGGTTGGGTCTCATCAATCAACCCGATGCGGTCGCCGGTTGCGCGGCCGGCGGCGTCGTACTGGCGCCAGACCTGTTTCCGCTCGCCGAGGGTGGCCTTGTCCTCGGATCGTTTGACGACGGCGCGCCAAGGGCCCTGTGGGTCCTGTGTGGCGACGAGTTTATAGACGAGCGAGAGGGCGGGGGCGTCCTTGCTGGTGACCATGTCGGTGCCGACGCCGAACGAGTCGATCGGGGCGCCGGCGGCGAGCAGGTCGCGGATGGCCCACTCGTTGAGGTCGCTGGAGGCGACGATCGTGGCGTGGGGGCAGCCGTTTTCGTCGAGGACCCGCCGGACCTGCTTCGAGAGGGTCAGCAGGTTGCCGCTGTCGAGGCGGACGCCGCGGAGCCTGGCACCCAGCGTCGCGGCGGCGATGGCGGCGCCGCCGACGGTGTCGTAGGTGTCGATCAGGCAGACGGTGTGGCCCGGGAAGGCCTCGTCGAAGCGGGCGAAGGCCTCCCGCTCGGTGGCGAAGGCCATGATCCACGAGTGGGCCATCGTGCCGACCGGGGGCACGCTGAGCCGGCGGGCGGCGTGGACGTTGCTGGTGCCGGTGCAGCCGCCGATGATCGCCCCTCGCGCCGCCAGCAGTCCCGCCTGGGGCCCGTGCGCCCGGCGGGCGCCGAAATCGACGACGGGCCGGCCCCGGGCGGCGATGTTGACGCGGGCGGCCTTGGTCGCCACCAGCGTCTGGATGTTCAGGCAGGTCAGCAGGCAGGTCTCGAGGATCTGGGCCTGGATCAGGTCGCCCTCGACGCGGATGAGCGGCTCGCCGGCCAGCACGGGCGTGCCCTCGGGGACTGCCCAGAGGTCGCCGGCAAAGCGGAAGTCCCGCAGGTAGTCGAAGAAGGCGGTGGGCAGCGGGGCGAACTGGGGTAGCGACCTGAGATAGTCGATCGCCGAACCGTCGAACCGCAGGGCCAGGACGTAGTGCAGTGCCTGCTCGAGGCCGGCGGCGAGCAGGAAGCCGCGGTTGGGCGGCAGCGTGCGGACGAAGGCCTCGAAGGCGACGGTCTCGTGTTTGCCGGCCAGGAAGTAGCCCGCCGCCATGGTGAGCTCGTACAGGTCGGTCATCAGCGGCAGGTCCTGATCCGCGGGCAGCAGGCTGTCGGGTTGGCGCATGAGCGATATCCTTTTTTGCTGGAGCGATGCGCGTGTGCTGACGGCGGTTGGCATCGGCCCGGTTGTCTTCCTTGTACATTGCTTGATCGGCGATGACAATGTTGTGCGGGTGTGGCGGGCGAACAACTCCCTCGCTTATGCTTCGGGCTCCTTGCCCGCGAGGTGCGGGGGCGACGCACATGCGAGGATTTACCGCTCCCTTATGGTCGCGGCTCGTTTCGGCGGGACGGCGACACAGGGCATCTGTGTGAGAGGAGAGATAATTACTGCCATGCAGAACTGGACGCAGATCGAACAAGGGCTGTACCGGTTGAGAGGCCGGGTCGGGGGCTACGCACTGGTCGGCGAGGGCAAGTGCCTGGTGGTCGACCCGCCGCGGGCGGACTGGTCGGCGGCGCTGGCGGAGATCGGTGTGGAGCGCGCAGACTGGGTGCTGGCGACGCACCACCACCGGGACGTGCTGGCGGGGGCGGGGGAATTGGGCGCCGGCGGGGCGGATCTGTACGTGCCGGCTGGCGAGGTCGATCTGGTGGCGGGGGCGGCGGCGTGGTGGCAGTCGGCGCGGACGTACATCCTGTACGACTGCGACAGCAAGTTTTCGGCCTTGCGCGAGTCGGTGCCGGTGGCGGGGGCGATGGCGCCGGGAGACGAGCGGGCCTTGGGGCCGTGGCGGGTCAGGGCGGTGCCGCTGCGCGGGCACACGCGGCATCACACCGGCTACGTGGTCGAGCACGGCAGGCGGCGGCTGGCCTTTGTCGGCGCGGCGATGGCGGGCGGCGGCACGGTGCACAACTGGTGCGACTTCCACTGGAATTATATGGACTTCAACGCAGGGCACCGGGCGCTATTGGAGGATCTGGATCTGCTGGCGGCGACGGGGCCGGACCTGTTGTGTCCGGCGCACACCCAGCCGCTGGCGGACGTGGCGGGCGAGATCGACGCGCTGCGGCGGAACCTGGGGCGGTTCTGCGAGCAGGTCGAGCCGAACCGGATTCCGCGCGAGCGGCAGGATCTATGCCAGTTGTCGCCGCACGTATGGTTCATTGGCCAGACGTGCTACGGTATTGTCGCGGATGACGGGGCGGCGCTGCTGTTCGACGTGGGGTACCCTGAGCCGATGCGGGAGCGGCTGGAGTCGTTCTGCCGGCAGGCGAAGGTCGATCGGATCGAGGCGATCGCCTTCAGCCACTACCATGACGACCACTGCTGGCGGGCGACCGAGGCGGCGCACGGCTTTACCGGGAACATGCACGAGACGCCCCGTGCAAAGCTCTGGTCGCACCGGGTCCTGGCGGAGATTCTTACCCGGCCGGAGCGGTTCCGATACCCGTGCCTGATGCCGGACGCGATGCGGCTGGACCGGGTCTTCGACGACGAGCCGTTCGCGTTTCATGGGATCCCGATGCGGTACGTCTTCCTGCCGGGCCAGACGTACTGGCACGCCGGGCTGATCGTGGACGTGGACGGGCAGCGGATTGCTTTCACGGGCGACAACCTGTGGCGGCCGGCCACGAGCGATCGGCCGGTGACCGGGCCGATCATCAGCCGGAACCGGTATCTGCCCGGTCTGAGTCACGACTATTCGGCGCGGCGGCTGATCGAGATGGGGGTGACGCGGATCGCCCCGGCGCACAACGAGGCGTTCGACGTGAGCCCGGCTGACCTGCAAGGCTATCGCGACTGGGCGGACGGAGTGGCGGCGGCGGTGCGGGCGCTGGCGGGGCACGACCGGCTGGGGGTGGACTGCTGGTGGTGCCGGGTGGACCCGTTTCATGTTCATGTAAGACCGGGGGAGGTCCGCGAGGTGCGGGTGGTGGTCGATTCGCCGTTCGAGCGGCCGGTGCGGATCCGGGCGGCACTGAACCTGCCGGCGGGATTTGCCGCGGCGGCGATGCAGGACGGGATGGTCGTCGGGCCGGGGCAGAGCGAGAGCGTGGTGTTCCGGCTGGCGGTGCCGGCGGATTGGGCGGGTTGTCGGGCGGCGATTACGGTGGATCTGACGGTCGATGGCGAGGTGTGGCCGGAGCAGGCGGAGGGGTTGGTGGTGCCGGAAGCGGGAGAAGGTGATGCTTCGTTCTTGCGTGCGGTGCTGGTTCCGTCGGATCCGGAGGCGGCGCGGAAGCTGATTCATGACGTGGAGTCCGGTTTGTAGCATTCCGTCTTCTGCATTGGCATCGGATAGCTCCAGCGAGTCAGGAGCGTTGGGGCTGATGGAGGCATTGATTGAAAGCGGCGTCTTCGTCGCCGCATCTCAAAGGGCCGGCGCCGGTTGTTGACGTTGCATGCCTTTGTAGCCCGTGCGGAATGCAAAGCGGCGTCTATCGGCGCCGCAGTCCAAAGGCTGTCGGTGCCGTGGACGGATCGTGGCCGGCGCAGCAATGCTCTGTCCTGGATGCTGCTACCGGGGCCGGGATGCGCCTGCCACAAGTGTGAAGCCCCCCGCGGGGTTGCTGACGCCTTCCAGGCGGGGACGTTTTTGCCGCCGTTGATCGGGGCCTTCGAGGAAGTGCACGGGCAGAACTGAGCGGCGGGCGCCGACGTCGTTTGGCAGTTATCGTTCGCAGCACTTCTTGTTCTTCACCGCAACCACTCGTCCCGATGGGCGGCGACGAAGTCGTCATCGGTGAGGTGGGGGTAGGCGCGGCAGATGTGGTCGAGGTGATCGGCCTGGCCGGGGGAGAGGGTTTCGTCGGGATTCAGGCACCAGGTGCCTTCGAGAAGGCCCTGGCGGAGGAGGACCTCGTGAATGCCGGGGATGCAGCCGGCGAAGTCGTGGGCGACGTCGAAGACGGCGGCGTTGGCATCGGTGATCTGGGCGGCGAGGGTAAGCATCGCCGGCGGGACCGGCTCGCCGGAGTCGCGCAGGCGGCGGGTCTTGTCGACCAGTTCAACCGCCCGGCGGGTCCAGACCGCCCAGTGGCCCAGCAGGCCGCCGACAATACGTGCCTC
>JAWLBS010000058.1:13942-19266 GCA_041687575.1 Phycisphaerae bacterium | reverse complement strand
AGCGAGGGAGTTGTCCGGATGCGAGAGATGTTCACATTCCGCGGAAAGGAGCCCGAAGCGTAAGCGAGGGAGTTGTCGGGTGCGAGAGATGTCCACATTCCGCGGAAAGGAGCCCGAAGCGTAAGCGAGGGAGTTGTCCGGATGCGAGAGATGTCCACATTTCGCGGAAAGGAGCCCGAAGCGTAAGCGAGGGAGTCTTTGACGCTCCGCAAACCGAGAGGCCTCCCGCCGGCGCCTCTTTCCCCTCGCCACCGGGCGCGGTAGATTACCCGGAATCAGGGCCTCATGGGGCCCCACACGACGGAACGAAGTCATTTTCCCCGGTAAGGAACAGGAGACGTGCGATGGCCAATGGATATCTGGAAGACCTCTTCGGGCTCAAGGGCAAGACGGCCGTGGTCACCGGCGGCGGCGGCGTGCTGGGCGGCAAGATGGCGCTGGCGCTGGCCAGGGCGGGCGCGAACATCGTCATTTGGGACCTGACCGAGGAGATCGGCAACAGGACGGTTACGCTGGTCAAGGAGACGGTCGGCGACAGTGTCCAGGCCATGGCGATGGCGATCGACTGCTCCAGCGACGAGAGCACCGCGGCCGGCTTTAAGGCCGCGCATGAGAAGTTCGGCTCGGTCGACATCCTGATCAACGGCGCCGGCGGCAACCGGGGCAAGAGCCCGCTGACCGAGGTCGACATGAAGACCTTCGAGTTCGTGCTCAAGCTCAACCTGGTGATCGGCTGCATGGTGCCGATGAAGGCCTACGCCGCCTACTGCATCGAGAACAAGGTCAAGGGCAGCGTTCTGAACATCGCCTCGATGGCCGCCCACCTGGCGCTGTCGGGCGTGTGGGCCTACAGCGCCGCCAAGTCGGCGGTGATGAACCTGACCCGCCAGGCGGCGTGCGAGCTCGCCCCCCACGGCATCCGGGTCAACGCGATCTCGCCGGGCTTTTTCCTGGCCGAGCAGAACAAGGCCCTACTGGTCGAGGACGAGAAGACCGGCAAGCTGACCGCCCGCGGCGAGGCTGTGATCGCCCACACGCCGTTCGGCCGGTTCGGCGAGGCGGAAGAGCTCCAGGGCGCGATCCTGCTGCTGGTCAACAACGCGGCCGGCTCGTTCATCACCGGCGTGACGCTGCCGGTCGACGGCGGGTACCTGGTGCACAACATCTGACAGGCGACATGCCAGGCACCTCGAGCCCCGGCGCAGACGCGCATCCCTTAATCAGGGCCTCG
Organism: Phycisphaerae bacterium; assembly: GCA_041687575.1. Classification (GTDB taxonomy): domain Bacteria; phylum Planctomycetota; class Phycisphaerae; order UBA1845; family JANYLN01; genus JANYLN01. The sequence continues at coordinate 18,035 of JAWLBS010000058.1, read as the reverse complement.
CGCTGCGCCGGGCTCGGGCAGTCCGCTGATCCTGCTCTTTCCCTTCTCGCGACCCCGGGCTCGCCGTCAGCCCTTCATGCCACGGCTCCGTCAGGCCCCGCCCGCTCCTTGCGCATCTGAAGCGCGACCGCGCGAAGGCGAACCACATGGATCACCAGCAACACGAACAGCGAAATGAGAGACAGGGCCAGCGTCAACGCTCCAAGGTCGCGCAGCCAAAAGTAGACTTCATTCCTTCCGGTCACGGTCTGAGCCCCGCCAGGCCCTGTGGCGAGCGTCACCGGAGCCTTTACCCCGGCCGAAACCTGCGCCATAATCCTGAGTCCCAATCCGACCAGCAGTGCCCAGAGCGCGACCCGCGTATACCTCGCCACCTTCGGCGCCGGTATCCGCCTCGCCAATCCCTCCAGGTACAGTAGTAATGCGATGCCCCCCACCACCTCACACAACAATGCCGCAAGCCCGAACGCCATCATGGGCGCACGGTTCGCAGGCCCGTAGAACACGGATCCGATCGCGACCAGCAAAAGCAGGAGGAAAAATGCCACGGGGCAGTACCTTGCCAGCCACCGCACGTCGATACCACCATGCCGCAGACGTCCCGGATCAGGAGCCGTCAACCGCTACAGCCCCGCCATCGCAAGAGCCCCGAACCCCAGCACCGCCACGGTGTGCGCCGCAGGTCCGATCTGAACGATGAATATCCGTCCCAGCAGGTCGCCCACGAACATTCCTGTCAGTCCTACGACCAGCCAGACCACCCCTGCAGACAGGGATGTCACCCAGGCGGGATCGGCAAACCGCAGGAGTTCCCCTCGCAAAGCTCGGGCGACGGCCTCATCGCACTCCGGACAACTCGCCCTGGGCTCAAGCCCGCGAAGGTTATAGCCGCACCGCACGCAATCCAGGTCCTGTGCGATACGACCCATCTCGTCAAGCCGCACGTTGTCCAGCGACAAAGCGTGTTCCATGGCCGGCCCCTCCTCGCTCTGCATGCGAATCCCGTTCCAATGGGGTGCCGCTTCTGAAAAGATGATAATACGCTATTCTCTGCCCGGCAACAGCAGTTGGCGCCGCACCGACTCCCGCCCCCTTCTTTGACGGCATCGACGCCAACTTGTACATTCGCATCTTGTATCCGTTCCGACAATGCCGCCCGCGAATTGTGCGGGCCGAGACCATACGCGGGAGGTAACCCGGTGCTAGAACGCCCTAACATCCTTCTCTTCCTCGCCGACGGCATGCAGGCCCGGCCGCTGACTCCCGACCACCCCTGCATCACGCCGAACTTCGACCGTCTCAGCCGCAGCGGCGTCCGCTTCACCCACGCCTATACCGTGCTGCCGACCTGCTCGCCGGCGCGGGCCAGCCTGATGACCGGGCTGCTGCCGCACAACCACGGCGTGTGGACGGTCGAGCACACCGTCGACGAGGACCAGGCCGTGCTGCGCGATCGGCCGCACTGGGCGCAGCGGCTGGTCGCGGCCGGCTACCAGACTGCCTACTTCGGCAAGTGGCACCTCGAGCGGACCTACGACCTGGCGCGATACGGCTGGCAGCTCAACCGTTGCACCCGTACCGACGAGGCCCGCTACATCAAGAACACGGTCGTCGGCGACGAGCGGGCGCACCTCGATGCGAACCTCTCGAAGTGGATCACCGGCCCCGAAGGCTACAACGACATGCTCCACTACGGCGTGACCGACCTGCCGGTCGAAAAACGCGAGATCCACGCCCCGGCCACCGAGGCGATCGAACACCTCGAATCGATCGCCGGGGCGGACCGGCCGTGGTGCTGCTGCGTGAGCTACCCCACGCCCAACGAGGCGATGATCGCCAGCCGCCAGACCTTCGAGCGGTACGACTGGCGCCAGACACCCCTGCCCGCCAACCTCGACGACCCGATGGACGACAAGCCGGCGGTCTACCGCCGCTGCCGCGAGATCTGGAACGACCTGTCGCATGACGAGTGGCGCATGGCGGTCACCTGCTACCACGCCCGCATCACCGAAATGGACATGCAGCTCGGCCGGCTGCTGGAGTTTCTCGAGCGGACCAGCCAGATCGACAATACGGTCGTGATCGTGCTGAGCGACCACGGCAAGTACGTCGGCGCCCACGGCATGGACGCCCACAACTTCGGCCCGTTCGAGGAAATCTATAACATCCCGCTGATTGTCGCCGGGCCGGGGGTCAGCCGGGATCGCGTCGCCGACGCCCGCGTCGGCATCCTGGACCTGTGCCCGACGATCCTGGACCTGGCGGGGGTCGAGCCGATTGCCGGGACCGACGCCCGCAGTGTCGCGCCGGTGCTGGCCGATCCGGACGATACGAGCGACTATCGCAGCGCCTATGCCGAGTACTACGGCAGTCGGCTCGGCCTGACGCAGCGGATCGTCTGGCAGGACGAGTGGAAGTTCGTCTTCAACGGGTTCGACTACGACGAGCTGTACAACCTCGCCGACGACCCGCACGAACTGCACAACCTCGCCGCCCGGCCGGAGCACCGCGAGCGGGTGCGGGCGATGACGGCGGCGATGTGGCGGCGGGTCCACGCCACCGGCGACAGGGCGCTGCTGGGAGTGCATTATTATCCGCTGCGGTTGCCGGCCGTGGGGCCGAATGTGGTCGGCGGGTGAGGCGACTGTCGAGTCTGCGGGATGCGTCCCGCAGGTCGTCGTCCTGAACGAAGTGAAGGACCACAACCTCGCAGGGCGCTACACCATGGGCACGCTGTCCCGTTGTCATCCTGAACGAAGTGAAGGATCTCGACCTCTGGGTGCGCCCCGTTCGGTCATCCTGAGCAACGCGAAGGATCTCTACCTCGCGAGGCGCTAAATCATGGACACGCTGTCCAATAGAGATTCTTCGCCGCGCCCGGAATGACACCTTCGGGGGGTGTAATTCAAGAAGGGGCGCACCACCCATCCGAGGAACCCCATGGCCACACACCCGGCTTCGCCAGACAGCGGCTGCGCCGTGGCAAGCAGTGTGGCCATGGCACCCAAGGCACTCTGAAACAAAGAAACGGCAGGCGGGACGCGGGTCCTGCCTGCCGTTTCTGGTGTCGGTCGGTAAGGGCGGGGGCTTAGCCCAGGTCCTTGATCACCATCTCGGCGACCTTCTGGCCGGACAGGAGCATCCCGCCGAAGATCGGGCCCATCCGCGGGCCGCCGTAGGCGGCGCAGACGCTCATGCCGGCTACGTACAGGCCGGGGTAGATCCGGCCTGTCTTTTCGACGACGAACCGCTCGCCGGCGTCGGCGTCCATGGGACCCTCGCCCATGAGCCTGCCGGACTCGGTGTCCAGGTGGATGCCGCGCTTCTGCAGGGCGACAGCGACGACGGCGTCGTGGCCGGTCTGGTCGATGACGACCTTGGAGCCGAAGGTGATCGGGTCGATCGGCAGGGGGACGGTGCCGAAGGTGGTGCGGTTGACGACCAGGCCGGTGACGCGCTGGGCCTGGACGCGGACGTCTTCGATGTTCATCAGGGTCATTACGTGGGCGCCGGCCTGGATGCAGCCGACGCACAGGGCACAGGCCAGTTCGCTGGCGTCGACGGTGAGCAGGCCGTCGCCGGTCCGCTGCTTGCGGAGGCCGAACTTGTCGAGGATCGGTTCGGCTTCCGGCTGGACCACGACGATGGGCATCAGCATGCCGCCGCCCCAGATGCCGCCGCCGATGGAGAGTCGTTTTTCCAGGATGGTGACCTTGTAGCCGCGCTGGCTGAGGATCGCCCCGGCGACCATGCCGGAGGGGCCGGCGCCGGCGATCAGGACGTCTACGTCCAGTGCATCGAGCAGCTTGGCCTGGTACGTTTCGACGATTGCCCGTGATACTGCGATATCGTTGATTGCCATCCGTGTGTCCTCCTGTCGGTTCTGGCTGGGCCGGGCCGGCGGTTGCCTTTCCGCGGGGGCAAACGGGCGCCGGGGCGGCCTCTGGCGAAACGGGGAGTATAGAGCTGAGGGGCGTGGGACGGCAAATGGTTCGTGTTCGGCGGCAGGCTCCGGTGGCGGAATATGGTCCCGCAAGCGGGCGCGTCGGTGTGCGGCCTGGACGCTCCCCCCGCCGTCATCCTGAGCCACGCG
>JAWLBS010000058.1:0-13842 GCA_041687575.1 Phycisphaerae bacterium | reverse complement strand
CGCCGTCATCCTGAGCCACGCGAAGGATCTCTCCCAAGCGAGACGCTCGACCTTGGGCGATCTCCCCGCTGTCATCCTGAGCAACGCGAAGGATCTCTACCTCGCAAGGCGCTAAACCATGGGCACGCTGTCCAGTAGTAATTCTTTGCTGCGTCCAGAATGACAGCTTTGGGTGGTGGTTACAGGCGGAACATACTGCGCATTGGGGGAATTCCATGGCCGGAAACAGCCCCTGCCATGGCACCCACGGCCCCTGTCGTTGAGAGGGGGCGGCTGCGCCGCTACAATCCCTGTCGGTTATCAGCAAAGGAGCTCTTGATGGCAGGAAGCAGTTTCGGTCACCTGTTCCGGCTAACGACGTTCGGCGAGTCGCACGGGGGCGCCGTCGGCGTGGTCGTCGACGGGGTCACGCCCGGACTCGAGTTGTGCGAGGCGGACATCCAGGTCCAGCTCGACCGCCGCAAGCCGGGGCAGTCGTCGGTCACCACGCCGCGCAGCGAACCGGACACCGTGCAGATCCGTTCGGGCGTCTTCGAGGGCCGCACGACCGGCACGCCGATCCTGCTGATCCTGTTCAACAAGGACGCCCGCCCCAGCGCCTACAGCAACATCAAGGACATCTACCGCCCGGGACACGCCGATTTCACCTACCTGCAGAAGTACGGCATCCGCGACTGGCACGGCTCGGGACGGGCCTCGGGGCGCGAGACGGCCGGGCGGGTCGCGGCCGGGGCAATCGCGCGGAAGCTGCTCGCCCGCCGCGGCGTTTCGATCACCGCCTACACCTGGCGGGCGGCGGGGGTGCAGTGCGAGACGGTTGATGTCGACCAGATCGAGAAGAATCCGATGCGGGCGTGCGACCTGGCCGCGGCCGCGAAGATGGTCGAGCGGATCGAGCAGGCCAAGGCGAGCGGCGACAGCGTCGGCGGGGTGATCGAGTGCCGGGTGTCGGGGTTGCCGCCCGGCCTGGGCGAGCCGGTGTTCGACAAGCTCGATGCGGATCTGGCGCGGGCGATGCTGTCGATCGGGGCGACCAAGGGGATCGAGTTCGGCACGGGCTTTGCCGCGGCGGACATGTTCGGCAGCGAGCACAACGACCAGATGACCCCCGAGGGCTTCGCGACCAACCACGCCGGCGGGATCATCGGGGGGATTTCAACGGGGGCGGAGCTGGTCTTCCGCGTGGTGGTCAAGCCGACCAGTTCGATCAGCCGGCCGCAGAAGACGGTGGATACGGCCAACAACCCCCGCACGATCACGATCGAGGGCCGGCACGATCCGTGCATCTGCCCGCGGATCGTGCCGGTGGTCGAGGCGATGACGGCCCTGGTGCTGGAAGATCATTTCAAGCGCCAGGCGGCGCTGCACGGGTAGGGCTGACTCCCGCTGTCATCCTGCGCAGGGCGGGCTGTGCCCTGCGTCCACCACGAGTCGTCATGACAGTGGTTACGGACGGGACACGCCGCGCATTCGGACCATTCCACAGCCACATACCCGGCTTCGCCAGACGACGGCTCCGCCGTGGCAAGCATTGTGGCCGTGGCCCCCGTCGTCTCCTCATGAACGGGCCGGCGCCGCTATGTCTTGACCGAATCCAGCAACACCGCCGCGATCGGGCCGAAGACGATCACCGGCAGCCAGGCGGGCAGTTCGGGGTACATGTCAACGGTGACCAGCTGCACCGAGGCGAAGGTCGTCGCGATCGTTGCCGCCGACAGGGCCAGGCTGATCGTTGCGTCCTTGATGATCGGGCGCGGCTGGCGGTGCATGAAGGCATACAGCCCGATGATCAGGATGATCATGTTCATTATGGGCGCCGTGACCCGCGCGTGCTTGACCTTGGCCAGGCGCATCTGCGGGCCCATGTTGTCGCGCTGCAACTGCTGGATCCGCCGCAGGCTCAAAAAGTCGACCCACTGCGCGTTCTGGCGGTACATCAGCTCCTTCGGGCCCAGCGGGCTCTGGTAGGTCTGGACTCCCGTCCGCTGGATGTGCGTCTGCTGAAGCCCCGGGTTGTCCGCGTCGGTGTCCTTGTACATGTTGCCGCCGCGAATCAGTTCCCAGGCGCCGCGCTGTTCATCCCAGTTGGCCACCTCGGCGGTGACGACCTCCTTGAGCGAACCCTCTTCGGTCCGTCGGATCACGAGCAGGTGCTTGATCTGCTCCTCCGACGGCTGATAGCTCAGGGCGCTGAGCAGCCCGCCGCTGCCGTCGGGGACGAACCACACCTTGTAGCTGTTGCGCCCCTCCACGTCGTCACGCCGGCGCGCAAGCTTGTCGGCGATTTCCGGGATGATCAGCTCCTGGTCGATGACCCAGAGCCCGTTCATCAGCAGTGCCACCACCATCAGCGGCGCCACCACCCGGTACAGCGAAACCCCGCTGGCCAGCATCGCCGTCAGCTCGTTCGAACGCTGCAGCCTGGCCATCGTCGTCGCGGCTGCAACGACCATGATCAGCCCCGCCAGCTGCGAGAAGTACAGGAACACGTTGTACCCGTAGTAGCTGGCGATGTTGCCGATGACGATGCCGAGTGGATCGCCCTTTTTCAGAAACTCGTCGAGGCTCAGGTACAGGTCGATGATGATGTACAGGCCGACCATGACCGACATGGCCACGAAGTAGTTCCACAGGAACGTCTTGATGATGTATTTGTCGATAACCTTCATCTTACCGCCGGATCCCCCCGAACACGATGACCGCGTCGACCACCGCCATGATCCCCAGGACCCCCCACATCACCGCGATGCCCGTGCCGGTCATGCCGGGATGCTCCGCCAGCTGCCGCCCCGTCGTGATCACCAGCACCACGATGATCGTCGGGATGAACGCCACGCCGAAGGCGGTCAGGGCGTGGCCCCCGCGGATCACGATCCCCAGCGCCGCCGCCAGCACCACCAGCACCATCGTGCTGACCGACATCGTGATCCGCGAATGCAGGGTCGCGGTGATCTTGCGCCGCATGTCGCTCATCCCGCCCGCCAGCTGTCCGCGCATCTTCTGCAGGACCTCCGGCAGCGGCAACGGATTCGACAGGTCGAGGATTTCGCTGTCGGAGTAGACCGCCAGCCGGGTGCGGTCGATCCGGTCCAGCGGCACGGCGATCGACGGCGGCGACCAGGGGCTGGACTGCTGGACGAGCCTGTCCATCTCGCTGGAATCCTGCAGCGTCACGTTGCCGGACAGGCTGAAGGCCGCCGTGACCGACTCCGCTCCCGTCTGAAACGTGATCGAGCCCTCGTCGGCCTTATAGATCCGCGAGCCGTCCTCGCGAATCTGTTCGAGCACGGGCCTTCGCATCTCCACCTGTGCCTGCCGCCCCACGTCCACCAGGCGGATCTGGCTGGCGCGCATCCGATATTTCTGGCCGGACTCATCGGTCAGCACGGCGACCGAGTCGTCCCGCAGCGAATCCCGGACCTCCCTGGCCAGGGCCAGGCCCGCCAGCCCCTCGCGAAACCGCCGGAGGCCATCCTGCATCTGCGGGCTGCTCACAGGGTCGCCGTAGTACTGGTACAGCTCTGCCAGGTCCAGGAACTTCACCTGCATCCGTCCGAAACGCCTCAGGTTCGCCAGGTCGGGCAGCTCCGCGACGTCCATCCTCGGATTCGGCATCGCCATGAACTGCAGCCGCTGGTGGTCGAACACCCGCGCCTCGATCATCCGCGCGGAAATGGCCATCGGGTCGCGGCTCTTGTCGAAGACCAGGACGATCTTTTCGGCCGTGCCGGTCAGCATCGGATCCTCGCCGCGAAACTCGACGAACACGGCCCCTTCGATCAGGACTACATCCTTCTGCGGGTCGTGCTCGCCTAGAACCCTGGCGGCCGCCTCCTCGGTCAGGGGCCGGGCGTCGTCGGCGTAGATGTGCATGTTTCTCTCGCCGGGCAGGGTGCAGTGGCCCTGGTCCTTGAGCTGCGCCACGACCAGGCTGGGGATGTCCCCGCCGATCAGCTGCTGGATCTGCCGGAACAGGTGGGGCACGGTGAAGTTGCTCAGGTAGCCGCTGACCAGCCCGACCGTCAGGGCCAGCCCGACCGCCGACGCCAGCAGTCTCAGGATGTTGACCCCGCTGGCCTTGCAGGCATCCAGCTCGTTGTCGGCTGCCAGCCGCCCGTACACCAGCGCGCACGACAGCAGCGCCGCGATCGGCAGCATGAACGACGCAACCAGCGGGATGAACCACCAGAACAGACGCGCGACATCGGTGGCGCTGACCTGGTCGGCCCGGATCAGCGCCTGCAGTCCGCCGCCCATCGCGAACATCAGCGTCAGGCCGGTCGCCGTCAGGACGAACGTCTTGAGCAGCTCCCGCAGTACGTAACGGTGAAGGACTTTGATCATGCGGTCGGTTGGCTCCTCGCAGCCCCGCCGCGGCCGGTCGCCGGGTCGTGCTGCAGCGCCTCGCGCACGGCCGCCGCCAGACGCCGCACACCCTCGCGGATGCTCGTCGGATCGACGACGCCGTAGCTCAGGCGGATGCGGTTGATCGGCGCGGGGTCCGAGGCGTAGCAATATGCGCCGGGAACGTAAAGAACGCCCTTTTCCAGGCAGCGGCCGAACAGCCACTGGTCCCGGCCGGTGTCGATGCACTCCGGCAGGGTCAGCCACACGTAGAGCCCGCCGCTGGGACGGGTCCAGCTGACTTCGTCCCGCAGGTCGCCCATGCACTCGGCCAGGGCGTCGACCATGGCGTCACGCTTGAGGCGGTAGGCCGCCCGCACCTTCTCGACATGGGTCTGGTAGGTCCCGTCGTTCAGGGCGCGGTGGATCAGGTGCTGGGCGAAATTGCAGCTGCCAAAGTCGTGGTTGCCCTTTTGCTGCAGGAACGGGTCGACAAGGTCGTCCGGGAGAAAGGCATAGCCCGTCTTGTACCCGGCCGCAAACGGTTTGCTGAAGGTCATGCACGTGGCGGTGAATCTGTTTTCCGGGTCGAACCGCTTGATGCCCGGCCAGGTCGGACCATCGTAGCGCAGCTCGCGGTATGCCGCGTCGTCGATGACCAGGATGCGATGGTGCTTGCTGAACCGCCGGGCCAGGCGCACCATGTGCTCGCGCCGTTCGGTCGACAGGCTCAGTCCGGAGGGGTTCTGATAGTAACTGACCTCGTAGATGATCTTGACGCGGTCGAGCCGGCCGGTCCGCTCGAGGTCTTCCAGCAGCTCTTCCAGCAGGTCGGTCCGCATGCCGCTATCGTCCATCGGCACGGTCAGGACCTCGGCCCCGAGCGAACTCAGGGTGCCGGTATAGACAAAGTAGGTCGGCGCCGAGGTGATCACGATGTCGCCAGGGTTGACCAGCAGGTCGCTGATAATGTAAAGCGCCTGTTGCGACCCGGCCGTCACCACGCAGTTATCGGCCGTCAGGCCCAGGTCGGCGGCCTCGCACTCCTCCATTTTGCACAGGTGTGCCAGCAGTGCCTCGCGGAGCTGCTTGAGGCCCGGGGTCGTGCCGTACTGCAGGGCGATCCGCCCCGCCTTGGCGTCCTGGAGGATCTGGCCGGACAGGCTGTGCGAGACCTCGATCGGCAGGGACTCATAGTCGACCAGGCCGGCGGCCAGGCTGATCAGGTCCGGGTTTCCCACTGCCGCGGCCATCAGGTAGCTGATCGGCTGTTCCCGGGTGCGCAATGCCTTGTCGCTCAGTCCGAATCCGGGTACCTTCATTACGTGTGTCCTCCACGATCCGGCTAGTCTATGGGGCCAGACCATGCTGTCAACATGGACCCGTCGCTGCCTATTCCGCGCCAATAGCGCCGGACCCGCGTCCTGGCTGGCTGTCGTGCCTGCCGCCGCCATGCACCTTCTGTGGCCTTCGAGGTGTCTGCTGTGCCGATCCGTCGGTCCGGTGATGCCGCCTGAGGCAGGCCCGGCCGATTCGTCCACCCCGCAGGATCTTGTTCGTCCTGTCCGGAGAGTCTGTGCCTCCTGCCTGCTCCGGATCCAGGCCCAGCGCCCGGCCCGCTACTGCGGGCGGTGCGGCCGGCCAGATGCCGCCACCTCGGACTGTCCGCTGTGCTCAGGCCGGCAGGGCCCCCCCGATGCCGTCTCGCTCGTCGGGTACTACGAAGGATTCCTTCGTCAGGCTATCGTACAGTGGAAGTTCGGTCGCTGTCCAGGACTGGACCTGCTGCTGGGCGAGTTGGTTGCCGACAGCCTGGGGCCATACGAGTGGATCGGGCGGGTCGAGGGGCTCGTGCCGATCCCGCAGCCGTGGACCCGCTGGCTGGCCCGTCGATCCTTCCCCGTCGGCGAACTGGCCGAACAGGTCGCCCGCCGGATTCGCCGACCTGTCTGGCCGATCCTGGCCGCGAGGCGGCATCCGCCCCAGGTCGGCCTGGACGGGGAGGCACGGATGTCCAACATGAGCAAGGTGTTCCGCCTTCGCGGAAATGTCGATGTCAAAGACAGGCGCCTGTGCCTGCTGGACGACGTGACGACGACCGGTGCCACGCTGACCGCGGCTGCAAGGGTCCTCAAACTGGCGGGGGCCCGCGAGGTGTTCGCGGCCGTGGTTGCCAGGACGCTGTAGCGGCCCGGCGGCGCCAGCTGCATTGACGGCGTGGTGCGGCGGCGATAGACTGCCTCGGGTATCCTAATTCGCTGTGACCAAAGGATTAACCAAAGTTCGGCTGGCTGGGGATGTTGCATTGGCAAGCCCGTTCGATCAAAAGACAGTGCGGCAGGGCGGTACGGACCGCCTCGCGGCGTCCGGGGGCTTTTGGGCCGACTTCCGGCACTTTTTCTTTCGCGGCCTGGCGGCCCTGCTGCCGACGCTGCTGACGATCGCCATCCTGTTGTGGGCGTATAACTTCGTCGATCGCAATATCGGGCAGTACATCACGCAGGGGATGATCCGCCTGCTGTCGGCGATGGGCGAGCCGCCGGCCTTCATCCAAAGCCCGGGCGACGCGGTCGCCTACGGGCAGCCGGTGGGCGAATTCACGCTCGATCGCGACGGTCGGTACATCCAGCAGACCCGCGAGTACCAGATCCTTAGCGACTCGAAGGCCCCGACGGATATCAGGCGACGTACACAGTGGGAAATAGCCGCACGGAAATACCACCTCGGGCTTCTGGGCTTCGCTGTGGCCATCCTGCTTGTCTACTTTGCCGGCTACTTCGTCGCCAGCTTCGTCGGCCGGTCGATCTGGCGGATGGCCGAAAGCACGGTGACCCGCCTGCCGGTCGTCAACACGATTTACCCTAACGTCAAGCAGGTAACGGACTTCCTGCTGAGCGACCAGAAGTTCGAGTTTTCGGCGGTGGTGGCGGTCGAGTATCCTCGCAAGGGGATCTGGTCGATCGGCTTCGTAACGGGCAAGAGCATACGCAGCGTGGTCAGCCAGACGGGGCTGCAATACGTGTCGGTGTTCATCCCGTCGAGCCCGACGCCGGTGACGGGCTATGCGATTATGGTCCCGCGCAGCGACGTGATCGAACTGCCCTGGACGATCGACGAGGCGCTGCGGTTTGCGATAAGCGGGGGCGTCATACGCCCGGACAAGGAAAACGTCGACCCGGCGAAATCTGACGAGACATTGCCGAAAGGGCGACTACCGTTACAGCAGACCGGCGAGGTGCTGCGGATCTGATCGGCGATCGTGCAGAGTTCGATCGAGGTTGTCCTTGACAGGCAGGGCGAAGTACCTAATGTTGAGGTTCTGGTAAATGCCGAGCCGGGCGTCCGGTTTGCAGCACACGAACCGGGCGCAGACTTGAATGCGTCGCTGGATGTGGTGGTGGACAAGCTTTGCAGGCAGATGAGGCGGCACAAGAAGCGCCACCGCAACCGCAAGCATCAGCCGAAGCGGCCCGACAAGACCCTTGAGTAACAAGACGTTGGGCGTTTGAAAGGCAACATGAATGAAGCTTTCTGATTTTGTCGCCGAAGATTCGATCCTGGTTGAGTTGGAGTCGTCCGATCGTAATGGTGTGCTTCGGGAGATGGTGCAGTCGCTGGCCGACCGCGGTCACTTGGGCGAGGAGGACGTCGAGCCGATCGTCCGCTCGCTGATCAACCGCGAGAACCAGGGCAGCACCGGCTTTGGCAAGGGAGTGGCGGTCCCGCACGTCAAGCACGAGCGGGTCAAGGGAATGGTCGGCACGATCGCGCGGAGCAGTCGCGGCGTGGACTTTGCGGCGCTGGACCGGGCGCCGGTCTACACGGTTGTGCTGCTGCTGAGCCCGACCGACGAGCCGGACAAGCACCTCGAGGCGATGGAGAACCTGTTTCGCCACTTGCAGAAGGACACGTTTCGCAAGTTCCTCCGACAGTCAACCAGTGTCGAGGAAATCGTGGATCTGATACGAGAGGCAGATGAGACGCCGGCCAGGTGACCTGGTCGTGCAGGCCCCATATTTCAGCAGAGAACTGTGGAGCAGCAAACGAATAAGGAAGTGTTGCGGCAGGTGAGCATACGCAATCGACAGGGATTGCACGCCCGGCCCGTCATGCAGTTTGTCGACCTGGCGAACCGCTATCCGTGCGAGATCCAGGTGCGCAAAGGCAGCCTCCAGGTGGACGGCAAGAGTCCCATGGAGATGATGCTGCTGGAGGCGACCCAGGGCACGGCCCTGACCTTGGTGGCGGTCGGTCCGGAAGCCGAACCGGCGGTCAATGCGCTCGCCGGACTGGTCGAAGGCGGTTTTGGCGAGGAGATGTAGCGCTGCGCGGGGGGGCTCGCGTTCCTCATTGCGGCGCACTGACCTGACGATGAATGCACCTGCAGGCAGCAACGTCCTTTCGAGTCCGTCCGATGCTTAGTAAGAAAGGCATTCCGGTTTCGCCGGGGATCACCTTCGGCCAGGCGCTCGTCCTGGACACCGAGGAGTTCCAGATACCCCGCCGGCGCATCAGCGCCGAGCAGTGCGAGGCGGAGAAGCTGCGCATCGAGGAGGCCTTCAAGCAGACGCTCGTCGAGTACCGCAATCTCCGCGAGAGCGTCGCTGCCCGCATGGGCGAGGACACCGCGGCGATCTTCGATTTTCACATCGGCGTGCTGAGCAAGGACCGCATCCGCCACCAGGTGCTCGAGGCGATCGACGTCAAACACTACACCGCGCCCTACGCGGTCAGCACCGTCTTTCGGGAGTACCAGCACCGCTTCCAGCAGATGCAGGACGCGTACCTGTCCGAGCGCATCCAGGATGTGTACGACATGGAGCGGCGGGTGCTGCGGCAGCTGGTCGGGCAGGACCGCCAGGCGATCGAGCGGATGGTAGAGCCCGTGATCGTCGTCGCCCACGATTTGACCCCCTCCCAGACCGCTGAACTGGAGCACTCCAACAAGGTTATCGCCATCGCCACCGACCTGGGCGGGCGAACCAGCCACACCTCGATTGTCGCCCGATCCTGGGGCGTGCCGGCGGTAGTCGGCCTGGCGGACATCACCACGGGCGTCAGCAACGGCGACATGGTCGTCGTCGACGGGACCCATGGGGTGGTCATCGCCAATCCCGACGCCGAGACGATCCAGCACTACACGATCCGGCGCGAGCAGCTCAGCCGGCTCGTCAAGGATCTGCAGAACCTCCGCGAGCTGCCGGCGATCACGCTCGACGGCGTCCGCGTGCAACTGTTCGGCAACATCGAGTTCCCGCACGAGGCGACCGCCTGCGTGGATAAGGGCGCCGAGGGCATCGGCCTGTACCGCACGGAGTTCCTCTACCTGACCGGCAAGAGCGAACCCAGCGAGCAGGAGCAGTTCGAGGCCTACAAGCAGGTCGTCGAGCGGATGGGCGGCCGAACCGTCGTGATCCGCACCCTGGACCTCGGGGCTGATAAAATGCCGCAGGAGCGGACGTCCGAACCGGAGCGCAATCCGTTCCTGGGCTGTCGCAGCATCCGCTACTGTCTGCAGAACCTGGCGATGTTCAAGCGGCAGCTGCGTGCGATCCTGCGGGCGTCGGTCCACGGGGACGTGCACGTGATGTTCCCGCTGATCACCACGCTGCTGGAGCTCCGCCAGGCCAAGATGGTCCTGAGCGAGGCCCGCGAGGACCTCGACGAGCTCGGCATTCCCTACCGCAAGGACATTCCGATCGGAATCATGGTCGAGACGCCGGCTGCCGCCGACGGGGCCGTGCAGTTCGCCCGCGAGGCCGATTTTTTCAGCATCGGGACGAACGACCTGATCCAGTATATGATGGCGGTGGACCGCAGCAACGAACGGGTGGCCTGGCTCTACAGCGCCGCGCACCCGATGATCCTGCGCAAGGTCCGCCATGTGATCCGCGCGGCCGACCGGACGGGAATTCCCGTCAGCCTCTGCGGCGAGATGGCTGGCGACCCGCTGTACACCATCCTGCTGCTGGGGCTGGGGCTTCGGCGGTTCAGCATGGCGGCCGGCGACGTGCCCGAGGTCAAGAAGATTGTCCGCTCGGTCACGATGGAGCATTGCAAGCGGGTGGCGCAGCATACCTTGCAGCTCGAAAACGAGCGCAACGTGCTGAACTACCTGCGTGACGAAACGCGTAAGGTCCTGCCCGAGATTGTGTAGGTCCGGGCGGGTACATGGATTTCCATAACAACTGAGCTGGGGGGGCCCGCGGGGCGCCCAGCCTGTGATTGGGAGTGGTTAGCGTAGGTCAATTGTCCGAAGAGAAACGACCTGGTTCATGGCGGTACGCGGTGCAATTCGAGATCGCAGGCGACCTGCGGTTTCTCTCGCACCACGATACGATGCGAATGTTCGAGCGGGCGGCCATCCGGGCCGGGCTGGCGCTGCGGTATTCGGGGGGATTCAACCCGAGCCCGACAATAGCACTGCCCCTGCCCAGGCCCGTAGGCATCGTCGGTCGCGAGGAGTGGCTTCTGCTGCACCTGACCGAGCCGTTGTCTCCGGCCGAGCTGGTCGACCGCCTGGTCGCCAGGATGCCCGAGGGGGTGCGAATCCGCGATTGTGCGGTCGCTCCCGGGGGGGCTTCCTGGCAGGTGGCCGAAGCCCACTACGAAGTGGCGCTGCCAGAGGATCTCGCCGAGGCCGTCTTGCCTCGGATCGAGCAGATCATGGCCGCGACCAGCGCGATCGTGGACCGGCAGGTTGGACCCGGCAAACGGCCCAAGACCGTCGACGCTCGATGGTTTGTCGTGCGGCTCGAACTGCGGGAGCGACAGCTCCATATCCACACGCGGTTTGAAGCCGGAGCGACCGTCCGGCCGAGCGAGGTCCTCGAACTGCTGGGGGTGCCAGCCCTGCCCCATGCCAGCCGTGTCGTGCGCACCCGGATCATCTGGGGGCCGCGCGATCTCTCGGATCAGCCTGTCCTTAGCGACCAGTCCCGGCCAGCCAAGGAGGCCGGAAGCGAATGAGCGACATAAATGATGCAGTCACCGACCAGACCCAGCAGGAGCAGCCCGAAAAGGCCAAAGCCACGCGGGGCGGCCGGAGCCGATCGAAATCCCCCCCTGGACGCACCCGGCGTAGCCCGGGCCGCCGCAAGGCGGCTGCGTCCGCAAGCGAGGCGCCCGTATCTGACGGGGCCGCGACCGCAGAGGTCGTGGAGCGGGTCGTCGAGGAGCCCGAGAACGGGGAGTCCCTGAGGGATCAGCCCCAGGGGCCGTCCGAAGGGGGCGCCGGCCCCGATGACGCCGTCGCCGGCGTCGCGCCAGCTGCGTCGGCCGCTTCGCCCGAGGCCGAAGTATCTGTCGCGGACTCTCCCCGCAAGCCCCGCGAGCGACGCAGGGGCGGTCGAGGCCGGACCCGCCGGCGCAAGACGCTCCCGCCGCCGACCGAGGCCGACATCCCGGAACCCCTTGAGGTAGCGGCTGCTGCCGACCCGGGCGTCCTGGATGAGGCCTTGCAGGAAGAGGCCGTTGAGATCCTGACCGAGGTCGCCGAAGGGATTGAGCCCGAGCATCTGGTCGAGCAGGAAACGCGCTGGCCGGGGGCTGCAGAGGCCGATGTCGAGGTCGAGCCTGTGCACCGGGGCCGCGGGGCGGACCCGGCACCGGGGCGTGTGACGGGTGCAGCGGACTCGCCGATCGAGCAGGCTGCGATCGAGACCGCCCACGCCGCGGCCGAGGCAATCACCGGCGAAGCGCCCCTCAAGCGCCGCCGCCGCCGTCGTCGTCGGGGTCGTCGGGGCCGCGGCGAGGGGGCCGAGCAGGCCGGTTCGGGGCAGCCGGTCGCAGCTCAGGGACCGGCACAGACCGTCAAGACCGTCTCCGAGGCGGCTCCGGTAGCCGCCCTCGAGGCCGAGGAGATCCTCATCGAGGACGACGAGGCCGAGCCCGACCAGGCCACCCCCGGTAAGATCATGCTGGTCAACGTCGCCCAAGGGGACGAGTGCCGCATCGCAATGCTCGAGAAGCAGCGGCTTCAGGAGTTTTACGTCGAGCGGACCGCGGCCCTGAGTCACGTCGGCAACATCTACAAGGGCCTGGTCACCAACGTCGAGCCGAGCATCCAGGCGGCCTTTGTCGACTTCGGGCAGGGCAAAAACGGCTTTTTGCACATATCGGATCTGCAGCCGCAGTACTTCCCGGGCGGCGGCGAGGCCGAGGATGTCGGCCGCAAGACGCCCCGGCGCGAGCGGCCGCTGATTCAGCGGTGCCTGCGCCGCAACCAGGAGATCATCGTCCAGGTCACCAAGGAGGGCATCGGCACCAAGGGCGCCACGCTGACGACCTATATCGCCCTGCCCGGCCGGTACCTGGTGATGATGCCGGGCATGAGCCGTCTGGGGGTGTCGCGCAAGATCGAGGAGGACGAGACGCGTCGCCAGATGCGGGATGTGCTCAAGCAGTTGGAACTGCCCGATGACGCGGGCTTCATCCTGCGTACGGCGGGCATGGGGCGCAACCGCCGCGACCTGCAGCGCGACCTGAACTACCTGGTCCGCCTCTGGCGGCAGATCGAGAAGCGCAGGAGCGGCGGCAAGGGTGCGGCAGAGCTGTACCGCGAGAGCGACCTGGTGACTCGCACGCTTCGCGACGTGGTGACCACCGACGTGCAGGAGATCCTGATCGACAGCCTGCCGGTCTGCGACCGGGCGCGGCAGTTCCTGCGGCTGCTCTCGCCGCGGCTGGCCGAGCGGGTCAAGCACTACGACGCCGCCGAGCCGCTGTTCTTCAAGTACGGCGTGGAGGACGAGATCGACAAGATCTATTCCAAGCGGGTACCGCTGGCCAGCGGTGGCTCGCTGGTGATCGAGTCGACCGAGGCGCTGGTCGCCATCGACGTCAACAGCGGCAAGTTCCGCGAGGCGCCGGACCCGGAAGAATCGGCCTACCGGATCAACATGGAGGCGGCCGAGGAGATCGCCCGGCAGCTGAGCCTTCGCGACCTTGGCGGGGTGATCATCTGCGACTTCATCGACATGCACATGGAGCGTCACCGCCGGGAGATCGAACGGGCGCTGCGCGAGGCCTTGAAAAAGCACAAGGAGCGTGCGGAGATCCTGCGGATGAGCCGCTTCGGAATCATCGAGATGACCCGCCAGCGCCAGCGGGCCAGCATCGTCCGCAGCATGCTGGTCGACTGCCCGCACTGTGGCGGGGGCGGCCTGATCAAGAGTGCCGAGACGCTGATGCTGGAGGCCCTGCGGGCGATCCAGACCACGGCGAATCACCCGGAGGTCGCACGGATCGAGGTCCGGGTCAATCCGCACGTGGCGCAGCTGCTGCTCAACGGCAAGCGCCAGATGCTGGCCGCGATCGAGGAGCAGACGCACCGGACGATCCTTATCGTGCCGGCGCCCGAGGCCCCGGCCAACAAGATCGCCGTGACGTGCCTGGACAACCGCGGCTGGACCGTACAGGTGCCGCTGCCCAAGGCCCTGATGAACGGCGGGTAGGGCGGGCTGCGCCCGCCGAAGTTGCCAGATGCCAGTTGCCAGT
>JAWLBS010000057.1:17645-19348 GCA_041687575.1 Phycisphaerae bacterium | reverse complement strand
ACCGGGCCAACATGCGGCGCCTGGCCGAGGGCTTTGATGTCGCCGCCGCCGTCGCCGAGTACAAGCAGGCCCTGACCGAACCCTTCGTCATCGACCAGCCGCGCCTGCGATTCTACGACGCGAACCAGAACCCCGCCGCGCACGCCTCGCAGATGCTGCGGGCGGCGTGCCTTTCGGCCGTCAGCGGCGACCGCGACCTCGCCCGCCTGGCCGCCCGCCGGCTGGTCGATACCTTCGCCGCCGCCTGGAGCCGCTTCGGCATCCTCATGCACGAGACGATCCACCACGGCGTGGCGATCACCTCGCTCGTCCCGGCGTATAGCATGCTGGCCGACCTCGGGGCCCTCAACGACGACCCCGACGGGGAGGCCCGGGCTGTCGCGATGATCTGGGACATCACCGACCAGATCCACACCCTTCGCCGGCCGGATCAGTCGGTCAGCAACTGGCAGGGGATGGAGCAGGCCGGCATCACCGCGGCGCTTGCGATCCTGCCGTGCCACCCGCAGGCCGCCGCCCGCACCGAGTACGCCCTCAGCCAGTTCGAGAACCTGCTGACCAAGGGGGTCTTTCCGGATGGGCTGTTCTGGGAGATGGCGCTGGGGTATCACCAGAACGTCGAGCAGTTCCTGATGGCCAACGCCGAGCACCTGCTCCGCTGCGGGGTCGACGTGCTGAGCCGGCCGCTGGGCGGGCGCAGCATCGTTGAGCTCGCCCGGCGGACCGCGGGCATGCTCATGCCCGACGGCCGGGTGCCGCGGTTCGAGGACTCCAGCTATGGCGTCAACGCGCCCCTTCTCGCCCACTATGCCCGGCGCTTCCGGGACAGCGTGTTGATGGAGGCCGCCACCCAGGCCGGCTACATGCCCGGGCCCGCCGACCTGCACTTCCCGGCCGAGCCGGTCGAGGCCGCCGTATCGTTCACCCCGCCGACCTCGCGCATCTTCGCGGACGGCCACGCCATTCTACGCAACAATAATACCGCGCTGGCCCTGGACTTCGGCCCGCACGGCGGCTGGCACGGTGACTGGGACAAGCTCGCCTTCGAGCTGTTCGACGCCGACGGGCCGCTGGTGTGCGATCCGGGCACGTTCCGCTACGAAGAGGCGATTCACTGGAACCACTTCAAGGACTCCACCAGCCACAGCACCGTCACGCTGGGCGATCGCCGGCAACTCGCCTGCGCGGGCTGGCTGGTCGAGCATGAGAACCAGCCCGGCGGGGAGTCGCTGACGGTCGCGGCGGCGACCTATCCCAACGTCACCCACCAGCGGACGGTCCGGCGGATCGAGGGCGGCTTCGCGGTCGCCGACCTGCTGGAGGGCGATCTCGACGCGACCGAGGCGGTCTTTCGCCTGACACTGCCGCAAAGGCCCGAGCAAGACGGCCGCGTACTGCGCACGCCGCGCCTGCGGATCGATCTGAAGGACCTGGCCGCCGACGACCGCGTCGAGGTTGTCGAGATCCCGATCATGCCGGTCGCCGGTGCCGACAAGAACAAGCCGTACGACACCGGCTACCAGGTCCGCTGGCACCGGCCGGTGGCGCCGAACGCCGATCGGGTCGCGTTCGCCTGCGAATTGCTGCCCGCCGCCCTGGACCGGGCGCAGCCCCCGACTAACGAAGTCCGGGCGTAACAGCCGATTCAACAGATATGTCTTGTCATCCGCACGAGATCGCAACAGGAGCCTGATCATGGACAG
>JAWLBS010000057.1:7305-17545 GCA_041687575.1 Phycisphaerae bacterium | reverse complement strand
CTCAATCGCTGCCCTGCGGCGCCTGATCGAGGGCCTGTCCGGGCTCGGCCTGGGCCTGTTCCTCGACCATGCTGATGACGGTCTGGCCGGCCATCGGCGCCAGGGCCGCGGCGTCGGTAACCGGGTTCAACCGCCCGGTGTCGGTGATGACGAACAGCGGCACCACCGCGTCGTGGTACTGGGCGCGGTAGTCCTTGTACGTGAATTGCTCCGACAGCCGTGTCACCTTGATCGTGCCGCCCCGGTAGAACCGCTGCTGCAGCACCCGGTACGTCACGTCCGGGCCGAACAGCGCCCGCCCGGCGATCAGCCCGTGCATCGGATCGTCATCCCTGGCCACGTTCTTGCTCGGCAGCTGATACACGTTCACCTTGCCGAAGAGCCGGCAGAACCGATCCGCCGCCCGCTCGTTCACCCAGTCGTTGGGCGTCAGGGCGAGAAACCGCCCGATCCCCCCGAAGTCCACCTCGTCGACCAGCCGCTCGGCCAGGATGCTGCCCGACCACGCCGTCAGCCCCGCCATCCGTGCCGCCGCGATGTTGGCCGGGTTCGTGTCCACCAGCACCACCCGGTAACCCTGCTCGACGAGCATCTTGGCTGTCGCACGCACCCAGGCGTCGGCCCCGGCGATCAGCAGCCCCTGCGGCTGCGACTCGGCCAGTTTCAGCCGGAACGCCACCAGCGGCGCGACCAGGCCGTAAAAGCCCACCGTCCCCAGGATCACCGCGAACGTCACTGTCGCCAGCACGTCGGCGTTGGCATAGCCCGCCTCCGCCAGGGCGATCGCAAAGACCGACGCCACCGCCGCCGCCACGATCCCCCGCGGCGCCAGGGCCGACAGGAACACCCGCTCGCGCCACGAAAGCTGTGACCCCAGCGTCGACAGCAGCACCCCGACCGGCCGAACCACCACGATCAGTACCGCGATGAAGACGAGCACGTCGAGGTGGATGGCCGCGAGCTGCCCCCACTCCAGCCGCGCCCCCAGCAGGATGAACAGCGTGCCGATCAGCAGGACGGTGAGGTTCTCCTTGAACTCGACGATGTGCCGCACGTCCGCCAGCCGCTGGTTGGCCAGCACCACGCCCATCAGGGTCGTCGCCAGCAGGCCCGATTCGTCCTGAAAGACGTTGGACGCGGTGAACGCCGCGACCGCCAGCGCCAGCGACACGGCGTTCTGCAGGTGCCCCGGCACCAAGTAGTATCGCATCACCACGATCAGCAGGCCCGCCGCCAGCAGCCCCAGCCCGCCGCCGATCAGCAGGGTCTTGCCGATCGTCACCAGCGTGAAGACCGGCCCTTCCGCCAGGCCCCGATGGAACACCACCTCGAACGCGAGCACCGCCAGCATCGCCCCGATCGGGTCGATGACGATCCCCTCCCATTTGAGGACGCTGCCCACCCGCCCGGTCGGGCGGATGTGCTGCAGCATCGGCTGGATCACCGTCGGCCCGGTCACCACCAGGATCGCCCCCAGCAGCAGACACAGCCGCACGTCCAGGCCGAGCAGCAGGTATGCCCCCGCTGCCGCCCCCACCCACGTAACAGCCGCGCCGACGGTCACGAGCCGGCTGACGACCCCGCCGGTCGAGGTGAGCTCGCGCAGTCGCAGCGTCAGCCCGCCCTCGTACAGGATCAGCGCCACCGCCAGCGACACCAGCGGCAGCAGCAGGTCGCCCAGCAGCCGGTCCGGGTGCAGCAGCCCCAGGACCGGCCCGACCAGGATCCCGGTCCCCAGCAGCAGCAGGATCGCCGGCACCCGCAACCGCGAGGCTACCGTCTGGGCCGCCACTCCAAGCACCACGATACTCGCCAGACCCACGAGAACTTCGTTCAAAACCGCCTCCTTGAGCGCCGCCAGACGCGGGCGCGCGACAAGTCTATACACGAACCTGGCCGAGATTCCCAGTGGGTGCGCCCGTTGTTCGGTGGCATTTCCAGGGGGCTGACCCCCAGGTGAATGCCTCCACCGAGATCAACGCCGCGACTTCATGGCGGCTTGGATACCTTTGCACGTCACCGGGGTCTGACCCCGTGGGGTTCGAGGGGGTCGCGGGGTTCACCGCTCCCTCACGGTCGCGGCTCGTTGAAGCAGGACCGTGGCACCTCTCGCAGCGTTTGCCCCAGGGGGTCAGACCCCGTTGGATCGTTCCGGTATTGGTGCGGCCACGGGAATTGGGGGCGGGGATTCGGGTGCGGGCGTGCTGCAAGGGGTCAGACCCCCGCCAAGCGCCCGCCACCGATTGCCGGATGCCCCCCCATCCCCAGTCGCGCCCGGCCGGCACCGGTGACCCATCGCCGCTTTCCGGCTAACATCTCACAAAGCCGCCTTGAAACGAGGACCGATACGAAAGGACGTTGCGCCCAACATGATCCGTATCAACAACAACCTGGAGATCCCCGAGCAAGAGGTGACCCTCACCGCCTCGCGAAGCGGCGGGCCCGGCGGCCAGCACGTCAACAAGGTCAGCACGCGGGTGACGCTCTCGTTCGACGTGGCCGGCTCACCCACGCTCTCAAACGAGCAGAAGGAGATGCTCCTGCGCCGCCTGGGCAACCGCATGACGCGCGAGGGGGTTCTCCAGATCGTCTCGCAGGAGCACCGCACGCAGCCCGCCAATCGCCGGGCCGCCATCGAGCGATTCACCGAGATGCTGGCCGGCGCCCTGGTCCGCCCCAAGAGCCGTCGCCCGACCCGCCCGACGTTCGCCTCGCGGCAGCGTCGCATCGAGGAGAAGCGCCACCGCAGCCGGATCAAGCAGAACCGGCGGGGGGAGGTCTGAAAGTTTCGGGAGGGTAACCCCCGGCCTCGCCGTTTTGGATCGAGCCTCCATCGGTTCCCCACTTGCGAATTGCAGGGGGCCGTCGGCGGCAATATGGAGTGCGATCCTCGACCCCGAGCTCGAACCGAGGGGAGCCTCAGGGTCGAAGACGGACCCGAAGGGCGGGAATCGACGCCGCTTTCACTCAAGCCGAGCTGCCTTGCGAGCCTCAAATCTCGGGCAGAACGCCACGGCGCGATTATGGACTGCGGCGCCGACAGACGCCGCTTTGCCTTTCCAACGGGCCTCAAAGAAACACCACCGTCCCCAAACAACGCCAGCCCTTTTTGGACTGCGGCGGCCGCGACGCCGCTTTCACTCGGCTGCCCCGCCCCGCGTCAGCCCCGGCCCCTCGCGGGCGCAACACCATCTTGCACACTGCTGTCGTCCCTGACGGGGCTCGAACAACAACAGAAACAACCCAGGATGTGGAGGCCGGCTCACCCAGGACTCCGGCGACGATACGACCGTCGCCTGCGTCCTGGGCTACTTCCTGTCGTCCCTGGCGGGACTCGACGTAACGCCGACCACGGCCTGACGGCTATGGACGAGGTCGCCGTCGCCGAATCCTTTGCCATCCAATGAGAAATGCCCGCCGCCACCCACCAACACGCGGCCGGCAACCTTGGTGACGATGGCCACTATCGGTATGCTTACGACGCCTGGAACCGGCTGGCCCCCGTAAGCCCACCAGTGGCGGCGGGGCGATCTGTACCCGGCAGGTGCGGCCGTCGCCGCCTGCCTGGCTGGAGGAACGGCGAAAGAAGTCCGCGGATGCGGGACAATAACCGGTGGTTGTCCTGGCTACTATGGCGTTGACAACATGCGTAGGCAACCATACACGGTACGTTTCGAGCAGGACCGTTTACGCCGCGCGACAGGTGATTGGGTGAGTCGATAGCACCAGAGGGACGTTTGTCTATGGCTGCTGATCAGGAATCAGATTCCGGAATGTACTGCAGGAGCTGCGGGTACGATTTGCGCGGCAGTGCTGGGAGATGCCCTGAATGCGGACAAGTGTTTGACTGTGGTGACGTCAGCACGTTCGACCGTAGGGCTTACCATCACGTTGCGCGCCGGCTTTTCCGTAAATTCGGGGTATACGTATCGTTTCTTGTTCTGCTGATCGTGGGAGTCCACGTCCTGGGCTGTGCCTGGCTGTGCTGGCGGTATCACGAGGGGTGGGAGAGAGAACAGGCTGCTGTAGCGTGGGTCCACCGAGTTGGCGGGCAAACTATAGCGCTACCTGTCGGACCTTCGTGGCTGTACTTGTCCCCCTGCGGCTATCTGATGGATCGAGTAAACTCTGTTAGCCTACGTAAGAGGCAGGTCCGTGATGCAGATCTGGCTTACCTGGCGGACTTGCCTCACCTAATCTATCTCGACCTTTCTTACACGGAGGTCGGCGATGCAGGTCTGAAGCACTTGCCCAAACTGTCCAACCTGCGTTCTCTGACGCTGAGGCGCACTCGTGTAACGAATGCTGGCCTGGTCCATGTTGGAGCGATTCCTCTCTTGCAAGAGCTGGACTTGGCACATACTCACGTTACGGATGCGGGCATGCTGCACATCAGGAGCTTGCGGGCGCTGCGTGTGCTTGACCTTCAGGACACGAAAGTCTCGGACGCTGGACTGGCTAATCTGTCAGGTATGGAACAGCTTCAATTTGTACGAACACATGGTACGAATGTCACTAGCGCCGGCCTGCGTTGCCTGGAAAATGTAAGCGTGCTTTCCGATGTTGATGAAAGACGAAGTGCGATAAACGCCCGCAAATGATGTGGGAGACGATCTTATGATTGGCTCTCCAGATCCACGGCGTCAAAGGGGCAAGGCGCCATGCGCGTCAATCCCGGGGTTTCAGCCGATCGATCAGCGGCGACGGCCGCGTGCTGCTTCGCAGCTGCTCAACCCGCCCACGCCGCCGGGCGGCATCTTCGTCAAGTTCGCCCTTGTGGTCCCAGTAGTAAGCCAGGGCGGAATGGATCTGCCCGAGCGACAGGTAAGGGTGCTGGAAATGCAACTCCTCCGGGCTCCACCCGTAGGCGGCCTGCTCCAGCACGAGCTCGATGACCTTCATCGTCGTGCCGGCGATCAGGGGCGTGCCAGCCTCGTCGAGGATGATGTGTTCGTATCGTGTCTGGGTTCGGGACATCGCTGCCTCCGGTTCTGTTGCCTTCCACCATACAGATTATACAGCATTACCGATGCCCGGCCAGTGGAATCGGATGACGCGCAGCGCAATGCCTGGGCTTGCCACATCCATCGACCTTGCCGGCGCTTTGCCGGCGCACTTGCAACTTCCCGCAAGGGCCGCCAGAATCGGGGCCGGATTCAAACGGGGGCAGACTGCCCGGCAGCGAAAACAGCGAGACAGATACGGAAATGAGCAAGAGCATACGGAAGTTGCGGATCGGCGTGGCCGGCCTGGGGCGCATCGGCTGGGGGTTCCACTGCAAAACCACCGCTGAGCATCGCCAGTGGCAACTGGCCGCCGTCGCCGACCCGGACGAGTCCCGCCGCCAGGAGGCCCAGCAGACCTGCGGCTGCCGCGCGTTCGCCGAGGTCGAGCAGATGATCGCCAGCGCCGACCTCGACGCCATCGCCATCGCCACGCCCACCCACCTGCACAAGGCCCACACCATCGCCGCCCTGAAGGCAGGCCTGCACGTGATGCTCGAAAAGCCGATGGCCCCGAGCCTGGCCGATGCCCGGGCAATCGTCCGCGAGGCGGCGAAGCGCCAGCGCGTCCTGACTGTCTACCAGCCGCGCCGCGCGGACGCGAGCTTCCAGCACCTCAAGAAGGTAGTCGACTCCGGCCGGATCGGCGAGGTCTACCACGTCCGCCAGTGCAGCAACCGCTTCGTCCGCCGTGACGACTGGCAGAGCCTGCAGCGCTACGGCGGCGGCATGCTCAACAACTACGGCGCCCACGGGCTGGACATGCTGCTGGCGCTGACCGGCTACGACGTGGCGAAGGTCTTCGGCAACCTGCGACGGGTCGCCTCGCTCGGCGACGCCGAGGACGTGGTCAAGGTCGTCTACCAGACCGCGGGCGGCATCCTCGCCGAGATCGACATCAACCAGGCCACCCCCCACCGCCCGTACGACCTGGAGGTCTACGGCACCCGCGGGGTGATCCTGCGAAACGGCAGCGAATTGACGGTCAGATGGCTCTCGCCGCGGCAACTCAAGGCCAAGCAACTCGACACCAGCCTGGCCAGCGCCGGCCGGCAGTACCCCTCCGACCAGGTCGAGTTCCAATCCGAAACCATCAAGATCAACCCGAAGTACCGGGTTGACGTGTACGAGGATTTCGCAAAGGCGATCCGCACCGGCCGCGAGCCCTTCGTCGCCCCGCAGCAGACCCTCGAGGTCATGCGGGTGATGGACCTGTGCCGCAAGCAGGCCGGCGGGATCATGCAAACGCCCCTGGCGTAAACGGGAGATACCGATCATGGCGGAAACGCACTGGCGATGCCGGCCGACCGAGTCGAACGACTACTTCCGCAACCCGCACAAGGGCTGCGCCACCTTCCAGCACTTCGAGGGCGACCCGCTGTTCGAGGGCACCCACTGGAGCGAGGAGGGGCCGACCGAGTTCCCGCCGCGCGAGCACCCCGGCGTGACGCCCGGCTACCTGCCCTCGCCGATCGCCTACTGCCGCTGGTTCTGGCGGCGGTTCCAGCCGGAAAAGGACCGCTTCGACTGGACGCTGATCGATCAGGCGCTGCAGACCGCCCACGACCGCGGCCAGACGCTCCAGGTCCGACTCATGCCGTACGGCTCGGCAAAACAGCCGTGCCTGCCGGACTGGTACGAGCAGGTCGCCCCGGTGATCAGGACCAATCATAAGGACAACGTGCTGGTCACCCCCGACCACTCGTGCGACGCGCACTTCGAGGTCTGGGGGCGGGTGATCAGCGAATTCGCCGCCCGCTACGACGGCCACCCGGACCTCGAGACGTTCGACATCTCGCACATCGGCCCGTGGGGCGAAGGCGCCGCTGACTGCACGGCCGAGGCGATGGAGCGGATGACCGCGCACTACGTCTCCTGCTTCAAGAAGACGCCGCTGCTGGCGATGCTCGGCCGGCAGATGGGTCCGGGGATTCGCCGCGGCACGGGCTGGCGGTGCGACTGCTTCGGCGACCAGCGGGAAAAGGGCAACGAGGTGGTCCCGCACCGGCTGGCGTGGAACCACACCTACGTCGCGTACCCCTGGTCGGTCAGCGAGAACGACGCGCAGGACGCCTGGAAAAGCGGGCCGGTCACCTTCGAGACCTGCGGCGTGCCGCTGGGCTGGTACCGGCAGAAGGAGTGGCTGTACGATCTGGACTTCAACCTCAGACAGGGCCTGAAGTACCACGGCTCGATCTTCATGCCGAAATCGACGCGGATCCCCGACGAGTGGCACGAACCGATGATGGACTGGATCAAGCGGCTGGGCTACCGGTTCGTGGTCCGCGACGTGCACTACCCGCTGAATGTCCAGCGTAACGAGCCCTTCGAATGCAGCATGTGGATCGAGAACGTCGGCGTCGCGCCGCTGTACCACCCCTACCGGCTCGCCCTGCGGATCGCCCAGAACGGCTTCGAGCACGTCACGGAGATCGACAGCGACCTGAAGACCTGGCTGCCCGGCGACATCTGCCTGCGCCCGCGCGTCGCCCTGCCCGCCGGTCTCAAGCCCGGCGCCGTGCGGATCTCGGCCGGCATCGTCCGCCCCGGCGCCACCGTGCCGGCCATCCGTTTCGCCGTCAAGGAACAGGACGAGTGCGGCTGGGTGGATATCGGGTCGGTGACGGTGGCGTGAGGCGGAAAGGCGTTATCCGCAGATTTCGCAGATTACACAGATTAGAAACAGATGCATGTGGGGCGGGCTGCGCCCGCCACCACCGGCGCGAGCCACCGTCGTCATCCTGAGCAACGCGAAGGATCTCTGCCAAGCGGAGTGCCAAACCATGGGCGCTCCGTCCAGTAGAGATTCTTCGTTGTGCTCAGAATGACAGCGCTGGGAGCGGTTCGGAAAAGAACACGCTGCGCATCCGCAGAATTCCATGGCCGCCAACAGCGCGGCCATGGCACCCGGCACCCGCCCCCCTGGCTCACCCTCGCGAGCGGCGGCGCCACAGCAGGCCCAGGCCAGCCAAGGCGAGCAGGCCCAGCGTCGCAGGCTCCGGTATGATGATGAGCGTGTGGCCCGGATCGACCGCCCAGGCGACCAGGCCCGGCTGCCAGGCGGCGTAGAACGTATTGTCGACGGTCAGGCGGTTCAGGTAATTGAGCCCCAGCAGCCCGGCCAGGTCGTCCATGTCGAGCACGTCGGTCCCCACCAGGCTCACCTCTTCGATGCGACGGGCACCAGCCAGGATCGCCGCCAGCGACTGCGGGGTGAGCGTGGCGCCGTCGAGGATGAACCTTCGGGTCGAGTAGTCGGACGAGCCAAGGTTCAACCCCTCCAGCAGCGGAAGGTCCGCACCTGTCAGGTCGAACACGTGCGGGGCGTGACGGTCGAACTCGAGCGTCCGCAGATTGAACAGGCCCTGGAATGTGTCGGGCGCCAGCAGTGCATCGCCTTCGTACCTGAGATTGAGCGTCCGGAGGCGGTGCAACCCAAAAAATGCGCCGGGATCGATCGACTCGATGTCGTTGTAACCCAGGTACAGAGACTCCAGGCTGTCCAGCCCCTCGAACAGGCCGGCCGGCAATGATGTGAGCTGGTTGCGCTTCAGGTTGAGCGTCTGCAGGTTGGCCAGGTCGACGAAGCTGCCCGGCTCGATTGCGGCGATGGCGTTCCATTCCAGGGCGAGCGTCTGGAGATTGGTCAGGCCGGCGAAACTGCCCGGCTCGATCGAGGTGATGTCGTTTCCTTCCAGGATGAGCGTCCGCAGGCTCGTCAGACCGGCCAGATCGCCCGGCTCAATCGCCCTGATGTCGTTGGAGCTGAAGTCGAGCGTCTCGATGCTCCGCAGATCGTCGAATGCGCCGGGGTCGATGAACGTGGTGTGGCAGGACCTCATCGTGAGTGTCCGCAGATTGGTCAGGCCGTCCATCGCCCCGACCGGGATCAGCACGATCGGGTTGCTGCTGAGGTCGAGCGTCTCCAGCTTGCCCAGTTTGGTGAAGACGCCCGGCGTGATCAGTGCGATCTTGTTGTACCTGAGGTCGAGCGACCGCAGGTCATCCAGGCCGTTGAAGATGGCCGGGCTCGCCAACGGCACCATGTTGCCCTCCAGGTCGAGCGTCTGCAGGTGACGCAATCCGTCGAAGGCCCCGAACTCGATCGACTCGATGTCGTTGTGCTTCAGGCTCAGCGCCTGCAGGTCGCGCAGTTCCTGGAACCCGCCAGCGCGGAGCGAGGTGAGGCCGTTGCCGCCAAGGTCGAGTGTCTGCAGCGCGGGCAGGTCTTCGAAATCGCCGGGATCGACCGACGTGATCTCGTTCCTGTACAGGTGTAGCGTCTGCAAACTGTCCAGTCCTTCCCACGCACCGCGTGGGATCGCAGCAATCTTGTTGTGCGACAGGTTCAGCGTCTGCAGGTTGCCCAGCCCCAGGAAATCGCCGGGATCGACACTGTCGATCTGGTTGCTCGCCAGGTCGAGCGTCTCCAGCGAGTCGAGGCCGGCGAACCCCTCGCGGTCGATCGAGGTGATCTCGTTGTCGCGGAGGCTGAGCGTCGGCAGGCGGGTCAGACCGGCGAACGTGCCGGCGGCGATCTGCCCGATCCGGTTGTCGCGCAGGACGAGCATCTGCACGTTTTCGCAGCCTTCGAATGCCCCGGGGTGGATCGTCCGGATGTAGTTCCTCCCCAGGTCGAGCGTCCGCAGGTTGCCCAGATTCCGGAAGGCGCCCGAGGGAATCGAACCGAGCCTGCACCTGTACAGGTCGAGGGTGTCCAGGCTCGCCAGGCCGTCGAAGGCGCCCGGCACGATCGATCCGATCTCGCTCTGCTCCAGGTCCAGGGAAGTCAGTTTGCCCAGACCGGCAAAGGCGCCGGCCTCCAGGGTACTGACGCCGATGCGCCTCATGTCGAGCGTCTGCAGGCTGTCCAGGCCGGCAAAGGTGCCAGCCTTCAGGGTACTGACATCGATATACCTCAGGTCGAGCACCTGCAGGTTGTCCAGGCCGGCCCAGGCGCCTTGCTCGATCGACGTGATGTACCCGTTCTGCAGATGGAGCACTTCCAGGTTTTCCAGGCCGGTGAACGTTCCCGCCCGGATCGTCGCCAGGTGGTTCGAGGACAGATCGAGGGTGCGCAGGTTGCCCATGCTCGCAAAGGCCCCCGGCTCGATCGTCTCGATCTGGTTCCGATTCAGGTCCAGGACCTGCAGGTCGCCCAGTCCACTGAAGACCGCCGCCTGAATTGTTGCCAGGCGGTTGTCGTACAGGTAAAGGGTGTGCAGTTTGCTCAGCCC
>JAWLBS010000057.1:0-7205 GCA_041687575.1 Phycisphaerae bacterium | reverse complement strand
CCGGATTCGATCGCCTTGATACTGTTGTGCCAGACGTGGAATTCATCCACGCCGGTGAAGGCATTGGCACCGTCGAGATCGGCAATGCCTTGATAAGAAATGTAGAACGCCCCCGTGGTGCCCCCCGGATCGATCCCCGCATCGGTCACGTAGTCAGCCACGTCATACAGGCCGTCGCCATCGTGATCGGTCTTTGCCCAGGCGGCCGACATCGTCGAGACCCACACCGCCGCCATCCAGACACCGCACGTCAACCAGGTGATTCGACGCATCGCACTTGCCCCCTTGCTCGGAGATGACAACGACCCACCTGCGGGCGCTGCCGCCACATGGCGGAACCGCCCCGCAGGATCGGATGCACGCGTTGTACGAAGATCGGCCAGTCTCTGCGCGTCCCGGCGAGAGGTCGCACGCAGGCCGCCCCCCAGGCGATCGGAGTGTCTTGACCGCCAAACGGATGATCATTCAATTCATTAGGCCGGCTTGCGCACGATATCAAGCCGGTGCCGTCGCACCACCGCCGTCATCCTGAATGAGGGATCTCTGCCTCTCGGTGGTCGCGGTGTTGGATCCACTGTCCAATAGAGACGCTTCGCTGCGCTCACAATGACAACTTCGGAGGCGTTCCGGCCGGTGCCGTGAGACTGGAACGGGCGATGAACGCGGAGTCCGCGTGAGAATCCCTACATGCATTGCAGCTGAGGGATGTTGGCGAAACACGCATCTTGAGTGAACAACGGCAGGTCGTTCTGCAGGCACAAGGCCGCGATCCACTGGTCACGACCTCTCCGCCGAATTCAACCAGACTGCAGGGGACCATCCTCGAAGTAGACACCGCCTTCGACCAGGGTCGCCCGCAGCAGCGGGTAGGGCAAGTCGCGGGTGGTGCAACCGCGGCTGACGCACAGCGCGGCGGCGGTGCCGGCCGCCTGGCCCTGCCCCATGCAACAGACCGTATTGCGCGTGGACATGTGGGCCTCGTGGTCGGCGGTGATCAGCATCCCGGCCGCCAGCAGGTTGTCGATCTTCGCGACCCGCAGGGCCCGGTACGGGATGCCGTAGGTGCCGCCGCCCTTGATCTGCAGACGCGGGGCCGAATCGTGGAAGCCGTAGGTCATCACGTCGTCGTCGAAGTGCCGCGCCCCCAGCACGTCGTCGAGACTGATGTCGTAGTCGCATGCGATCAGCCGGCCGCGGCGGATGCACAGCGACGGGCTCGTCCGCGTGATGAACGCCTTCTCGCAGCCGGGCACGTGTTTGCGGAGCAGATCGACCGCAACCGCCTGGCGGCGGCGAAGTTCCAGTTCGGCCTTTGCGGCCGCGTCGCGGTCGGTGGGACTGCGGTCCATCCTCAGGTTGAGCTTGATGAACATGAAGTAGTCGTCGTGGACCGTGGTGGTAACCAGCGACATGCCGATTGCGCGGGCGGCGGCGGCAAACGCGGCAGGCAACGCGTCCATCCGGCCGTCGAGACGGACGATCCTGCCGTCCCGGCCACTGCGCCAGCCTTCGCTCCGCTGGGTCAGGGCGTTGTGGTCTTCCAGGAAACGGGCGTACTTCTCCATGCTCACGCCGGCCACGCCGATGCTGTTGGCGACGGGGTAGTCGTTGGGCTCGGTGAAGTCCGCGCCGCAGTAAGCACACAGGTCGCCGTAGCCGGTGCAGTCGACGAAGGCACCGGCGAGAAACACCTCCCGCCCCGAGCGGCTCTCGACGACGACGCCGTCGACCCGCGACCCGGTGGTAACCGCGCCGACGACGAGCGTGTTGACGAACACCTCGACGCCGGCCTCGACGAGCATCTCAAAGGCGACGAGCTTGTAGATCTCGGTGTCGATGGCGGTGCAGATCGAGTCGTAATCGTAGCCGACGCTCATCTCCGCGTGGCCGCTGGTGCCGCCGCGGGCGGCGAGGCGGTCGATCAGCTCCTGCGGGATACCGCTAACGACCTGTCGCTTCTCGACGCCGAAGGCCTTCCACAGATTATAGAAGCTATGCAATGCCGTGCCGCCCTCGACGGCGATGCCGCCGGGATAGCCCTTGGCCTCGACCAGGGCGACGGTCGCCTGCTGGCGGGCGGCGGCGATCGCGGCGATGACCCCGCCCGTGCCGCCGCCGGCAACGACAACATCGAACTGGCGGGTGGATAACGACCTGGACGGTTCGTCGTAGGACATGACGCGCTCCTGGTTCGCAATATGTGCATTGTTTGCTTCGTTTCCGGACGCGGATGCTGGTGGTGTTTTACCGGGTTGCGGGCGGCGTGCCAAGGATGTCGATGGCCGCGGCCGGGAACCGTTGTATAATGGCCGGATTGGACGGATGTCGGCACAAAAACGGCCCCCGGGAGTCTGTATAAGTGATTTCGAACGAGATCCTGCGTGAAGAGGGCGTGGTCTACGTCGGGCAGTGGGAGCCGATCTACTTCCGCAAGCAGAGCGGCACGAACAACCGCGAGAACCTCGACTCGGTCTACGACTTCGAACGCAGCGAACCATACGTGAAGCACCTGGCGGGCCTGGGGGTCAACCAGGTCTGGACCAACTTCTTCAAGGGCTACGGCCTGGCGTTCGAGGACACCGAGCAGCAGCGTGTCCGCCAGTACGTCGAGATCTGCCACCGCCACAACATCCGCGTGTTCGCTTACTGCACCTTCGGAACGCTCGCGCTAGACACGATCCTGACCGAGCAGCCGGATGCCAACGACTGGGTCGCCAAACCCGACCTGTTCGCCCACGCGAGCTACTCCGGCTACCAGTCGTTCCGCGCCCGGGTGGACTATTCCAGCCGCGATTGGCGCGACTACATGCGGAAAGTCGTGGACAAGGCGATCGACATGGGCGTCGACGGCATCCACTTCGACAACGCCGAGATGTCCATCGGCCTGGAGGCGTGCCGCTGCGAGCGATGCGCCCGGCTGTTCCGCGAGTTCCTCACCGAGCGGTACGGCCCGCAGACCGCCGCGACCCGCCGGGCCGGCCAGGCCCGCTACGGGACCAACGACTTTTCCAGCGTCGCCCCGCCCTGGTTCACCTTCGGGCAGCACCCGGTCAACCAGCGACAGATCGTCGTGCCGGTCCACCAGGACTGGATCGACTTCCGCTGCGAGGTGTTCACATCCGCACTGCGGGAACTGGCCGAACACATCCGCGGGCGCAGCTGCATGGTCGAGGGCAACCTCGGCAAGAACGAGAACATCAACAACCCCTACTACCGCGGGCTGGACTACGAACGGGTGTTCCCGCTGGTGGACCTGTCGTTCCACGAGGACCTCGACCGGGCCGGCTTCAACCGCCACGGCTCGCCGGTCAGCGCGATCCGCTCGTACAAGGTCGCGCAGTCGTTCGACATCCCGCTGATGGTCTACGCCCGCACCCCGCTGGAGCAGGCCGAGGCGTTCGCGCTGAACCCCGGGGCAGCGGGGGTCGCCGCACCGTTCATGGACGAGACCCGCAAGGGGCTGTTCGACTTCTTCCGGCGGTGGCGGCACTACAACACCAAGACCGACTCGCTGGCGCAGGTGGCGATCCTGCGGCACCGGCTGTCGACCGCCTGCGACAGCTACTACCCCGTCCAGACCGCCAGCGCCGTCGAGCAGGTGCTGCAGGAGAACCAGGTGCCCTTCGACATCCTGGCGGCCTCGCAGCTCGACCGGCTGTCGCGGTACCAGGTCCTGGTGATCCCGGGCATGCGCTGGATGCGCGACGCCGAGGGCGAGGCGATTTCTCGCTGGGTGCGCGAGGGCGGAACGCTGCTGCTGGTCGGCGAGGTCGGCCTGCGAAACGAGTACAACCAGTTCCGCAGCGCCGTCAAAAAGGTGCAGACCCTGGAAGACCTCCGCCGGGCGCAGGAGGTGGCGCCGCTGTTCGGCCCGCTCGTGAAGCACGGTTTCGACGAGGCGTTCGCGGTTGCGGCCGGCAAGGGGCAAGTCGCATATATCCCGACCCTGGAGCACATCGCCGTGCCCGGCACGGACGTCGCCGACTGGCGCGTCGAGCGCGACCACCTCAACGCGCCCCGCAACGCCGGCGAGGTGCTGACCGCCGTGCGGATGCTCCTGGCCGGCGTGGAGCAGCTGCGGGTCGACGCCCCGCCTCACGTGGTCGCGGAGCTGCGCCGGCGCGCGGACACCGGCGAGGGCGTGATTCACCTGCTGAACATCGGCTGGTCGAAGCAGATCGCCAGCGACGCCCGCGTGGCGTTTCGATGGGACAAGCGCGCAGGGCACGTCACCTGCCTCCGCTGGGACGCCGAGCCGGAGAAGATCCCCGTGCATCGTGAAGGCGACCTGCACGTCTGCACCGTCACCGGCATCCGCGAGCACGCCATGCTGATCGTCCCTTCGGCCGGCCACGAGAAGCCCCAGCCTTTCAGCGCCGGCAAGGGCAAAGGCGGGCGATAAGAGAGCGAAACCAGAGGCGGTGCTCGAGACTGAGGATGGAGGACTGAGGCACGCACGTGCAAAACGGCGACAGCCCCGTGGAGTGAACGAGGACGTGCACAGCGGCGACAGCCCTGTGGACTGCGGCGCGGAACACGCCGCTTTCACTCAAGCGTCCATCGGCTCGCCGCCCACGAACCCCAAGG
This sequence comes from Phycisphaerae bacterium, assembly GCA_041687575.1. Taxonomy (GTDB): domain Bacteria; phylum Planctomycetota; class Phycisphaerae; order UBA1845; family JANYLN01; genus JANYLN01. Next base: position 2,618 of record JAWLBS010000057.1, on the reverse strand, counting down.
GGCCGTCGGCGGCGACTATGGACTGCGGCGGCAACGACGCCGCTTTCACTCAAGCCGGGCAGCTGTGCGAGCTCCGAGTCTCGCGTGGAGCGCCGCCGCGCGACTATGGACTGCGGCGGCGCAGACGCCGCTTTTAATCAGGCTGACGCGCCTGTGCGAGCCCCGAATGTCGCATTGAACGTCGCCCCAAGGCATGGATTGCGGCAGCTGTGATGCCGCCTTGGACCCCCGGAAAGAAGGATCGCAGAAATGCACGCAAGAGATGCAGCCGAACCCCTGAAAATCGCCCTGCTTGGCCTCGGTCGCCGCGCGTGGGGGTGCTACTTCCCCATCCTGGCGGCCCTGCGAGACCATATTCGCGTCATCGCCGTGTGCGATCCGATCCCCGAGATGGCTGACAGAGCCGCCGCACACTGGGACTGCCCGGCCTACACCTCCGCCGCGCAGCTGCTCCGCGACCGGCCGATGGAAGCCGCCGTCTGCGTCACCCCGCCCGAGTCGCACCACGCCCTGTCCGTCTCGCTGTCCCGCAGCGGGGTCCACAACCTGGTCGAGACCCCGATGGCGCCAGCCATGAGCCTGTGCCGGTCGATGGTCGAGGAGGCAGGCAAGGCCGGCGTCGTCCTCTACGTCAACGAGCAGTTCTTCCGCCTGCCGATCATCGCGATGGCCCGGCAGCTGATCGCCGCCGGCATCCTCGGCGACGTCCACCGCGCGACCAGCTTCCACGGCCACACCGGCTACCACAACAACTCGATCTGGCAGGTCCTGGCCGGGCAGGCACCCCGGACGGTCAATGCCATCGAGCACACGATGCCCCTGCCCCGCCACCTCGACGGTGCCGCCCGCTGGCAGGAGAGCGAGACGTTTTGCCTGCGAACCTACAACTTCCCGGGCGGCATGCTGGTCTGCGACATGGCGGGCAACATCAAGTCGGCCTTCGGCCGGTGCCCGCGCCCGGGGATGCTCGAGATCGACGGCACGCTGGGCACCTTCGTCGAGCAGCCCTACGACGACCGGCCGGCCCCGTGGATGAGCCGCGCGGAGGTCCGCCTGGTCGCCCCGGAAGACTACGAGCAAGGGGCTTACGCCCGCAGCTATCCGGTCCAGCGCGTCACGCACGTTGAGCACCGCATCAACATCGTGCGGGACCTGCCGCACGGCATGCCCCTGGAAAAACTCATCGTCCAGCTGCCCGGCGGCGAGTTCGATTACCGCAACCCCATGCTGGAGTATGGACTGACCGACAGTTACCTCTCAGCCGTGGCGCAGGGCGTGCTGGAGTTCGTCCGCGCCGTACGTGAAGGCGGGCCGCTCGAGTTCGACGCCAGCCGGGCGGCAACGTCGCAGGAGATGGAGGAGGCCTGCTCGCTCTCGGCGTCGCGCGGCGGCGCCCCGGTGACGCTCCCGCTGACCGAAGACGGCCCCGCCGGCCGCGCCGCGACCGAGGCCATCCGCACAAAGCACGGCGTCGACCCCTTCGACGTCGAAGCGATGATGAACGTGGCCTTCCCGCTCAACTACGACCCGCGCTACTCGAACCTCGCCGGCACCGTACGTCCGCATCAAGAGAAGCGGTAACCGGGCACCGGGTGCCATGGCAGGGGCTGTTTCCGGCCATGGAATTCATCGGATGAGCGTTGCGCTCACAGACAAACGGGAAGGAGCCCGAAGCGTAAGCGAGGGTGTTGTTACCCCCCGGACGCGCAGGACCTTCCGAAGACAAACGGGAAGGAGCCGCGACCGTAATAAGGTCGCGGTAAACCCCCGGATACAGGGCACGGCCCACACTATTGAGTGAACAACAGCACCATCAACTGCGCACTGAGCACCCGCAAAATCATCGTCAGCGGATACACCGTCGCATACGCCACCGACGGCGCCTCCGGCCCGGCGATCGTGGTGGCATACGCCAGCGCCGGCGGATCGGTCATGCTGCCGGACAGAAGCCCGCACAGCGACAGGTAGTTCATCTTCAGAATGCCCCGCGCGATCAGCCCCACCGTCATGATCGGCACGAAGGTGATGATTGCCGCCAGGCACAACCAGTACACGCCGTCGCCGGCTGCCATGGTCTCGACGAACCGCCCCCCGGACTTGAGGCCCACGCACGCCAGAAACAGCACGATGCCGCTCTCGCGAAGGGCATAGTTGGCCGGAATCGGCAGGTACCACACCAGCGGGCCGATCCGGTTGATCCGACTCAGGATGATCGCCACCAGCAGCGGCCCGCCGGCCAGACCCAGCTTCACCGCGGCCGGCACGCCCGGGATGGCGATCGGGATGCTGCCGACAATCACGCCGACGACGATGCCGATGAAGACCGGCAGGATGTTCGGGTGGTCGAGGTCCTTGACCTCGTCGCCGAGCTCGTCGGCGACCTGTTCGATGGCGGCCGGCTCGCCGACGACCTGCACGCGGTCGCCGAGCTGCAGTTTCAGCCGGGGAGTGGGCATCAGCTCGACCTCGGAGCGGATCACCCGGGTGACCGCCACGTTGTAGCGCTGAAGGAACCCCGCCTCGTCGACCGGCTGGCCGACCGCCTTGTTGCGGGTAACGATCAGGCGGCGGCTCACGATGTCGCTGGCGAGGTTGCGCAGGTCGGTCTCGCTGACCCG
>JAWLBS010000056.1:5129-19403 GCA_041687575.1 Phycisphaerae bacterium | reverse complement strand
CGCCGCCCGGCGCAGCCGGACCGCCTGGGCGATCATCGAGGCGATGATCGACAGCAGCCGCACGTCCTCGTCCAGCGACACCGTCTCGCCGAACAGCCGGTCGGCGCTGAGCGAGCCGACCGTCTCGCTGCCGGCCTTGATCGGCACGCAGACGAACGCGATGCTCTCGCGGGCGATGTCCCGCCGCGCCCCGGTCCGGTCGAGGAACAACGGCTCATCCGAGATCCGCGGCACCGCCGCCGGCCGGCCCGTGGCGACCACCTGCCCGGTCACCCCCTCGCCGAGGCGGTACTTGCCGCGGTCCTGCTGGTTGATCGACAGCCCGTAGGCCGCCTCGATGCACACCTCGCCGGTCTCGCGGTTGAGCAGGGCGATCGTGCCCCGCATCATCCCCATGTGCTCGGCCATGGCCTTGAGGACCGGGGCGAGCACGTCGCGGATGTCCATGCTGCCGTCGAGGATCCGGCTGATCTCGAACAGCAGGGTCAGTTCGTTGAGGTTCTGCTTGACCTTCGGTTCGGGGCTTTTCAAGGGCATGATTCACCAATGGCCACTGGCCTACCGGTTCGTAGCAATACAACGCTCTGGCCACCGTATTGTAGGTTTCGCGGGGCAAGCGGCAATGAGGCGGGGGTTATAGAGGGTATGAGGCCCAACGACAGGGGACAGCCACGGCAACGGCGAGGACCATATCAGCCACGGATGAACGCGGATGAAACGCGGATAAACAACAACCACAACAACGGCCGGTCCGACGTCCGGGGGGCGGCCAGGCGGTGCGGGGTCGCGCGCCAGCGGCCGGGGGGAGGTCCGCGAAGGGCTTGGGGAGATCCGCGAGCCGCTCACGGAGGTCCGCGAAGGACGCGGGGAGGCCCCCAGTGGCGCGGGGAAACCCCCGGACGTTCCGGGTAGGTCCCCGAGCGACGCGGGGAAGTCCCCGGGCGGTCCGGGGACGTCCGCGAGTCACGAGGGGGAGTCCGCATGCGGCTCGGGGACCTCCGGCGGCGGCGGGTTGATCCGGCGCGAATTACCGGCCGCCCGTCCGATCCTGGGATCCGCCCTGGCGCCTAAGCAACGCGTCGCTCAAAGGAGAACCGATGTCCCCCGCGATCTCGCCATTGGCCCACCGCACATCCACGCACAAGAGTTCGGCGGCGGTGAGCGGTCGGCCCAGCACCCTCTCGCAGGTCTCGATGGTCGCCAGACGGGCACTTTCCATCAGGCGCAGTTCCTCTTGCGTGGGCTCCCGCGAAACCGGTTCAGGAAGGGGCAGCGGCTGAAGCGGCTGGATGGATAGATCCCGCCTCCAGACCTCGTGGGGCTCCTGCTCCCAGGACCCGGCCACCTCCGCGCGGGCACGCGAGAAGCCGATCAGCTGCTGCTCCATCAACATCATGACCTGCTCGTATCCTGTCTCGTGATTGTCAAACTCGAAGTCGACACCGGTGAAATGATCGACATAGATCGCTAGAAATCGCTGCCCGTCCGCCATCTCGTCCCAGACAGAGTAGATGGCGACGATCTCGCCCCACCCGACAACGGTTATTTCACGTCCGTCGTCTTCGAGAAAGTGAATTCCGGTGTCGTCAGCGGCAATTGCGCACATGCCTGTCTCCCGAGGCGGCCACAGACTGTCCCGTGCCCAGGCCCGATGCCGGGCGGGACGCCGCAGGACAAGTGCAGGGACTTGCGGTCCGTTCCGCCGCAATCGGCGCCCTGCATCACCCGTCGGATGCGGGTTCTTCCGCCAGTTCGCGTGCCACCTCCATCACCGCCGCGATCTTCGGCTCGTGGGCGAGGCAGTCCAGGTGGAACATGATCCAGGCCGGGCCGAAGGTTGCCAGGTGGCGGTACTGGGCGACGAGCTCGTCGGCCGAGCGGACCATCACCTCGCTGGGCCAGATCCGCAGCCCGAACGGCACCGGGCACGACCGCTTGACGGTCTCGGGGGTGAGGTAGTGGTTGACGCTGGGGTCGTACATGTCGATCTTCAGCGGGGCGAGGTATCGCAGGTGATCCTCGCGGAGCATCTCGCTGTGCAGCGAGCGGCGGGTCGCCTGCTGGCCGGCGTACATGCCCTCCCAGGCCGGCACGACGAATTCGGCAAAGGTGGCCGGGTCGAACATCCCGGCGAAATCGTCCGGCATACCGACCCCGCCGGGCCTGACGGGCAGGTCCAGGTGCTGCTTGATGGTGCGGCTGTAATTGACCGCGCTGCGGACGGAGAACTCGAGCAGCCGGCGGGCGCGGTCCGGGTCATCGTACGGCAGCATGAAAAAGTCCGGCCCCATCAGCAGGGCGGCCGTGGTGATGGGCCCCTGGTACTCGTGGCCGATGGTCAACGCGGCGTCCGGGCGGCGCTGGCGGAGCCTTTCCAGCAGCTCCAGCCGCTCGGCGACGACGGGGGTGTTGAGGTAGTCAGCCGGCTCGGCGAGGTTGTCGATCTCCGCCGGCGAGCCGATGCACGGCGCCAGGTGCGGCTCGGGGGTGTCGAGGGTGAGCGTCACCTTCGCGCCGAGGGTGGACACGTGGTTGTACGAGAAGCCGGCCAGGCGGGGCGCCGGCGGGTCGATGCCCAGCCGGCGGGCGACCGGCACGATCGCATCATAGGCCCGGCAGATCGCATCGACGTCGAGATGCAGCGCCGCCTGCGGCACACCGGCGACTTCCGCCAGCAGCGAGTCCATGAACCCGAAACTGATCCCTACGGGTTTGTGTTGCACGGTTTGCTCCGCCACGTATGTGCTCCTGGTCGCAATGTCCACGGGACATCGTACCGACGGATGGCGCAAGTGTCACCCGAGGCGGCGCGACCTGCTCGCGGCGCTTGCACCTTGCGCTGCCGCTGGTACTCTCATCGCAAACAGACACATGGGACGAAGGGCGCTCACCCGGCGAGCACGCGCAGACCGCGCGTAAGAACAGGAGAGCGATGCGATGGCCGAACCGAACCTGTGGATCGTTGTGCCGACGTACTGGACGCACCCGTCGTCGAAGCCGGGGCCTGAGACGGTGGTCTTCGATCACCCGACGCCGCTGGACACCGAAGGCACGCTGGCGCGGACGCTGGAGTCGTTCCTTCACCTGCAGGGGCGTTTCCGCGTGCTGGTGGTGGCGGCGGGGGCACATCCGGACCTGGGGCAGGCGGTGGACATGCGGGTCCGGGAACTGATCGAGCCGTACGCGGACCGGCTGGATCTGCATTTCGTCTCGCCGGTACACCTGGAGGCGCTGAATGGCAGCCTTGTCAGTCCAATCCTGCGGCTGGACAGTTACGGCAACATCCGCAACGTGCAGCTGATTGTGCCGTTTGCCCTGGGCGCGGGCGCCGTCATCGGCATCGACGACGACGAGATCATCGAGATCCCCGACTACCTGGACCACGTCGTGCGGCACATCAACCGCCCCGTCGACGGCGAGACGATCCGCGGGATGGCCGGTCCGTACTTCGACGCGAAGGGCGACTACCACATCCCGGAGGCGGAAACACTGGCCGACTGCGACAACATCTTCCTGAAGAAGAACTGGTTCATGGACCAGGCGGTCAGCCGGGGGATGCGAGGCGGGCCGGACGGGGTGGTGCGGTCGAACGTGGCGTTCGGCGGGAATATGGTGATGGCGCGGTCGACGATCGCCAGGGTCTGCCACGACCCGCATATCGCGCGGGGCGAGGATTACGACTATGTGATCAACGCGGCGATGGACGGGATCTTCTGGTACTTCTGCCCGGCCATGCGGATTACGCACCTGCCGCCCGATTCGACCGGCTCGCAGGCGGCGGACAAACAGTCGAAGCTGATCGCGGACATCCGGCGATTCATCTACATGCAGGAGAAGATGCGGCATCACCGCAGGCACCTGCCCGACGAGGCGTTCGATCCGGAGTATCTGCAGCCGTATCCGGGGCCGTATTTGGACGAGTCGGCCGACCTGCAGCGAGCGGGCGTGGAGGCGCTCGACCGGAAGTACCCGCAGCTGCGGGCGACGGTGTCGCCGGAGGCGCTGGTGGAGGAGGCACAGGCGGTGGCGCGGGTGAAAGCGGAGGAGTTCTTCGCGTACCGGGAGGCGTGGCAGGCAGCGCTGGCGGGGCTGGACGAGTCCAGTGCGTTCAGCGAGGTCGCACGGGGTTTGCGAGTCAGGTAAGGCGGTCACTCCATAGGATCGAGGGCTGCCGTATCGCTCAGCACTTGTGCGACCGGTTCGCCGGCAGCCCGGGCAGCCGATGGAACAGCCAGCGCCGGCAGAATGGCCGCCAGCACCGCCGCGGGAACCAAGGCGCCGGCCGAGATCATCAGGGCGGTGGCGTTGTCGCCGACCAGCCAGACCAGCAGCGGCCCGCCTGCCCCGCCCAGGCCCCAGGCGAACCCCATCGTCAGCGCCGACGCCGTGCGGGCGCCACGGGGGGCGGCACGCTGGGCCATCGAGACGATCACCGCATTGACGCCGTTGGTCAGCGCCCCGCCGGCCGCGATCCAGACCGCCGCCCAGAGGAAGGTGTCCGCCCTGCTGAGCAGGACGATCGGCACGATACCCGCCAGCCCCGTCACCACGAGCCAGGGCTTCTCCCAGCCCGGCCGGCAGAGCCAACCCATCAGCAGCATCCCGATCCCGCCGGAGAACAGGAACAGGCCGCTGAGGTGGCCGATCTGGCCCATCGTCGCGCCGTGGGCCTCGCCCCACCAGGGGACCACCACCGCGACGGCCCCCATCGCCATCGCCCGCAGCGCTGCCTGGGCAGTCAGCGACGCCAGCGGCCAGTTGATCAAACGCCGCGGCCCCCCCGCCAGAGCTTTGGCCGGGTTGCGGGCGGCGGCGACCTTCGCGGCCGGATCGTCGGCGCGAGGCTGCACGCGGGCGATGCGGCTGCGGTTGAGGTAGAGCCCCAGCAGCAACCCCGGCGCCGCCAGCACGGCGGCCGCCGTCGCCAGCGAGGTCGCATCGATGAGGTAGCCGCACGCGACGGGCCCCAGCCACAGGCCGATGGTCCCGCCAAAGAGGAAGATGCTCATGGCCAGCGCAGAACGATGGCCGGTGTTGAGGGTCGCCAGCACGGCCGACTCCGGATGAAAGATCGCCACGCCGATGCCGCCTACGACCAGCAGCACGATGACCAGCCAAGCCTCTGTGGCGACCATCGCCAGGCAGATGCCGCCGGCGGCGAACGCGGGCCCCGCCAGCAGGAGGCTCCGCGGGATGCCGCGATCGGCGAGCAGGCCGACCAGCGGCTGGGTGAGCGAACCTGCGATAGCCATGACGGCCGGCAGGAGCTTGGCGTTCTGCGCCGAGAAGACGCCCACTGCGGCAAAGACGATCATCAGCGGCCCGATCACGTTGGCGTAGGCATCGACGACCATGTGACCAAGGGTCAGCATCACCAGGCGATGCAAGGGGTTGTCGTCGCGCGACTTACTGTCTCGGGGCTGGGACATAACGGGCCGACCTCACGCATATACCGGTTGATGGTATGGCAGAAACAGGCCTGTCACAATACCGCCGATGGGTATGCCGTCAGGAGGTTGTCGCGAGGGCGACACCGGTCGGCAAAATGTTGCAGCAGCTGAACCCGGTGCAACAAGGGCAATGCGCCGAGTGGCGTAGCGTCGCAAGAACGGACAGTCGCACCCTGACGAACCGGACATAAGGCGTTGATGTTCATGTCATTGCAGGGCTTGACCGCCGCAATAGGGCCCGATAAAAAAGAGGCTGCGGCACCCTGTATGCTGGCGCGGTCGACGGGTGCCGCAGCGAGTGAAACGCAGGAAGGACGTTACATCCAGCAGCCCACTGGCGTGGGCTTCCCACGTCGTCCGTATTATATCGAGAGGCCTCTTCAATTGCAACCCCTGCTACTTACTAGTACTTACATTTCGTATCCTAGTCATCGTGGCGAGTTGGTAACAGGCGAGTCGGAGACAGCGCCATAGCCCGCTGGTTCAAACGGAACGGGCATGATGCTCAACGGCTTGCAGGCAGGCGTGAGGCCCGTACCCCTCGACGAGTGACCGAGGTCTGCCCCAGAAGGAAAACGTCCCGCCCGTGCCCCCTGCAAATCCGTTGCGCCACTGTCCCGCGCAGCGGCCGGGCCTTTTGCACAGCGGGTTGTCCGGCCGGGCCGGCGCTTCAATAATACGGGCGTCGGCCAGGAACTCCGGCCCCGCCCCCTGCGGCGGGGCCCGCACCCTATGGACCCAATGGATTGTCAGCGTGAGCAAAGCCTACAAGATCGACCTTGCGGAACACTGCCTCGACATACCCGACCTGCCCGGACCGCTCGACGGCCTGCGGATCGCCCATTTCGGGGACCTGCACGCCCCCAAGCCGGTGCCCTTCCTCGAGCAGGTCAACAGCATCCTTCGCAACGCCCGGCCGGACCTGCTGGTCACCACGGGTGATATCGTGGACATCCCGCACTGGCTGTCGGTGGCCCGGCGGGAGCTGCCGATCCTGCTGCGTGACGTCAAGCCGCGGTTGGGCTTCTACGCCTCCTTGGGCAACCATGACAAAAGCGACCTGACGAGCATCCTCGAACAGTGCGGTGCGACGGTGCTGCGCAGCCGATGGGCAAGGATCGACGTGGACGGGTGCGCCTTGAATATCGGCGGGACGGCAGGACCGAAGCTGTGGCACTATCCCCGTTCGACCCAGGCGCTGGTCCGCACGCTGCCGGAAAGCGGCACGACGATCGTCCTGTCGCATGTGCCGTCGGCGATCTGGACGCTAGCCGGCGAGCGGGTGCACGTGGTGCTCAGTGGCCACACGCACGCCGGGCAGTGGCGATTCGGCAGGTTCGGCTGCCTCTGGGCCCACGACGACGTGCCGCTGCACATGGCGGGCGGACTGCACAAGATCGGGCCGACGCACCTGTTCATCACGGCCGGCCTGGGCGAGTCGGGGCCGATCCCCGTGCGCATCAACTGTCCGCCGGAGGTGGCGGTGCTGACGCTGCGGCGAGCCGGCCGGCACGGGGGCGCGTGACAGGATCCGCGGCAACCGGGAAGTCACAACTCCGGGCAGTTCAGTCGTCCCTGACGGGACTCCAACGACAAAAAGACAACAACCCAAGGTCCTGGGGGCCAGCCGACCCCGCCTTGAAAGGCGGGGCTACGATCGGTCGTCCCTGCGGGACGCCAGCAATCCACCACCGTAACAGCCAACTGCGACGAAGCCACAGGTCGCCCCTGGCGGGACTCGAAAAGCGAAGGCAACAGCCCTACACATACCGGCGAAACCACCCGCGAAACATGTCACGCACCCGCCGGCACGGGTGCGCCTCTCCAAAGTATTGACTCGCCATTATCCATCTGCTATATTGCCTATGCCCTTAGAGGTCAACAACTTTGGGAGACAATGACCGGCAAGCCATGCGCTGTGCCGTTTGGGCATGCCTTTCCGAGCTACGGTTTCTTTCTCCCGGTTGATTCCTGTTTCGCTTTACATTTGAGTCTGGTGCCGGTGCAACAGCGCTTTCGCCCCGGTTCTGCAGACGTTCATTTGCCTTGGCCCTATCGATTCTGGAGGATGAGGGATGCGGAGTTTCCTGGTGGCGTGCGCGGTGGTTCTTTCGGCTGCAACCCATGCTGTCGGGCTGGTCCAGGTCAGAATTGTGCCTGCACAGACCCAAATCATGCCGGGGGAGCAGACGACCGTATGGATCGAAGTTCAGACCGGGCAACCGGGCGTCGGTGTCTACAAGGTTGCCGGCAGCGTGGTCGCCAGCGGCGACGGAGGGCTGCAGGCACACGGCCTGGAGTTCGACCAGGCCTATCAGGCCTGGTCGCCCTACTGGCCGCCGGCGCACGGCCTCCCGGGTGCCAACGGGGGCTGGGACAGTTTTGGTTCGGGCCAGACAGGCATGATGTCTGTTTCAAGGCACGGCGAGACCTGGGTGCCGCTGGCATATTACACGGTTGAAGGGGTCGCGGCCGGCACTGTGACCCTGGAGTTTCAGTCCCATGTGGTGGCCAGTTTTGAAACACTGGATGCAAACTGGTCCACGGACTGGACAGCCACCGACGCAACAATTACCGTGGGCACCGATGATCCCTGGCTCCCGCCAACTTTCGATGTATTCCCGTCGGATTCACTCGTCTCGTCGGGCACGCAGGGCGGGCCCTTCTCCCCGGACGGCATCACCTACACTCTCAGCAACGACGGTACGGACCCGGTGATGTGGTCCGGCTCCAGTTCCGTGTCGTGGCTGACGGTGTCTCCGACAGAAGGGTGGCTGCCGGGATCGGATAGCGTGACTGTGTCGATCAACAGCGCGGCCGCCGATCTGCTTCCCGGTGAACACACGGGGACGGTGACCCTCGAGTCCGATTTCGGCATGATAGAATACCGGACCGTCACGCTGACGGTGAACGCCCGTCCGGGCGACATCAACGCCGACGGCCAGATCGATGCGCTCGACGTGCTGGTGCTGGCGAACAGCTGGAACAAGCGGGAAGGCGACGTCGGCTATGACCCGCGGTGCGACCTTGTCGCAGACGGCAGCATCAACGCGCTGGACCTGCTGACCCTGGCGAACAACTGGCCCTGGTGACACCGGATCGGTATCACATCCCGGTGGCGCTTCTGGCCAGAGAGGTCGTTTCGATATCGGCCCCGAGCGCCTTGCAGATCGCGGCCACATCGTCGGGGACGCGGATCGGCTTGTTGGCGTACTTGCCACGAACCGGGCCGGGCGGGGCGACCTTCGCCGCCTTCATGTCGATGCCGGTGTGATATTTCACCGTCGCGTCGGGGTCCTTGAGCTCGTGGCCGGTCAGGATGCAGACGACCCGCTCGCCCGGTGAGATGATCTGTTCATCCAGCAGCTGGTGCAGGCCGGCGACGCTGGCGGCGCTGGCGGGTTCGCAGCCGAAGCCGGTCTTTGCGACCAGGGCGCGGTGCTCGAGGATGACCTCGTCGCTCACCTGGCGGACGACGCCGTCGTTCATGATCTCCAGGGCCCGCAGGGCCTTGGGCAGGTTGACCGGCCGGCTGATCTCGATGGCCGAGGCGATCGTGTGCGGCTTGTAGTCGATCTCGTCGAGGTGGCGGAGGTAGCCGTCAACCGCCTTGCGGTCGTACCTGCCGCCGTTCCAGCGGCAGCCATTGTCGGTGTAGACCTCGTAGAGCGTGTTCGCCCCGGTCGCGTTGATCACCGCGAGGCGCGGGATCCGCTCGATCAGGCCAAGGTCCTTGAGCTCCATGAAGGCCTTGGCGAAGGCGGAGCAGTTGCCCAGGTTGCCGCCGGGCACGACGATCCAGTCGGGGACCTCCCACGCCAGGGCCTCGAGGATGCGATACATGATCGACTTTTGCCCCTCCAGGCGGAAGGGGTTGACCGAGTTCATCAGGTAGATGCTCAGCGGCTCGGCGATCTCGCGGACGCGGCGAAGGCAGGCGTCAAAGTCGCCGTCGATCTGCAGCGTCAGCGCCCCGTAGTCCAGGGCCTGGCTCAGCTTGCCGTAGGCGATCTTGCCCGAGCCGACGAAGACGACGGCCTGCATCGGCGAGCCATCCTGCGTGGGCGTCATCGAGGCATACATCGCCAGCGACGCGCTGGTGTTGCCGGTCGAGGCGCAGGCCACGCGGGTCCGCCCCAGCTTGCGGGCCAGGGTGAACGCGGCGGTCATGCCGTTGTCCTTGAAGCTGCCCGAGGGGTTCAGGCCTTCGTACTGCAGGAACAGGTTGCCGGGCTTCATGCCGATCTCCCGGCCGACCTGGTCCGCCCGCTGCAGGATCGTCTGGCCCTCGCCGATGGTGACGATCTCGTCGTCAGCGGCGAAGGGCAGCAGTTCGCGGAACCGCCAGACGCCGGAGAAATCGACCGGATTGCGCCGCGTCGCCCACCGCTTTTCGAACCAGCCCAGGCTCGTGGGCACGGGGACCTTGTCCCACTCATAGCGGATGTCGAGCAGGCTGCCGCACTGGCGGCAGTTGAAGATGACCTCGCCGGCGTCATGGGTCTGAGCGCAGTCGGGGTTGATGCAGATCTGGTACGCAGCCGGCACAACGGGCTTTGACGACACGATTGTTCCTCCAAGCTCACAAATCCGGACCGTCTATGATGACCGAAACGGGGGCGGCAGGCAAGGGAAAAACCATGCCCGTCCGCGCGGGTGGCGTGCATTCGGCGATCGGTGGCGAACGGACGTTTGGCGGGGGCAGACCCCCGGCACGTGCGGGGCTTGCGGGGGGGGGCAGATCCAAGCGATCCCGCTCTGCCACGGATTCAGGGACGCACCCCATCCGGATTTCGTTGGCGCCCATCCCATTGCCTGCCCTACCCCTTTTTGCTATTGTGCCGTGATTCACGAACGACGGGTTTTCTGTGCAAGGAGATACGAACGTGGCCTCAGCGAAGATCGCCGTGATCCCCGGGGACGGCACCGGACCGGAAGTGGTTGCCGAGGGCCTGAAGGTCATGCAGGCCGTCTCGAAGAAGGTGGGCTTCACCTGCGAGACGCAGACCTACGACTTCGGCGGCGACCGCTATCTCAAGACCGGCGAGGTCCTGCCGGATTCGGCCTCCAAGGAACTCCAGCAGTTCGACACCATCTACCTCGGCGCCGTCGGCCACCCCGATGTCGCGCCGGGCATCCTGGAAAAGGGCCTGCTGCTGCGGCTGCGGTTCGAGCTGGATCAGTACATCAACCTGCGGCCGGTCAAGCTCTATCCCAACGTCTGGACGCCGATCAAGGACAAGGGCCCCGACGACATCGACTTTATCGTCGTCCGCGAGAACACCGAGGGCATCTACACCGGCATGGGCGGCTTCCAGTACAAGGGCACTGCCCAGGAGGTCTCCACGCAGATCAACTGCACGACGCGCTTCGGCGCCGAACGGGCGATCCGCTATGCCTTCGACCTGTGCAAGCGCCGCAACAGCGCCAAAAAGCAGCTCACGCTCGTCCACAAGACCAACGTGCTGACCTTCGCCGGCGACACCTGGTGGCGGGCCTTCAACGAGATCGGCGAGAAGGACTACCCCGACATCAAGCGCGACTACAACCACGTCGACGCGGCGTGCATGTGGTTCGTCAAGAACCCCGAGTTCTACGACGTGATCGTCACCGACAACATCTTCGGCGACATCATCACGGATCTGGCGGCGATGGTCCAGGGCGGCCTGGGCGTCGCAGCCGGCGGCAACATCAACCCGCAGGGCGTCTCGATGTTCGAGCCGATGGGCGGCAGCGCCCCCAAGTACACCGGCAAGAACATCATCAACCCGATCGCCGCAATCGCCGCGATGAGCATGATGCTCAACGAACTGGGTCAGAAGAAGGGCGAAGAGTTCAGCAAGGCCGCCGCCATGGTTGACAAGGCCATCGCCGCGACCACGCAGAAGATGCAGAGCATGAACGCCGGCAAGATGGGCTACGGCACCCGCGAGGTCGGCGACCTGGTGTGCGAGGCGCTGTAAGGCCCTTCGCACCGGATCGACAGATTGCAGTGAAGAACGACGGTTCCAGCCGATACCGGTCCCCCCACCGGTCGGCTGGGACCGTTTCATTTGCGCCGACCAAGCCAAGCCGTTGGCAGCCAATGTAGGGCGGGCTGCGCCCGCCACCCAATGCCGTTGGCCTTTCTGTAGGGCGGGCTGTGCCCGCCAACCCATGCCGTTGGCAACAAAGCCCTGAAAGGGCGAGACACTAATCAGCCCGGGGCAGAGCGGGTCGCGTCACAATCCTGCGTAGCCGGCCGTTCGGCGAAGCAGGATCGCGATCCGCGCCGCCCCGGGTAGCGTCCCCAACCCCCCTTGTCTTTGTTTTTGTCGTTGTTCAGCCCTGATGCTTTTTGACAGACTAATCCGGTAATGCTCGCTGGTGGGCCGCCCCACGGTGCACATTGGCGCCCATGGGTAAGAGGCTTTCCGCCTGCGGCACAACCAGATTGTCAAAAAGCATAAGGGGCTGCATAACCGTCTCAAATGTGTGCCTGGGAAGAAGCATCGCTTGCCGATCAAGCCACCGCAACCACCATGCATGAAGATCATCCGGTAGGTATAATCGCATTGGATCGGCACCGGTCTTCCGAGGCGGATGCGACATGACGGACGCAGAAATCAAGGCAAAGGGATACCAAGCCCTCATCGATGCCCTCGGCACCGTCGGTGCCGCATACTTCGTGGCGATGGTCCAGCGTGAAGGCTTCGACTATACCGAATGGCAGCGGAATCTGTGGCCGGACAAAACGATTGAGCAGATCAGCCATGAGGCCATGGAGATGCGCCCCCGTATCCCGACAAATCGCCCGCCGACCCATCCCGGCGAGATGCTGCTGGAGGAGTTCCTGAACCCCATGGGCCTTACCCAGCGGGACCTGGCCGATGCCGTTGGCGTGCCGTACCAGCGGATCAACGAGATCATCAACGGCCGACGCGGCATCACGCCCGCAACGGCCCTGCGCCTCGCAAAGTTCCTCGGCACGTCGCCGGACTTTTGGATGAACCTGCAGCAGCGATGGGACCTGTATCACGCCCAGCGCGACGAGGGAGACGTGCTCAAATCGATCCAGCGGTACTCGAAGGTGGGTTCGCACTGAGAATCGCTGCCATCCGCCGCTGAAGAATCAGGTTTTATAGATCGGGCACAATCAGCGGCTCGCGAATGACTTCCTCGCTCCCAAGCGACTCGGTCGCGAGCTGCCGATTGGATTCAAGCACAAGCTGAACCGCCTCGGCAAGGTTGCGGCGGGCCTCTTCCAGGGTCTCCCCCTGTGTGTTGGCCCCGGGAAGCTCCTCGACGAAGGCCGCATAGCCCTCTTCGAATTTCAGGTAGACGGCGGTCAACTCCATCTGCAACTCTCCTTGCATCGCCCCATCCTCTTACCGTACATACATTATCCACAAACAGCTTCCTGGACAAGGGTGTCTGTCGCCGCCCCACACTCGACCTTGACGATCCGGTTTGCTTCCGCCATGCTGCGGCCTGCAGGACAGGAAGCAAAACCGCACCGACGGCCAGACCTTCCGGACCGCGGGGAGGAAACCACGATGCACCAACCGGACGAAACACCCGGCACGCAACCGGACGAAACGCCCACCACCCCGCCGCCCGGCGGCGCCGCCCCGCAACCCGATACTGCCGCCGCCCAGCAGACCACCGCCCTGGGCCCCTCCACCCCGGCCGAGCGCATCGTCGCCATCGACGTGCTGCGCGGCTTCGCCCTGCTCGGCATCCTGATCATCAACATCCGCTCGTTCGCGATGATCGAAGCCACCTACTTCAACCCCTACGCCGCCGGGCCCATCAGCCGGATCGATCTGGCGGTCTGGTGGCTCGGCGAGGTGTTCGCCAGCTCCAAGTTCATGGCCCTGTTTTCGATGCTCTTCGGGGCGGGCATCGTACTGATGTACGAGCGGCGCGACCGGGCCCACCTGCCGGCCGCCCGCATCCACTACCGCCGCATGACCGGGCTGCTGATCATCGGCCTGATCCACGCCCTGCTGATCTGGTCGGGCGACATCCTGGTGGCGTACGCCCTGTGCGGCAGCGTGGTCTACCTGTTTCGCCGGTGGCGGCCGAGCCGGCTGCTCATCCTGGCGACGGTGCTGCTGCTGATCGGCACGGGCATCTACTGGGCCTGGCACGCCTCCGCGCCATACTGGTCCGAGGGCGCCGTCGAGACCTTCGAGACCGACGTCCTGCGGCCCCTGCCGGCCGACGTTCAGACGGAGGTCGACCTGCATCGCGGTTCCTGGCTGGAGCAGACGCAATACCGCTGGGACGGCTACATCGCGGTCCAGTCGGTCATGTTCACCAGCTGGACCTTCTGGCGGGTGTCGGCCCTGATGCTGATCGGCATGGCCATGTTCAAACTGGACGTGCTGACCGGCCGGGCAAGCCGGGGCGTCTACTACGGCCTGCTCGCCGCGGCGCTGCTCGTCGGCCTGCCGCTGATCCTGGCGGGCATGTGGTGGTTTCCTGCCGAGACGCGCGGGACGATGGCCTCGTGGGTGATCGGCTCGCTTCCCAACTACTGGGGCGGCATCCTGCTGGCGCTGGGGTACGCCTCGGTGATCATGCTGATCTGCCGCGACGGGGCGCCGGGGTGGACCTGGCCACTGGCGGCGGTCGGGCGGACGGCACTGACCAACTACCTGCTGCAGTCGGTGATCTGCACATTCATCTTTTACGGCTACGGCCTGGGGCTCTACGGCCGGGTGAGCTGGATCGGCCAGATAGGCATCGTGGTGCTGGTCTGGGCGCTGCAGCTGACGCTCTCGACGCTGTATCTGCGGCGGTTCCGCATGGGCCCGGTCGAGGCGGCATGGCGGACGGC
>JAWLBS010000056.1:0-5029 GCA_041687575.1 Phycisphaerae bacterium | reverse complement strand
GAACACTCCCACGCCCCGACAACGACCAGCCCCGCCGCACCCGAATAGAAGGTCGCGAAATTCATAGCGGTGGCATGGGTCGCCTGGTGTGGCCCCGTCCTTTGCGGCGAGAGCCTTTGGAATGCGGCGCGGCAGACGCCGCTTTCACTCGCGCCATCGGCGCCCCCGTCTCGAACGGAACGGGGCTTTCGGCGGCGTCCATGGACTGCGGCGGCTGTGACGCCGCTTTGACTCAGCCGCCGGACTGCCCTGCAAGCCCTGGACCCTCGCGGGCGCAACGCCATCTTGCACACTTCTGTCGTCCCTGGCGGAACCTCAACAACAGAAACAACCCGGAAGCTCGGGGGCTCGCCTTCCCAGGACTCCGGCGACGATACGACCAGCGCCTGCGCCGGCGGGCTATTCCCTCGACCTGCCGCATGTAATCGGCGACTCCGTCGACGACCTGATGCCCCACGCGCCGGAACTCGTCCGGAATCATGTGATATGTCTGTTCGGCCATCCCCCTGACGTCATCACACCCGCCAGAACATCGCCACAGGTACGGACCCATGAATCGGCACCAGGCCGACAACACGCGCTACGTATTGCTACAACTACTTTCACTACCGCATTTTATGAATACTATGCCCGGCGGAACCATCCTGCCGCTGTGCCTGCCAGCATAGGCGACACCGATGCACATGAAAATGGGCCGCGATTGCGGATCCGCCTCGCGCTGGCGGAGCGCCCGCACGTCAAGACCTCGGCCGCGCGCGACGCGTCGGGGCCGGCGCGACTTTTCTGATTTGCCTTTCGCGTCAAGCGGTCTACAGTCTTATCAGAGCCGCAGGTCAGGCGCCAGCCCGGCCGAGGGCTTCCGGCATTTCGCTTGTTTCTTTGAAGCGGATTCGCACGGCAGGTCGCCCTGGAAAAAGGGCGCCGACAGCGAGGCTGATTGTCTCATGACATTCGAGTGAAAGACCGTTTTCGGGTCTTACGGACCGGCGGAACCGGTTGCACGATATTCAGGGTAGCGAGAGGTGTTAGGGGAATATGGCCACGCCCGCAAAGGCGTGGCCATTGCCTTTTCGGGCTATCGTCATTGATCTGCCCTTGCCGGTATCGTGAACTGCACGTTCAATTCTGCGCCAGCGGCTGCCGTCTTGCCAATGCCGCCGCCTATCGATATGGTAAGGAAGCAGTCAACTCGTCGCGGCGAGGCTCCGGCGGACGCAACCCGCCAGGACCGGCCGCGGCCCGGGTCGTGAGGCCTGCAGCCGGGCGGGCGACCCACCGTTGGTTTCCCACTGATTCCAAACGGTCAAGGTGGGGAGGCTGCCCCGCCGCTTTAACGATAGCGGATGACAACATCCGTCCGCTGGAGGTATCGTCATGGCTCGCAGTTACGAGCTCGTCCCCCGGGACGTCCCCCAGGTCGAAACGAAGTACCGCCGCATCGCCACGAGATTCCCCGTGCCCGAGTCGGTCCCCATGCTCGAGGACCTGCGAAAGGCCGAACCGGTCAGCATGCAGGGACAGGCCCCCGTCGTCTGGGACCACGCCGAAGGCTTCCAGGTCTTCGACAAGTGGGGCAACAAGTGGCTCGACTTTTCCAGCGGCGTGCTGGTCGCCAATGCCGGCCACGGCCGGCGCGAGATCATCGACGCCGTCACCCGCACCGCCCAGAGCGGGCTGCTGACGCACTACTGCTTCCCCGCCTCGCCCCGGCGCGACCTGGCGAAGCTGCTCATCGAGGTCGCCCCGCCCGAGCTCAACAAGGCCTTCATCCTCTCGACCGGCTCGGAGACCACCGAGTGCGCCATCAAGCTCGCCCGCCAGCACGGCCGCAACGTCGGCGGCGATGAGAAGGTCTACACCGTCTCGTTCGAAGGCGCCTTCCACGGCCGGACGCTCGGCGCGCAGCTGATCGGCGGCATCCCCGCCCTGAAGGAATGGATCGGTAAGCTCGACCCGACGTTCGTGCAGGTCCCGCACCCCGACGGCTGGCGGAATGAGGACACCTCGTTTGCCGGCTTTGAGAAGGCATTGGCCGCCAAGGGCGTCAAGCCCGAGCAGGTCTGCCTGGTCATCGTCGAGACGTACCAGGGCGGCAGCGGCCAGTTCCTGCCGGTCGAGTATGCCAAGGCCCTTCGCGCCTGGTGCGACAAGAACAAGGTCGTGCTCTGCTTTGACGAGGTTCAGGCCGGCTTCGGGCGGACGGGAAGGATGTTCGGCTTCGAACACTACGGCGTCGTGCCCGACGTGGCGACCCTTGGCAAGGGCATCAGCTCCAGCCTGCCGGTCTCGGCGATCATTGGCCGCGAGGACCTGATGAACCAGTTCCCGCCCGGCTCGATGACCAGCACGCACACGGGCAACCCGGTCTGCGCGGCCGCGGCGGTGGCGTCGATCAACCTGATCCGCAAGGAGAACCTCGTCGAGAACGCCGCGAAGGTCGGCGAGGCCCTGCACGATCGCCTCTGCCAGCTCAGCCGCAAGCAAAGCGATGTGATCGGCCCGGTGATGGGCAAGGGCCTGATCGCGGCAGTACACTTCGTCAAGCCGGGCACCAAACAGCCCGACGCCGACCTGGCGTGGGACGTCGTCCGCCGCTGCATCGAAAGCGGCGTACTGCTGTTCAGCCCGGTGGGCCTCGGCGGCGGGACGATCAAGATCAACCCGCCCCTGCTGATCACCGAAGAGGCCGCCATGGAAGGCTGCAAGGTCCTGGAAGGCAGCCTGGAGGCCGCCCTGGCCGCACGCGGCGTTGCGGCGAAGTAACATCATCGGCACCTGGACCTTATGGTCGGCCGCCCGAGGCCGGCATACGATCCAACATCGGACGGTGCGGGTCGCGACGATCGCGGCCCGCACCGTTCGTGCCTTACAAGGAGTGCAACATGATCGATGCCATGGTCTTCGCCCCTCACCCCGACGACGCCGAGCTCGGCATGGGCGGCACGATCGCCCTGATGCTCGAGCAGGGCATGGACGTGATGATCGTGGACATGTCCGACGGCGAACCCACGCCGTACGGCTCGCCCGAGGTCCGCGCCGAGGAGACCAGAGCCGCCACCACCGCCCTGGGCATGGCGCCCGAGTGGCGCGTGCAGCTCGATTTCCCCAACCGCACCTTCGTCCACGACGTGGCTGGTCGGCACAAGGTGGCCGGGATGATCCGCACGTACAAGCCGCACTGGATCTTCGCCCCCTACCTGCCCGACGCGCACCCGGACCACATCGCCGCCACGCGGATCATCCAGGACGCCCGTTTCGACGCGAAGCTGACCAAGACCGACATGCCGGGCGAGCCGCACTACCCCGAGCGGCTGATCTACTACTTCGCCACGCACCTGCGGGTGCACGACCCGGTGAGTTTCTGCCTCGACGTGACCAGCGCGTACGACAGGAAGGTCAAGGCGCTTGAGGCGTACCGGTCGCAATTCTATATCAACCGCGGCGAGCAGGCCGGCGCCGTCGTCGAGATGCTCGGCGCCCGCGACCGCTACTTCGGCACCCGCATCAGCACCCGCTATGCTGAGCCGTTCTACCTGAACGAGCCGCTGGGCCTGAGTTCCTTGCGCGAGATGATCTGAAGATGTCATTCTGAGCGCAGCGAAGAATCTCTATTGGACAGCGTGCCCATGGTTTGGCGCCCTGCGAGGTCGTGACGACAGGGAGGACACAAAACGCAAGCGGAAGATGCTCCACTTGGCAGAGATCCTTCACTTCGTTCAGGATGACAACTTATAAAGGCGCATTGATAAGAAAACACCCCCGGACCGGACGGTCCGGGGGTGTACCTTGCCTCTCTACGGCATTCAGACGATCCTGGCCGCAGCCTTACGGCGCGACCTTGCCGAAGTCCTGGGCCAGCGTCAGCAGGTCGATCACGTTGACGGCCCTGTCGCCGTTCAGGTCGCACAGCGGGTCGTAGGCCGGGTGGCCGATCTGTGTGGCGAAGCTCTTGGCCAGCATCAGCAGGTCGATCACGTTGACGTTCCCGTCACCGTTGCAGTCACCCGCATACTTCGTCAGGATCTTCTCACCGAACACGCCGGTGGCCACGTCGGTGAACCGGGCCGTCACGTTGGTAATGTCCTCATCCGCCGCAAACGGGATCACGCCCGTCCAGGTGCCGTTTTCAGCCACGACCTTGTCCGAAAGGTGCTCCATCGGCTGGCCGGTCGCGTCGAAAATCTGCACCCGCAGCACGTGGTTGCCCGCCGAGCCGCTGTCCCCCAGGACGTCGACCGTCAGCGTCGCCCGCTGCATCGGATCGTACGACACGCCGCGGGCCGACAGGGCGTTGACCTGGTACGGCAGCAGGGCATAGACGCTGCCCTCATAGACCGGCATCACCGCGTTGAACTGCGCGCCGTAGCCCATGTACTGCCCCGCCCGCACATCGTACACGTGAGCGGGCTCTGTCAGGACGAGCGTGACATTCGCGTCGGTCACACCGGGCTGACCGAACAGGACCGATGCCGTATCGCTCCGCGCACCCCAGTTGTCGCCATCGCCGCTCATGAAGCTGTTGACGACGCAGCCGAGATACTTGTTCTGGCCATCGACATGAAGGCTCTTCTCCAGGTTGTACACGTCGGTGCCGCCGGGGTTGTTCCATCCCTGCTTGACCGCCACCTTGGGCGTCACGCCGCCCAGGGCGAGCAGGTTCCCCACGAGTCGCCGGATGTTGGCGGCGCTGGCGCTGGCGGGATTGCGGCGCTCGTCCACAATGCTCGCCCCGCTGAAACCGTAGCGATACATCGACAGGTTCATGTAGACGACCTTGCCGGCCCCGTGGTTTCGCGCGATCAACGCCGGACGATTGATGTCCCCTCCGAACAGTGCCAGCGGTGTGCCGGCGCCGACCCGGATGCCCCCCTCCACCGCATACAGGCCGCTGGTATTCAGGCCCTGCGTCACGCCCTCGAAGCCGGCGGGAGCCGCCGTGTAGGCCGGCGTGCCGGAAAAGGCCCCGTAGGCCGTGCCGTTGCGCTCAGACGTCGAGTACGACGTCCGCGCCACGCCCAGGAAACTGTCC
>JAWLBS010000055.1:0-19596 GCA_041687575.1 Phycisphaerae bacterium | reverse complement strand
ACTGTGCAGGACGCGCTCGTTGACGACGTCGACACGACACCCGAGCAGGTCTTCAAGGTCCTGAATCAATGCAATGTGATCGAGCAGCGAACGGTCTTCGTCCATGCGCACCAGCACGTCGATGTCGCTGCCGGAAGTCTGCTCCCCTCGCGCCACCGAACCGAACAGCCGCACATGATGCGCCCCGTGCCGGGCTGCAAGCTGCAAGATCCGGTCCCGCTGATTGCGAGTGTCATTCAATGCGACCACGACCTCACCTCGTCGTATGCCCCGAAAACCGTGTGCGTCGACGGGGCCTCCATGGCAGGGGCTGCCGCCGCTGCGGACCGTACTTATTCTATCGGGTTTGACTCGATCGCTGCAACAGGAACCGCCGCGGATACGAAGGGTGCGGCCGCACAGGGAATCGCGCGGAAAACGCCTTGAACTCTTGCCTGACTGTCGCGAAAGCCAGCCCCGGATACCCGAGGGCACGGCTCACCCCCGACGCCCTTCGTCTGCCCGCTGCTGCTCGGCGAGTCGCTTCTGATACGCCTTCCACCCCGGACACCAGGTGGTGTGCCAGCGCCACAGACGGGCGATCAGCGAGTCGGGCTTGCGCTCGGCGTGACGGCGGAATCTGCAGATCTCGCATGCCATGGGCTCTTCTCCATCTTCATTCCCCTGCCATTTTCCGCCGCAGGCTGTCGGGGCGCATCTGTTCGGCGTAGTGGCAGGCGACCATGTGGTTGGGGTCGTCCGGCAGCGGCCGCAGACGCGGCTCGACCTGGCGGCACTGGTCGGTTGCAAACGGGCAGCGTGGGTTGAACACGCAGCCGGCCGGCGGGTTGATCGGGCTGGGCACCTCACCCGGCAGCACCGCCCGCTGCATGCGGCGGGTGGGGTCGGGCTGAGGCACGGCCATCATCAGGGCCTGGGTATACGGGTGGCGGGGGTCGGCGTAGAGGGTGTCGGCCGAGGCCTGCTCGACGATCTTGCCGAGGTACATCACCGCGACCTCGTCGCAGAAGTGCTCGACAACCGCCAGGTTGTGCGCGATGAACAGGTAGCTCAGGCCCATCTCGTCCTGCAGGTCCTGCAGCAGGTTGAGGATCTGCGACTGGATCGACACATCCAGCGCCGAAACCGGCTCGTCGCAGACGACCAGGTCCGGACTCAGCGCCAGCGCCCGGGCGATGCCGATCCGCTGACGCTGCCCGCCGGAAAACTCGTGCGGGTAGCGGTTCATCACCTCGGCGGGCAGGCCCACACGGCGGAGCAGCTCTACCACGCGGTCGCGCCACTCGCCGCGGCTGACCATGCCGTGCACGCGGAGCGTCTCGCCGACGATCTGGGCGACCGTCATCCGCGGGTTCAGCGAGCCGACCGGGTCCTGGAAGATGATCTGCATCCGCCGGCGGAGCTGGCGAAGCTGCTCGCGGCCGAGCGAGAGCACGTCGACCCCCTCGAACACGACGCGCCCGGCTGTCGCGGGGATCAGTCGCAGGACCGTCCGCGCGACGGTGGTCTTGCCGCAGCCGCTCTCGCCGACCAGGCCGAGCGTCTTGCCGCGCCGGACGCGGAATGAGACGCCGTCGACCGCCTTGACGTGGGCGACGGTCCGGCTGAACACACCGGCGCGGAGGGGGAACCAGGTCCGCAGGTCGTCGACCTGCAGAATGGGCTGCTCGGCCGGCGAGGCGGCAGGCGTCGGGTTCGAATTCGTGGCGGTCATGGCGCTACTCTGATCGTTCATTCGGTCACATCCAGGTTCATTTTCTGCTCATAACCGGCCGTTTTCCAGCAGGCTACCCAGTGGCCCGGCTTGACCTCCAGCAGCTGCGGCTCGCGGGTCTGGCACCGCTTGTCGTTGCAGCCCAGCGGGCAGCGCGGGTGGAAGTTGCACCCGGGCGGGAAGTGGGCCGGGTTGGGCACCACACCGGGAATCACCTCCAGCCGGTCCGCCTTGCCGCCCAGCCGCGGCAGGGCCTTGAACAGCCCCTGCGTGTACGGGTGCAGGGGCTCGGCAAACAGGCTGTTCACATCGGTCATCTCGACGATCTTGCTGGCATACATCACCGCCACCCGGTGGGCGATCTGCGCGACTACCCCGAGGTCATGGGTGATCAGCAGGATGCTCATGCCCGTCTCGGTCTGCAGCCGGGCGAGCAGGTCCAGGATCTGCGCCTGGATCGTCACGTCCAGGGCGGTCGTCGGCTCGTCGGCGATCAGCAGGTCCGGGTTGCACGACAGGGCCATCGCGATCATCACCCGCTGCCGCATCCCGCCGGACATCTGGTGCGGATACTCGCAGGCCCGCCGGGCCGGATCGGGGATGCCCACCCGCGCGAGCATCGCCACCGCCCGCTGCCACGCTTCGCTGCGCGAGACGTTCTCGTGCAGCTGCACCGCCTCGGCGATCTGGTCGCCGATGGTGTAGACCGGGTTGAGGCTGGTCATCGGCTCCTGGAAGATCATCGCGATCCGGCTGCCGCGAATCCGCCGCATCTGCGCCTCGGGCAGGTGCACAAGATCCTGCGAATCGCCGTCGGTGTGCAGCATGATCCGGCCGCCCTCGATCCGTCCTGGCGGCTGGGGGATCAGGCGCATGACCGACAGCGCCGAGACGGTCTTGCCGCAGCCGCTCTCGCCGACCAGCGCAAGCGTCTCGCCGCGCTTGACCGACCAGGAGACGTCGTCGACGGCAGGGATGACGCCGCTCTCGCCATAGAAGTAGGTCTTGAGATTCTTGACTTCCAGCAGGTTTTCGCTCATTTAATCCACTCGCAACCGCGGGTCCAGGGCCTCGCGCATGCCCTCGCCAACGAGGTAGAAGCTCAGGGTCGTGATGAAGATCGCCATGCCCGGGAACAGGATCAGCCACCATGCGTCCAGGATGTAGACCTTCCCGTCGGCCAGGATGTTACCCCACGTCGGGGCCGGCGGCGGCACGCCGAAGCCCAGGAAGCTCAGGCTCGCCTCGGTCAGGATCGCCCCGGCGATCCCGAGCACCGCGCTGACCGCCACCGGCGCCAGGGCATTCGGCAGGATGTGCCGGAAGATGATGCGTCCGTTACCCAGCCCCCCTGCCACGGCAGCCATGACGAAGTCCCGCTGACGCAGCGTCAGGAACTCCGCCCGGACGAAACGGGCCGTGCCGGTCCAACTGGTCAGGCCGATCACGATGATGATGTTGTAGATGCTCGGCTTGAGCAGCGCGACGACCGTCAGAATCAGGAAGAAGGTGGGAAAGCACATCATCATATCGACGAAGCGCATCAGGATGTTGTCAACCACACCGCCGAAGTAGCCGGCGAGCGAGCCGATCAGGATGCCGATCGTCACCGAGACAGCCACCGCAATCAGGCCGACCGTCAGGCTGATCGGCGTGCCGTGGATCATGCGGGCGAAGACGTCCCGGCCGAGGTTGTCCGTGCCGAGCGGGTGGCTCCACGTGGGGGGCTGGAGCTTGGCCGGCGGCTCGACGTTGACCGGGTCGTACGGCCAGTAGGCGCCCGTACCGCCCATGGTCACGGCCGCCAGGGCGATCGCCGCCAAGGCCACCAGGATCCAGAAGGCGCTGATCGCGGGCTTATTGCGCACGAACCGCTTGCGGAAATCCCGCCACGGCGAGTAGGGCTCGGTCGTCTGGAGCTCGGGCCCGGTGACATCGGGTTTGGTAGGTGCGGAAGTCATTCGTAACGAATCCTCGGATCGACCACGGCGTACAACACGTCCGCCACCAGGTTGCCCAGCAGCACCAGGATCGCCGCGATCGTGTTCAGCGTCATGATCGTCGGGTAGTCCCGTGCCATCACCGCCTCAAAGCCCAACCGGCCAATGCCCGGGTAGGCGAAGATCGTCTCGATGATCACCGCCCCGCCCAGCAGGCTCGGCAGCAGCAGGCCAAAGATTGTGACCATCGGCAGCAGAGCGTTGCGCAGGGCGTGCTTGTAGACGACCGCCTCGTCGGAAAGGCCCTTGGCCCGGGCGGTCCGTACGAAGTCCTGCACCATCGCGTCAGCCATGCTGCCGCGCATGTAGCGGCTCTGGGCCGCGATCCCGCCGATGGCGAAGATCACCGCCGGCAGAAACAGGTGCCAGAGCCTGTCCATGAGTCCCACGCCAAAGGGCATCTCCACGCCGAAGGTCCGCAGGCCAACAACCGGGATGCCCATCTTGCCGACGAAGAGCATCAGCAGCATGTAGGCCACCCAGAAGCTCGGCAGCGCGATGCCCATGAAGCTCAGCACCGTCACCCCCTGGTCTCGCCAGGTCCCTCGGTGCCGAGCCGCGTAGATGCCCAGAGGGATCGCCCCGGCCATCGTCAGGATCGTCGCGACGATGTTCAGCGAGATCGTGGCCGGCAGCCGCCGCCCGATCTTGACCAAGACGCGCTCATTGTCCTGGAAGCTGCGGATCTGGCCGGTGAACATGTCCTTCATGATCAGCCCGTAGCGGGCGATCAGCGGCTTGTCGAAGTGGTAGGTCTGCTCCATGAGCCGGCGAATCTCGGGGCTGACCTTGGGGTTCAGCTCGAGGCCTGGATAGGGCGTGCCCGGCGCCAGGTGGACGATCAGGAAGCTGACGACCGTGATGCCGAACAGGATCGGGATGCTGACCAAGAGCCGTCGCAGAACAAATGTCATCATGGCTGGACTCCCGGTGTCAGGGTCGGCTGCTCGTGGGCTTCGACGAATTCCCGCGTCCACCACCGCTGATAGACGGTAAAGCCGAGCTTCGTGCGGCGGATGGGCTCCTCGATCCACTGGCCGTCCTTGCCCGGCCGCTTGACCGTGTAGAGCCCCTTGGGCATTGCCGCCAGGGACTGCGGGTAAAACAGGAAGCAGTAGGGCTGGTCGTCGTAGATCATCTCGCTGATCCGGTGGGTGTACTCCTCGACCTTTTCGAGGTTGAACTCCGTGCGGGCCTTCTCGATCAGCTGGTCCACCTCGGGGTTGCTGTAGGAGACGAAGTTCAGCGAACCCGGCACCGCAACCTGACTGGAGTGCCAGATCTGGTAGAGGTCCTGGTCGAAGCTCATCGACCAGCCGAGCACGCAGGCATCGAAGTTGCGGGCGTCGATGTACTGCTTGATGAAGACCGCCCACTCGTACTCGATCACCTCCACGGCGATCCCGATCCGCTTGAGGTACTGCTGCGTCAGGACGGCGATGTCCTTGCGGACCGGCACGCCGTTGTTGAGAATCAGCGTGAAGCGGAAGGGCTGGCCGTCCTTGTCGAGGATGCCGTCGCCGTCGCGGTCCTTCCAGCCGGCCTCGGCCAGCATGGCCCGGGCCTTTTCGGGGTCGTAGCCGAAGGGCTCGACGTCGGGGTTCCACCAGGGGGTCACCGGCGAGTAGGGGCCGGTGGCGGGCCGGCCGTTGCCGTACATCACGTGCTCGATGATCGCCTCGGTGTTGATCGCGTGGGCGAGGGCCTTACGGACCCGTTTGTCCCTGAACAGCGGGCTCTGGAGGTTCCAGCCGATGTAGTTGTAGCTGTTGCTTGGTCCCTCGAAGATCTGATAGCGCGGGTCCTTGCGGTAGCGCTCCTCCTGGTGCGGCTCGATGCCGGCATAGTCGAAGCCGCCCGTCTGGAACTCCATCTGGCTGACCGTCGGGTCCGGGATCACCCGGTAGACGATCCGCGGCAGGTGGGGTCGGCCCTCCCAGTAGTCGTCGTTGCGGACCAGCGAGATGTACTGGTTGGTCGCCCACCGCTCCATCTTGTAAGGGCCGGTCCCGACGGGAAACTTGTTGAAGTCGTTCGCGGCCGAGAGTTCCCGCAGGCTCGGTTCACCGGCCAGCAGGTGCCGCGGGATGATGTCCATGCCCCAGGAGTAGAGGCACGGCGAATAGGGCTCCTTGTAGCGGACCAGGAAGGTGTACTCGTCCGGTGTCTGGACGTGCTTGATCACCTCGAAGTCGGCGCGACGGGGCGAGGCGTTCCTCTCAAACATCAGGGCCTCGTAGGTATAACGCGCGTCAGCCGAGGTGAAAGGCTTGTCGTCGTGCCAGCGGACTCCCTTGCGGAGGTAGAACGCGATCAGCGGCTCGTCCTGCGCGGGCCAGGAGCGGTCGAACTCGATCCGCAGCGGCCCCGCAGTCGAGAGCTGCATCCCGGGCCCGGGCCCAGCTGCCGGAGCGGCGGCCGGCGCCGTTGCCGGAGCAGTAGTTGACACCGACGCGGGGGGCGTCGCCGCAACCCTGGCGGGCGTGGCCGGCGCGGGGGCGACCGAAGCTTCGGCCGGCGTGACCTTCGTGCCGAACGCCTCGGCCAGCTCCGTCTGGAGGCGGTCCATGAACCGGCCATCGGCGCCGATGGTGTAGATCTCCATCGAACCAGAGGTATTCTTCCAGCCGTAGATCACGCGGGGCTTCTCGGGGGCGGCGGCTTGGACCTTTTCCAGCCAGGCGAGCACACGATCGACCGTGGCGGGCTCTTCCTGCCACTGCGTGTCGGGGGGGATGCGCACCTGCCACCGCTGGAACGGTACTGGCTCGATCGGGCCGAGCCACTCGAAGAGGGCCTCCCGATAGCCGGTGCCCGGCATGGTCAAGGCCAGTTCCACGCGGTCGGCTTCGACCGTAATCGCCTCCAGGCCCAGTTCCTCCCACGCAACCCGGTGGGCCTCGATCGCCCGGGCCGCCGCGGCGGCCTGCTGCGGCGAGGCGAAGTAGAGGCGGCTCGTCTGGGTCAGCTCGAACCGCTCGGCCAGGGCCGGCTCGACCTCGGCATTCTCGTCGAGGCGCATCAGACCATCGAAGACGAACGACTGGATGATCCCCGCGGGGGCCGTCGTCGAGAGGATCGGGTTGAGGATCTCCGGGTCCGCCGTACTGGCCATGACCAACTGTTCTCGCCGCTCGCCGAAGAACGGCAGGCTGACCGCAAAGGCCAGCGCGAACAGCAGAAGCAGCACGATCGGAGAGGCCAGGATAATCGTTCGTATGCGCATGGCAAATCCCGTTGTAACGATTCCTGCGGCCGGCACGTCTGAGCGTCCCTCGGCGGGCAAGCCGGCCGGCCTGCTGGCAACTGCGACTAGCGTCCTTGCGGATCGAGGGCGTCGCGCAGCCCATCACCCAGAAAGTTCAGGGCCAATAGCGTAATGCTCAAGGCCACGCACGGCGGCAGGATCAGATGCCAGTCGTTGGCCAGGGTGTTGATCTGCATCACCTGCTGCGACAGAGCCCCCCACGTCGGGTAGTCCGGGGGCATTCCAATCCCCAGAAAACTCAGGAACGACTCCTGCAGGATCGCCTGCGGCACGGTCAGCGTCGCATAGACCAAAATCGGGCCGGCCAGGTTGGGCACCATGTGCACCAGCAGGATCCGCCGCGTCGGCAGCCCCAGCGCCCGCGCCGCCTCGATGAACGGCATCGCCTTGAGCTGAAGCACCTGACCCCGAATCACCCGGGCCATCGTCAGCCAGCTGACCGCCCCGATCGCCAGGAACAACACCCTCCAGTCGCGGCCGAACACAAGCGTAAGCAGCACAACCAGTAATATGTACGGCAGCGAGTACAGTACATCTACTATACGCATCATCACCGCGTCGGTTCGGCCGCCGACGTAGCCAGCTACAAGGCCCCATAACGTGCCGATGCACACCGCCACGCTGGCCGCAAGAAACCCCACCGTCAGCGAGATCCGCCCGCCGTAGAGGATCTGGGCAAGGTAGTTGCGGCCGTGCTCGTCGCGGCCCAGCGGGGCCTGCCACGTCGGCCCCTCGAACGCCTTATCATAGTGCGTCTGGCTGTAAGCTTCTGCCGCCCATGGCCAGGCCGTAAAACATGTCACGAAGATCAGCAGCAGCACGATGCCGCTGACCACCGCGACGCGGTTGCGGCGCAGGCGCCGCAGCGCCTTCGCCCAGTACCCCTGGGCGCGGGGCCCAAGCGGCGGCGGGCCTTCCTTCGGCGGCATGGTCCCGGTTTGGGCGGTGGTCATCGGCTGGCCCCCTTCTGTTCGTTCACGCGGATCCGCGGGTCGAGCAGACCGTAGGCCATGTCCGTCAGGGCGTTGAACGTCACCAGCATCGCCGCGTACACCAGCACGATGCTCAGCACCAGCCGCCGGTCGCGGTCGAGCACCGCCTTGACGAAGAAGTCGCCCATGCCCGGGATGCGGAAGACCTGCTCGACCACGAACGAGCCGGTCATCACGGCCGCCGCAGCCGGTCCCAGAAAACTCAGCACCGGCAGGAATGCGTTGCGCAGCGCGTGCCGGAAGACCACCTGTCGCGGCGCGGCCCCCTTGGCCCGGGCGGTGCGGACGAAGTCCAGCCGGAGCGTCTCGATCATGCTCGCCCGCATCAATCGGCTGATGTACGCCAGGATCGGCAGCGACAGCGCAATCGCCGGCAGCGTCAGGTGCGTGATCGCCTCGCTCCAGCCGTGCGGCCAGCCGCCCAGGGCGAAAACCGGCACGAGCACCGCGAAGAAGATCTGCAGGATCGCCGCCGTGACGAAACTCGGCAGACTAATCCCGAACAGGACGGGGACCAGGCTCGCCTGGTCGATCCAGCGGTTCTGATAGACCGCCGCGAGCATGCCCACCCCCGTGCCCAGCACCACCGCGATCGACAGCGCGAGCAAGCCCAATGCCGCCGAACGGGCGAAGGCAGGCCCCACCAGCTGCGCAACGGGTTGGCCCGCATAGCTGGTGCTCTTGCCCAGGTCGCCGGTGACATACTGGCCGAGCCACACGGCGTAGCGC
Organism: Phycisphaerae bacterium; assembly: GCA_041687575.1. Lineage (GTDB taxonomy): Bacteria > Planctomycetota > Phycisphaerae > UBA1845 > JANYLN01 > JANYLN01. The sequence continues at coordinate 10,893 of JAWLBS010000055.1, read as the reverse complement.
TGCACCGCCGGCATGTCGTAGTTGTACATGTGGTTGAGGCGGTCGAGCACGACGCGGGGCGGGATGCGGTCCCGCCCGCCGAGCACCGGGTCGCCCGGCGCGGCCTCGACCATCACGAAGACCAAGCTATAGATCACCCACAGGATCAGCGGCAAAGCCAGCACGCGGCGGATCATCCAGGAGCTCATGCGCCGCCCCCCGCCGCCGATGCAGGCGGACGATTGTCTGGCAGCAGCGTCGTGAACCGATGCGGCACTGCGGCGGTCATTCCGCCCTCCGGCCTGTGGGCACAGTCGTCACCCGTCGCAGCCACGCCGCGACACCGGCCGCTATTCTGCAGATTCCTGTCCGTTTGAAAAGGGGGCCGGGCCCGAGTGGGGCCTGGGTGCCAGGGGTGCTATGGGTGCCATGGGTGAACCTATGAAGCAAGCCCCCCGACCCGATACACTCGGGCTTTTCGGGTACGGGTATAAGGTCATAACCCAAAGGAGGCTTGCTATGGCAGATTATTACGTGGGATTGGACGTACACAAGAGGCAGTGGACCGTGCACGTGCTGGATGCCAAGGGCAACAAGATCGAGGCCTTCAAGATCAAGGGGACCTGGAACCAGCTCTATGGCCAGTTGGCCCAGCGCATGGCCAGCCGGGTCCCCCCGCCCCAGACCTGGGAGGTCTGCTTCGAGGCCACCAGCGGCATGGGCTGGCTTTACGACCAGCTCAGTCGGATCGCCACCCGCGTCGTGGCGGCCCACCCTCGCCAGTTGCGTAAGAACAAACGCAAGAATGACCGCATCGATGCCGAGAGGCTGGCCAAACTGCTGCTGTTGGGGATGGTGCCGCTGGTCTGGGTGCCTTCACCGGAGACCCGCGCCTGGCGGAGCCTGATCGAGTACCGCCGTCGCCTGATGCGCGACCGTACCGCCACCAAGAACGCCGTACAGGCGTTGATCCACAGTTGTGGGCTGGACCGGCCACGCAGTCTGTTCAGCAAGAAGGGCCGAGTCTGGCTGGCCGAACAGGTCTGGCCGACGGCCCTGCAGAAACTGCAGATACAAAGCAGCCTGGACTGCCTCGATCAACTGGACCGCCAGATCCGGGAGGTGACCAAGGAACTGGACCGTCTGGCCCGGGACAACCCCTACGTCAAGTTGCTGCGGACGACCCCGGGGGTCGGGCCGCGAACGGCCGAAGCCTTTGTGGCGTATGTGGGCGATCCGAAACGCTTCGGCCGGGCCTGCCAGGTCAGCACCTACTTCGGGCTGGTGCCATGCGAGGACTCCTCGGCCGGCCGGGAACGGCTGGGCCACATCACCAAGGACGGCCCCAGCCTGGTCCGCTGGCTGCTGGTGGAGGCGGCATGGCAGGCAGTGCGGCGGTGTCCGGCCCTGCAGCAGCGGCTGGAGCGTGTGCAGCACGGGGATCCCAAGCGCAAGCGGATCGCGATCGTGGCCGTGGCCAGCCACCTGGGGCGGGCGATGTGGGCGATGATGTGCAACGGAGAGTCCTGGCGGCAGGCAGCCTGACAAAGGCGGGACAACGGCACAAAGGCTTGGGGGCTCTGCCCCCAAACCCCCGGCTTCTTCCCCTCCGGGAAACGACAGGACACGGGCCGCAGGCAGTGGCAGGCAGTTGGAGCAGGTTTTAAGCCGTAGAAGTTGGGAAAGCGGGATTTATAGACCGGACCTCGGGCCATGGCTTGATCGCTACAGATCGTCCGGGTGAATGAGGCCGGTCGAATTGAATTGCATGGTCGTGCCTGAGGGCACAAGGCCGGATAGGTGCTTGAAAATCCCGCGACGTTCCCGCTCAACCGACTTGACACGGGCTTGCTCATAGGTGCCATGGCCACGACGGTTGTGGCCATGGAATTCTGCGGATGAGCAACGTATTCTTTTCATAGCTACCACCCAAAGCTGTCATTCTGAGCGCAGCGAAGAATCTCCAATGGACAGCGTGCCCATGGTTTAGCGCCTCGCTCGACAGAGATCCTTCACTCTGTTCAGGATGACGACGTGATGAGTCTCGGTCCCGGGCGGCAAATGAATAAGGCCTCGCCCCTTTCAGGGCGAGGCCTTCTTTGGCAAGAACAACTCTTCGCGAACCCGCTGCTACTGCGTTGCCATCCAGTTGTTCGCCAGGGTCAACAGGTCGATCACGTTGATCACGCCGTCGTTGTTGAAATCGACCCGGCTGTCATAGTTCGCGTCACCCTGGGAGGTGGCAAAGGCGTGGGCCAGCATCAGCAGGTCGATCACGTTGACGATGCCGTCGCCATTGGCATCGCCCGGCAGTGGCGCGGGCACGGTCGCGGCGATATCCTCCCGCAGTTGGAAGAAGTCCGCCTCGTTCATGCCATTGTAGCTGCCGCCGCCGCCGTCCGCGTAGCGGGCCTGCAGGGCCCGGATCGCCGCCGCACGGTCCCAGCCGTCCACGTTGCCGGCCAGGTAGGCGAGGTACTCGACGTCCTGCTGCCCGCGACGCATCTCCTTCATCCGCACGCTGGCGATCGCGCCGTTGTACAGGCCGTAGCCGGGCACGCTCTGGCCGGAGTAGACCACCGACAGCGAGTCGGCGTTGGTCCAGTTCGTGGCGTAGGACTGCCAGTAGGGCAGGCAACCATCGGCACCCCAGGCCCACACCTGCAGGAACCGCTTCGTGTTGGTCATCTCGCTGGAAGTGGGGCTGGCACCGCCGCCATAGTACCACCACTGCTCGTCCGTCCAGTTCATCTGCCGCTGCGGGATCAGGCCGTGATACTCGGTGATGCCGCTGGAGCACCAGAGGTTCACCAGGCCGTCCATCTCGCCGCGGTGCAGGCCCGTCCGGTCGGAGATGTCGATCCGGAAGTGCCAGTCGATGTCCGGGGCGTTGGCCGATTCCGCGCCCTCGCGGATCACCCGGTTGAAGTAGCCCAGCGCCCGCATGCACTCGCCCTCGCTCGGCTCGTCGAGGTTCCAGAACTGCGAGTGCGGGTTGGTGGCGTTGCCCCAGCTGTACTTGTTGTTCAGGTAGAACTGCATGTAGGTGTCATGCCAGCCCTTCGCCTGGGCGTGCTCGGCGAACGCCCGCACGATGTTCTTCACGCCCGTCTCGTAGTCCGGCGGATAGGCCTTGGCCGGGTCCGGGGCGGTTCGCAGGAACGTCAGCGTCAGGCTCGGGCCGGGGCAGATCCCGTACCAGTAGGCCCCACCGAGACCCAGGGCGTCATACCAGAAGTACGAGCTGAGCGGCCACGACTCGAAGAACGGCGTGTAGAACGCCGGGATCGGCGTGCCCATGCCCGGGCCGTTGTAGCCTTCGGCCGCCGTGAACGCCGACCCGTCGAGATACTTGCCCCACCAGGCGTCGAAGTTGCTCCAGCCATTGGTCGGCACGTACAGCCCCGCCCCGCTGCCGAACACGAACGGGATCCGGTCGCCGTTGACGCGAGCCGTCTTGTCAGAATTCAGCGAGTGGCTGTACGGCACCGTGTTGACGTTCTGGCGGTGCTTGTGCGCCAGCTGGAAGTAGCGCAGCTTCGTCAGCGCCACGTCCTGCCCACTCGTGTTCCAGTCCCACGGCGTGTTGTAGCCGTTGAGGTCCACGATGTACGAGACCTTGTCGGGCAGTTCCCACTGCCGGACCGCCAGTTCCACGTCGATCTGAAGCGGCTGGGCGAGCTGCGTCGCCGTCACCGTGAGCGTGCCGCTGTAGGTGCCGGCACCCGCCGACTTCGGCACGTAGATGTCCACCCACACCGCCTGGTTCGTCTGCCCGGAAATCCCGTTGGTCGCGTTGGGGATCGCAAAGGTCGTGCCGAACGGCGCCGCCAGCGGGATGCACGCGTCCGGATAGTACCGGCCACCCGAATAGACGTACCAGCTGCGGAACAGCTCGATGTTCGGCGAGGCGGCGATCGTGCCAGTCGAGCCGACCAGGTCGCTGACGCTCACCTGCACGTTGGTCAGATTCGTTACCAGCCTTTCGAGGATCATCTGGAAGGCCACTACTTCATTGCGCGCCGCCCGCAGGACCACCTTGTTGTTGGCGGCATCCCAGACGGGGTTGCCCTTCTTGTAGCCGTCGGCGCCGGTGCCGGCGTAGCCGTCCGCCATCCGGTTGCCGGTGACGGGATTTACCTTCGTATACTCGCTCGCCGCCCAGTAGCGCACCGCGCCGCCCGCGCTCGGCACCGCAGCGGCCGGCGCCGGTACGGCAAAACCGCCGTCGGCGAACGACTCGACGGTCTGGGAGGCCGGCAGCGGCAGCGTGGTCGTCACGATCGGCGTGGCATTGCCCGCCTGGTCGTACGCACGCATCGCAAAGTAGTAGGTCAGACCGGGCGTCAGGTCCGGAAGGAGCATCTGCTGGTCCGCACCCGGCTCCTGCGGCCGCGGGATCCGCCAGCGCGGCGCCTGCGTGGCCGCCATGAAGTTCGCCTCGCTGATCGGCGAGGTGGCGTACCGCACGTCATAGCCGAAGGCCTTGCCGCCGGCGCCGGAATCAGCGGGGGCCATCCAGCTCAGCAGGACCTCGCCGTTCCAGTTCACCTCGGCGGCCATCCCGGCCATCGCCAGCGGAGGCGTCACGTCGGTGATGCCGCCCTTGACGTAAAGCCACGGGCCGGCGCCCCCGCCCCACTGCTCCCGCATGTAGATGGTGTTGTTCTGCAGGAAGTAGCCCCGCGTATCCGACAGCGTCAGACCGTACTGGTCGAGGGCCATGGCATGCACCACGGCCGGATCAACCTTGATCCGGTAGAACGTCTTGGTCCCGCCGGGGGTGCTGGCCGTGTACGTGGTGAACCCCTGACCATCCGGATGGGCATACGATGAGATCGATCCGCCGTTGCCGAAGGTGGCGTAGGCGAAATTCGAGCCCGGCACCGTCCACCAGTCGTCCGGCTGCGGGTTGGACATGTTGACCGGGATCTGCCGCCAGTCCCAGCACGGCTCGCCGGGCGAGCCGTTGATGAACCCGCCGCTCGTGTTGCCCTCGATCCACGGCACGCAGATCGTGCTGACGTCCGCGGCGTAGAGCAGGCTCGTGCTGTTTGCGCCGACGTGCAGCTCGGCCTCGGTCACCGTCCAGCCGGCAATGCTGGACAAGTCGAACCGCATGACGGCCATCTCCTGGCTGGACTTGCAGCGGACGTTGGCGGCTGCCCCGCGGCTGACCAGTGTTTCGCCGCCCACGCGACTGAACCCCCCGTCGGCGACACTCGTGAACTTCAGAACATCAGGGGCATTCGGATCCAGAAACTGTCCAAACGCCGTCACCGCGCAGACCAGAACCGCTGCGATCGGAACAGCACGTACCAATAAGCCTCTCATTTCCCGCTCCTTATGACCACAATTCCCCCGCTAACTGGTGCTTCACATCTAAGCCTCATTGTAATAAATACCGCCCACCCATGCAGCGCAAGATTTCAAGTATCAACCAGGAAAAGCAGCTGCCATCCGCCCCTGCCCCCGCACTGGTGCGTACCTGCAAGAAACAAAAGCCCTCATCCGTCAGATCCTCGAAGACGCCCCCCTCGACGGCACCGACAGCACCAGGTGCATCGGCTGAACCTCGCCCGCCTCCTCCACGACGACGAAAGACTGTCCCTGCTCGGACGCCGCCAGCCGCGCGACCGTCCGGAGCCGCCCGTCCTGCCGCCAGCGAAACAGCAGGTGCAGCGGCAGATCGCCCGCCGCATCCCGCGCTGCCTCGCCACCGCTCGTCTCGCCGGGATCCCCCGGCTCGTAGTCCAGCCGGACCCGCCACGCCCCGACCGACTGCCCGGACCGAAGCCGCAGCCACACCTTGGACGCCCCCGGCAAGACCGCGATACCCTCTACGGAAAAGTAGAATTCCTGTGGATCGACCGCCACCGGCTCGCACGCCAGCTGCTCGAACGGCCCCTCGGCGTCTGGCGCCATCTCCAGCACAACCCGCCCCTCCGCCCCGGCCGCATGAGCCGACGACGCCACCCCTGCCATCACGTACAGCCGCACGATCCGCCCGGGCAGCGGCGGCGCGACCGCGGCCGTCGCCACCAACTCCGCCCCTTCCGGCCGGATCTTGTGCAGCGGCGAATCCTGCAACTGCCCGCCGCGCAGATCCGCCTCGTCGCCGCCCGCACGGAGCGCCCGGATCAGGTCCACCACGTGCGGCAGCACCGGCCGGCCGCGCAGCGCCTCCCAGGCACTACCCGCCGCCAGACGGACCTGGCGCCCCGGCCGGCACCACGCCGGCAGCGCCGCCTGCGACGCCTGGCACCACGTCTCGACCATCACGTTGCGCAGCGTCTGCCCCGCCGCCAGCGACACTGTCAGCTCGTACTCGTAGTGCAGGTCCGCCCACCGCGTCAGGTCGGCGATATGTTCGTCACCGTCCCTGTGCAGGTCCGCCTCCGCCGTCACGCCGTCCCGCGGGGTCGTGATCCGCACCCGCGGCGCCGCGGTGGCATTCAGCCGCAGCAGCAGGCCGTCTACCCGCCGGCCGTCCTGCTGCCCCCCCTCATGCCGGCCGCAGATGACGTACGGACTGACCAGGCGGTACGTCAGCACCCCGCCCTCGTCACCGGCAACAAGCCCGCCGGGCGCCCGCTCGAACCCCGCCACGCCAATCCCCACCTCATCAAGGTCCGCGTGCAGGTCCGGTCGCCAGCGGATGCACGCGGCTGCATACCGGCGGTTCGGGTCCTTCGGATCGACCGGTCCGGCAAAACTCTTCAGCCGCTCGCCCTTGACCCATACGGCCCACTCCCGTGCCCAATAGAACCGCCCCTGCGGCTGGTAGTGATACGTCAGCGACTCCCCCGGCCGCAGCACGTAATCCATCGAGCCCAGCCGGTACATGTAGCGGGGAAAATGCAGGCTCGTGCCCGGCCGATAGCATATTTCGGCGATCTGCCGGGCATGTTCGTCCGACCGATAGTACGGCTGGGACCGCCGCACGGGATTGGCGACCAGGTCCGGGTCAGCCACCAGGTCCTCCAGGCTCGCCACCTCGAACCCGTCGGCCGTCTTCTTGTAATGCACCGCCCGCAGGTCGCAGTCGAGCAGATGCCATGCCCCGTCCCAGTGCGCCTCGCTGATCGTGTGGCCGGGGATCCCCACCATCCGCGCCTGTCCGCCGGCCCAGTCGTACAGCGACATGAACAGGATCGCCGCCAGCCCGCACAGGCCGTAGCCGTAACAGTTCAGCAGCCGCACGGGGTCCTTGACGCTGTCGCCGGTGAGCACCTCGTCAAGCTCCTCGGTCGGGCACAGGTGGTGATAGAAGCCTTCGTGCGGGTCGACCAGCCATTGCCACAACGCAACAGCCAGCTCTTCGCCGCTCTTGCCGCGAAACCGCGGATCGGAAAGGATCGTATCGAAACTGCGAGTGTCGACCTGTTCGGATGCAAGAACGTAGGGGGAAAACCATGCCATGCGCCGGACCTCCGTTTCACGAACGCGTATATATTACAGGGATCCGGCCGCCACGCCACCACCACCGGCAAGATGAGTATGAACTGGAGTAAGAGGCGCCGCTTTGAATCAGGCTTCCATCGGTTCCCCGCCTGCGGATCGAAAGGAATTGCCAGCGGCGATATGGACTGCGGCGGCAGCGACGCCGCTTTCACCCAACGCCGCCGAGCTGTGCGGCGCCCGAACCCCAAGTTGAACGCCGCCGCGCGACCATCGAGTGCGGTCCTCGACCCTGAGGCTCGGCACGCCCCTCACCACGGCCACAAATCAAACGACTTGAGCCGCGCAATCGCCCGGACCAGCGGCACCGGCATCGTCAGCGGGTCGTTCTCGATCCACGCACTAAGCTCCGGCCACGACGCCTGCACCCGCTCGTCAGGGCACGCGGCAAACTCCGCCAGGAACTGGTCGGTGAACGTCTCTTCCGCCTCCTCCAGCGCTGCCCACAGCGACGCCAGGACGTACGTGTTCAGCTCCGGGATCCCGATCCGCCTGTCCCGCAGGAAAGGCAGCGCCCGGTCGGCCGCGCCGAATAAAACCGCCTTCTCCAGATCGTCCGCCTCGGCCGCCTCCAGCCGGTCCTGCTGAAGCAGCCCGTCGGCCTGCTGGCGGAGCAGATCCTGCGCTTCATCTTCATTAAGAACCAGCATTGATTCACCTCGTCGACCAGCCTGCCCTCCGTATTGTAGACAAACCCCGGCCGTTTGCACACCCGCCCCGGTCGCCGGCCGAGGGGCGCATCCCACGACTTCGCTGCCTACCATTTGTACAGGAAATGGCCCGCAATGACTTCAGGCTTACCCGGAGGCCGACATGGAGTATCTGCAACTCGGCAAGACCGACATGAACGTCTCGCGAATCGCCCTGGGCGCGTGGCAATTCGGCTCCACCGACCTCGGCGCCACCTCCGACGAACAGGCCGTCCGCATCATCCACCACGCCATCGACCACGGCATCAACCTGATCGACTACGGCATGAACATGTGGGGCATGCCCAAGTAGCCGGTCTGCGTCCGCGCCCCGCTGACCTGCACCGCAAGCGACACCGTCTTTCTGCCCGGCTCCGACCAGCGCGCCATCCTCGTCCGCGTCGGCCTTCAAAACGGACAGCCGATGTGCCGCACGCTGCCGCCGCGGCGAGTCCGATGAACGACGGCTCTACAACCGGCAGTTGCGTATCTCGGTCTCCAGGATCGCCGACGCCCCCAGCTGCTCCAGCCGGTCCATCACCTGCACCACGCTGCCCTTTTCCACCATCACCTTGACCGCCAGCCACCCCGCCTGGTCGAGCTGCGAGACCGTCGGCGAGCGGAACCCCGGCGCGATCCCCTCCGCCTGCTTGAGCAGGTCGGCCGGGATGTTGTATTCCACAAGGCTGTAACGATCCGCCAGCAGCACCCCCTCCAGCCGCCGCCGGATCCGCCCCACCCGCGGGTCGGCCGCCGCCTTGTGGTTGGCGATCAGCACCGCCTGGTACCGCCCGATCTCCGCCAGCACCTTCAGATGGTTCTCGCGCAACGTGTCGCCGGTCTCGACGATGTCGACAATCCCGTCGGACAGCTGCAGGGCGACCATGATCTCCATCGAACCCATCATCTCGATCACCCGCACGCCGACGCCCCGCTCGTCGAAAAACCGCTGCGTTGTCCGCGGGAATGACGTGGCGATCGTCCAGCCGGCAAACGCCTTCGGATCCGTGTCCTCGATCGTCTCCGGCCCCGCCAGGCACAGCCGGCACCGCCCGAAGTCCAGGTCCAGCAGCGCCGCCACGTCGGCCTCGCGCTCGGCGACCAGATCGCTGCCGGTGATGCCCAGGTCGGCCACCCCCGAATCGACCAGCACCGGGATGTCGTCGGCCCGGGCGAAGATGAACACGACGTCCTCGCTGGCGCTGCTGGCGTAGAGCCGCCGCCCGTGCAGCCGGAAGCCGTACCCCGCCCGCCGGATGATCTCGCCGGCCGGGTCCGCCAGCCGCCCCTTGCTTGGCAGGCAGACCCGCAGCTTGCTGGTATCGCGAATGCTCATGACGGCTTCCTCCTCGCTTTTTCGACCAGACCGCTCGTGCCGAACCGCTGGCGGAGCACCGCCCGGATGTCGTCGAGGCTCACCCCGCGGTGGCCGGCCAGCACGAAGGCGTGAAACAGCAGGTCGCACAGCTCTTTCGTCAGGTGCTCCTTGTTGTCCGCCAGGCCGGCCTCGGCGACCTCGCCGGCCTCTTCGAGGATCTTGGCATTGATCTTTTCCGCCCCGCCCGCCATCAGCCGGGCGACGTAGGAGGTCTCCGGCGAGGCCTGTTTGCGGCTCTCGATGACCTCGAACACCTGGTCCAGTATGTCTTTGTCTTGCATGGCTTCGGCTCATCTCTTCCTGCAGGGTCCACGTTTCCGCTGCGAATCGGGAATCATACCCGCTTCGGGGCGGCGGCGTCGAGTTGGCGACAGGGCGTAACGCCTTTTTCGACAGGCCACGGCAACGACAACAATCAGGGATCCGCAGATTTCGCAGATTACACAGATTAGAAACAACAACGACAGGGGACAGGTTACAGGGGACCCGGCTTCGCCAAACAACGGCTACGCCGCGCAACCAGGGGACAGCAGACAAGGTGACCGGGTGGCAAGGTGACAAGGTGAAAGGCACGCGCACGACGGCGACAGCCTTTGGACTGCGGCGCCGCAAACGCCGCTTTCACTCCAGTTGCCATCGGCGCCAACGTTCGCAATCCCGCGCGGATCGCTCGGCGGCAATATGGAGTGCGGCGCCGCCAGACGCCGCTTTGCCTTTCGCACGGGCTGCAAAGACACACAGCGTCAATAAGCGACGCCGGCCGCTCAAAGCACACCGCCGAAGACGCCGCTTCTCCCGGCATCCCTCCCGTAACGCGTGCCACACTTCTGCGTCCTCGCCACAACGTAGTCGTTCTTCGACGAAGACCGGAGCACTGCCGCACACGAGCGGGAAGGAGCCCGAAGCGTGAGCGAGGGTGCCGTTGTCGTTCGAATGTGCAGCACTACCACATCCTGCGGGGAAGAGCCGCGACCGCGAGGACCGTGAGGATCCGCACGCCCCTGCCGCCCGGCGTCAGGCATATCCCCATGCCCCCCTGACGGCAAGCCCCGTGGGCAGGTTAATCATCTGCGCCAATTGCCTCAGCGTCCCGGCCGGCCTTTAATTTCGTGAAGCATCAAGCGAATCAACAACATTGAGTTACGGGGGGCTAAAGGCAGGCACCGGGGGTTGGGAAAACCGGCAAAGGCGCCTGCCGGATGGCTGGAGATGTTCATGGCCGAAGGGGCGGTAAGAGCTGCTGACCAGCGGCAGCCGTACCGGGGGGACCTTTGGCGACCGACGCATCCTCCAGTTGCATCTATTTTAGAGTATTGGGCCCGCGGCCGCGAGGTGCGGGCCCAATCTCTTTTGTACTCACTCGCGATCGTACACGTGCGCAGCCAC
>JAWLBS010000054.1:0-19664 GCA_041687575.1 Phycisphaerae bacterium | reverse complement strand
GACGCCGCTTTCACTCAAGCCCAAGATCGGTGTCAAGGCTCCGAATCCCAAGCGGACCGTGCGCGGCGACTATGGACTGCGGCGGCGCAGACGCCGCTTTGTATTCAAGGCGTCCGCGCCGCGTCAGCCACGAACACTCGCAGGCAGAATGCCGCCCGGACATGTCTGTCGTCCCTGACGGGACTTTGGTGGGCAATAGCCCACCCTGCACGAACACCAACAGCAACGACTTTGGCGGGCGCAGCCCGCCCTACATGTCCCTATCCCTGGCGGAGGCCTGGCAGATCGATCTCGTTTGTGCCGGATCTCAGCGGCGTTTCGACGCCGCGCCAGATGAACGTGCCTTCGACTCCCGGCGGCAGCTCCGCGCGGGCGCGGTTCGCGTCGAGCTTGACCGCGATGATCCCCTGCGGTGAGGGCACTTGTCCCTCGACGGCCGCCAGCGGGCCCGGGTGCGGCTCGATCCGCACGCGGGCGAAGCCCGGCGCGGCCGGCTGGACGCCAAGCACCGTCGTCAGCAAGAAGATGTTGGGCGAGCTGCCCCAGGCGTGGCAGTCGCTGCGGGATTCGCCGAACTTCTCGGTGCAGGTGGTCATGCCGTCATCGAGCATCCGCTGCCACGGGCCCATCAGATCGAGGATCCGCTCGCCCAGGCCGCACGTCTGCATGGCCAGGAAAAGATAATAGTACCAGTACGGCGTGCCCAGCGGGGTGAAGCCCTTGCCGCCGCCGAGGTCCGGGACGGTCCGCAGCAGCAGGTCCCGCGCCGCCTCGCCGGTCAGCAGGCCGCTCAGTACGGCCTGGATCTGCACGTGGACGCTGAAAGTGGTCTTGGCGGGCGTGTCCGCGTACGCCCGCCGCGAGGCGTCCCAGCAGAGCTCCTGCACGGCCTGTTCGATTCGCGTGCGAAGGCCCCACATCTCGCCTGCCCTGGCCGGCTTGCCGCACGCCTCGTGCAAGTCCCCCGCCCAGCCCAGCGCCTGCGCGTGCAGCAGGCTCAGCAGGGCCGAACCGCCCTCGTCCGCCCCGGGCGGGCGGCCGTTGGGCCAGCCATCGGTCCAGTCGGCGAACGGCCAGTAGGGCAGCGGCCCCAGCAGGCCATTTCCCGCCAGCCGGTCGTCGAACCAGTCGAGGATCGTCCGCGTGGTCTGCAGGTAGCCTCGCACGAACTCCAGGTCGCCGCGGTACCGCCAGAAGTCGTGCAGCATCCCGATCCAGTAGAGGCTGAACGGCGGGATCACCTGGCGCAGCCGACAGGGCCAGCGGCTGGCGGTCAGCCCGTCGGGCGTCCGCGAGCCGTACCAGTCGTCGATCGCCTTGCGGGCGAGGCGGTCGTCGCCGCTTTCGAGGTAGGTGATGATCGCCTGGATCCGCGTGTCGCCGACGTACTGGAGCTGCTCGTAGTGCGGGCAGTCGAAGAAGGTCTCGTGCGCGCAGAGCCGCTGAGTCCGCCAGCCGAGCTCGCGGATCTCGGATAGCCTCAGGTCCGCCTCGCTCGCCTGGAACGTCGCTATTCGTTCGAAGGGGTAGCCGGTGAAGAACAGGTCCAGCCGCTCGATTGTCAGGGGCTGATCGGCCGTCTCGATCTTCAGCTCGACGTAGCGGAACGGCCGGAACCAGTAGGTCTCGAAGGTGCGGTGCTCGCCGCCGTCGGGCAGGAAGCGGTCCTGGTGGCCGACGATCTCACAGCCCTCGATGACGTTGCGATTCCCCTTGGCGCCGGTGCCGGGCTCGACGGGGGCCTCGGACCAGACCGCGTCAATTTGCGAGCCCGCCCCGCCGGAGACGGTCAGGGCGGGATAGGCGTTGGTCAGGTGCTGGCGATCGAGAACGACGGTGACTGTGGTCCCCGCCGGCACGGTGAGGGGGCGGTCCTCGGCGATCAGGCCCTGCCACGCGGCGGCGTCGCTGCCTTCGATCCGGGCGACGCGCTGGAGTCGCTCGTGGCGATACTCCATCTCCGGCAGCGGGTCCGGCACGAGCCACCACGGGGTGCTCGGGTCAAGGATGCAGAACTCCTCGGCGTGGTTGAGGAAGCGAGGTTTCACCCAGCCGGCCGGGTCGCAGTCGGGGGCGGCGAAGTCCCACGTCGCCAGGTTCCCGTCGATGGTCTCGGTCCGCAGCGGCGAGAAAAAGGCCGAGCCGTAGAACTGCGGGCCCGGGCCTCGCGACGGGTCGAGCTTGCAGAGCCAGCCGCTGCCCTCCGCGCCGGTGTCCAGCATCGCGTCAAAGGGCGGATCGGCCGCCAGCAGGAAGCCGCCTGCCACGCCCATCTGGGCGATCTCCGCCTGCGAGCCCAGGTGCCGGGCGACGGCCGCCAGCACGTGCACGCCGGCTGGCAGCGGACCGGTGTGCACCGTGCGGTAGCCCCAGCGCAGCGGGTCGCTTCGCGAGGGGCCCCGGCTGATCGGCCGGCCGTCGAGGTAGAGGACGTACCGCTCATCGGCCGAGACCTTCAGGGTGACATCTTCGACGCCGCGGTCCAGTTCGAACCGGTTGCGAAACAGCACCCACGCCGGTTCGGAAATCGCCACGTCCGGGTGCCAGACCCACGCGGCGTGCCATTTGGGGGAGTGTACGGGTTTATGTAGTGGTGACATCGTATCTTACCTTTCTGCAGCGCGATCCCGTCAGGGACCGCACTGTGTTTGTCACGGTTCTTCCCCAACGAGCCGCGACCATAAGGAAGCGGTAAAAGCCGAGCGCCCACAGAATCCCTGGCATGAGGTTACGCTCGCATCCTGAGTTGCGCCCAAACGAGCCCGACGCGTAAGCGAGGGTATCCTTTTCGCCGTTCGGACGCGTGGTGCTATCATGTCCTGGAACACCCGCAAGGCGTTGGTGGGCAATAGCCCACCCTACATTTCTGCATCCCTGTAACGAGGCATTCTTCCAATCCGCACGATTCCATGGCCGTATGGTTCGACGCGCTGTGCTCGCTCACCGCAAGCAGCGCGGCCATGGCACCCGGCACCCGGTCCGGCGATTTGGCGGGCGCAGCCCGCCCTACATGTCCGCCTTGACCGCGGCGGCGACCTTGCGGCCCATCTGGCGGCAGAGTTCGAGATCCTCCGGCCGGGGCTGCCACTTGACGCTGACGCCTTCGGCGGCCAGGGGGAACTTGCACGTTTCGAGGTGCGACTCGATCGTCTTGACGCCCTCGCCGCCCCAGCCGTACGAGCCGAAGGCCGCGCCGATCTTGTTCTTGAAGCCCAGGCCCCGCATGTCGTCCAGGATCGGCAGGATCGTCGGCAGCACGCCCCGGTTGAGCGTCGGCGAGCCGACGATCACGGCTTTGGCCTTGAAGATCTCCACGAGGATGTCGTTGCGGTCGGTGATGGCCATGTGGAAGAGCTTGTGCGGCACGCCTTCCTCCGTGAGCCCGTCGCTGATTGCTTCGGCCATCCGCCGGGTCGCGTGCCACATCGTGTCGTACAGGACGACCGCACGCTTCTCCGGAGTCTGCGAGGCCCACTTTTTGTACGTCTCGACGATCTGGACAGGGTCCTTCCGCCAGATGACCCCGTGGCTCGGGGCGATCATCTCGATCGGCAGGTTCATTGCCAGCACCTCGTCGATCTTCTTGCCGACCATCGCCGAATACGGCGTGATGATGTTGGCGTAGTACTTCAGGGCCTCGTGGTAGAGCTCGTCCGTGTCGACCTGGTCGTTGAAGCGGAACTCGGTCGCGTAGTGCTGGCCGAACGCGTCGTTGGGGAACAGGATGTTTACTCCATCGACATAGGTGAACATGCTGTCGGGCCAGTGGAGCATCGGCGCTTCGATGAAGGTCAGCTCATGCTTGCCGATCGAGAGCGTGTCGCCGGTCTTGACGACGTGGAAGTTCCACGGCTGGTGGTAGTGGCCCTCGACGCTCTCGCGGCCTTTGCGCGAGACGACGACGGTGGCATTGGGGCAGTGGCGCAGGATCGCGGGCAGGGCTCCGGAGTGGTCAACCTCGCTGTGGTTGGTGACGATCACGTCGATTTTGGCCGGGTCGACGACCTTGGCGACGTTGTCCAGGAACTCCTTGGTAAACGGCGTCCAGACGGTATCGATCAGCGTGACCTTCTCATCGAGGATCAGGTACGAGTTGTAGGTCGACCCGCGGTGGGTAGACAGTTCGTGGCCGTGAAAGTGCCGCAGGCCCCAATCGGTTACGCCGACCCAGTAGACGTTCTTCGCCAGTTCGGTAATCATCCGTCAGACTCCCGTGCAAGACCGCTTGCCGCCATATTCCCCGTGCCGCCGGGTGCGTTTGCTTCCCGAGCCCGGCCGGCCCCGTCAGGTGGGCGAGTATACCCGCCGGCCCGCCTGTTGTCCTCCCACGCCCCCTGCGGCGGCGGCTGGACTTGGGGCGGAGTGACAGGTAGGATCTGCAGTTGGCACGGGCGATGGGCAGGCTTGCCGCAACGCGCCTTTCGTGGCTGGCTGCCCCGTTAAACGACACATCCGCTGAACGGACAGCAGGCAGGACGCTGGAACGGACATGGCAACGCCGGGCGACGCTGGTTTCGGTAGGATCCGCCATCTGCGGATGCTGGGCGGTCGGCTCGCCGGCCTCCGGCTGGCACCCATGCACGCAGGCCTGCGGTATGCGCTGGCAGCGGCGGCGGTCGGCCTGGGGGCCCTGCTCCGCTGGGAGATGCCCGAGGTCCTGGGGAGCATGCCGTACCTGGCGTTCTACCCGGCGGTCGTCGCCTCGGCCGCCTTCGGGGGCGCGGGACCGGGGCTGCTGGCGACCTTCGGTTCGGCCCTGTGCGTCCACCTGTTCTTCGTTGCGCCTTACGGGCACCTCGATGTTTTCGAACCACTGGAACTGCTTCGCATCGTCATCTTCGTTGTCAGCGGCGTTGGCATCAGCATGGTGGCTGGCATGTGGCAAACCGCCCGGGCCCGCGAGCGGCGGCAGGCGGCGGAGGTGGTTCGCAGCCGTGCCGAACTGGCCGAGATCAACGCCACCCTTGAGCAGCGGGCCGAGCAGCTTCGCCACCTTGCGGTCGAGCTGACGCAGGCCGAACAGCGTGAACGGCGGCGGGTCGCGGCGGTGCTGCACGATCACCTGCAGCAGCTGCTGGTGGCGGCGCGGCTGCAGGTGGGGGTGGCCCGCAAGGGGCCGGACCCGCGGGCGTCGCTGCCGTCGGTGGATGATCTACTGAGCGAGGCGCTGGCGGCCACGCGTTCATTGACGGCGGAGCTGAGTCCGTCGATCCTGCACACCGGGCGGCTGAGCGAGGCGCTGCAGTGGCTGGCGCAGTGGGTGGCGGACAAGCACGGCCTGACGGTGCAGGTCGAGGCGGACGCTGCCGTCGATTTGCCCGAGGATGTCCGGACGATGCTGTTTCAGGCTGCAAGAGAGCTGCTGTTCAACGTGGTCAAGCATGCCGGGGTCGAGCGGGCGACGCTGCATCTGTGCTGCGCCGGCGAGGGGGAGGCCCGCCTGACGGTCGCGGACGAGGGGGCCGGTTCTGATCCGACGTTGTTTGGCCAGGCGCGGGCGGATGGCGGTTTCGGTCTGCACAGCATCCGGGAGCGGCTGGAACTGCTCGGCGGGCGGATGGAAGTCGATACCACCCCGGGACGCGGCACCCGCGTGACGCTGGTGGTCCCGCAGCCGGGGGAAACACTGCCGGCGGGGGTGTCGGCTTGACCCGCCGACCTGTGCGTTTCGTTCGGGATGACAACCTGGGTGCCATGGCCGCGCTGTTTGCGGCCATGGAATTCCTAGGATGAGTGGTGCGCTCCATGTCGAATGACCGACCAAAGATGTCATTCCCAGCGCAGCGAAGAATCTCTACTGCACGGACCGCGCATGGTTGAGTAGCCCGCTTGGCAGAGAACCTTCACTTCGTTCAGGATGACAACGGGGTCCTGTTCCCCCCTGAAGTAACACTTCACCCGTCTGCAACGGATTGTACAGGTAACGGCGGCAATTCGCCCGTGCTCAGGTAGGGCCGCAGGCCGGCCGGCATCCCGCACACCCCGTGGCGGCTGCTGGAGCACATGCGGATCGCCCAGTGGGACATCCTGGAGTTCTCCCGCCGTGGCGACCACGTCTCACCCGACTGGCCGGCCGGCTACTGGCCCGAGGGCGACGCGCCGCCCGATCGCAAGGCCTGGAACGCCAGCGTCGCCGCCTTCCGGCGGGATGCGGAAGAGATGCAGGCCCTCGTTGCGGATCCCGGCCGAGACCTGTTCGCTCCATTTTCCTGGGGTGACGGGCAGACGCTCCTGCGCGAGGCCCTGCTGGTCGCCGACCACAACGCGTACCACTTCGGGCAGCTGATCACGGTCCGGCGGGCGCTGGGCGCCTGGGGGGAGTAGGTACCGGTTGTCCGGTCCTGCGCCGGTTCACAGTCCAGCATGGCCAGGCTACAGCTGACGATAGGCGAGGCCATCATGAACAGCCGCAGCTTGTCCCCAAAGAGGTCCTTGGTGCTGTGCCCAACGGGTATGACTTGACGTGATTGAAGTGCATGTTGATGTCGGGCACGATGAATTCCAATTTGTTGCACAGGAACGAGCCGCTGGGAGCTACCCCGTCAATCTCTTCCAGGATACGCCAGCTCTGTTCGATGGTGACGAACTCCGCGATCGTCATGTGCGGCGGTATGTTTCTCGTGTAGTAGGGCTTCCTGCAGAAGACGGAGGCTGCGTGCAAGGCCGCCCGCAAGGAATCGATTGGCCCTCTGGGCCGAATGGGATACGCGACGCCACCACGCTCTCTTGATGCGCGAGGCCTGTCGTAGTAGAGCGTGAATGGCTCGATGTTAGCGAGTATGCTGCATATCTCGGCGTCACGTTCGGCCGTCATTTCCAAGCCCAAGGGGGCGGATACCGTGATGTGCGCGGGGCAGTAGGCGTAGGTCCTGGGGTCGTACTTGCAACGCAGCCTGTTGATCGGAGCGGCCACGTTGTCCGGCGGCATGATGAGGATCAGCCCGAATCTGTAGTCTCGCTGCCACTTCTCCCATGCGGACGTGTCGGTCACGTAGTCAACGCGCACGAGACTTTCCTCTCTCTTGGGCCCCGAGGCCGCAGCAAACGGCTGTTTGATTTATGAGGCTATCGTCTTCGCACGGCTGCGATTGTAAGCCTCGTGGGCGTCACAGGCAAGCCTTCCATTCTTGGCGGAAGGCTCAGGTCTTGCGGTTGTCCAAGCCGTTGATCAGCCCGGAGAGCATCCTGGCGATTTCCTCAAGGCTGGAGCGAAGCTCCGTGTGTCGAGACTCGTCAACGAACCCGCGTCGTCGGGCTACTTCCACAGCAGAGGGACGTATTGCTGGACCGATCCGCGGGCGATGGTGAAGAAGTTCTTACGGTCGGCTTTGGTGAAACGCCCATTGCCCTCGGCGAGGTTCGTAGCGATAGAAAGGGCGGCGCGGTTCAGTTGGTCCACAAGGAAGTAAATAGCCGCGAGGGAATGTCTCGGTCAGAGCCGCAACCTGGTCAGCCAGATCGACAGCCTTCTGGTAGACTTGGAGGTTCTCAAACATGAAGGCCATGCGATTACCCCGTCCGCAACGTGAAACGGCCTGAACAGGAGAGCAGTAGAGCAGGAGACCGCAGGTGAACCGGTCTTTCCGGTGCCGAGGCCGGATCCCCCTCGACGGGGCGGTCCTTTGACCTGTTCTACTGTTCTCCTGTTCACCTGCTCTAGTAAAAAGGCCGGTCCGAAGACCGGCCTTTTTACTCGGGGCGACTGGCGGAATCTCGAACCGTCGGTCGCGGTTGGGCCGTATGCTCAGACCTTCCTGCAACCAATAGACTCATACATTCCTGCGATCGACAAGATCATCCGGCATCTTTGACCAGTAGACCCGCGAAGACGTCAGCGTCCATCCGGCACAGTCCGTTGAATCCGGTCTTGGTGGTGATATCCTTGCTAAGCCTGTGAAAGACGGGTAGTTACGTGCGAATGTGCCGACAGAGTGCGACGCTGTTCGCACGCGTTTGTCCCTCGCCTGTCCCTGACGTTGCCGCCAGAACCTCGAAACGACTACAGCGGCAAAGTGATGGTTCCCTTGACAGCGTGTTTGGTATGTGTTAGGGTGTGCCCCGAAAGGGGCAGATCATGGGAGACCTTTTCGACTCGATTCCGAAGGGGGAGTGCAGGGAAAACGACGGTTGCGGTGTGGCCGGAACGGAGTTGCGCTCACGATTTGTCCTCGAGCAGGTCAGGGCTGGAACCTGGCGGAAGGTTGTGCTGCCTGGGGATGTCCTGGGGCTTACGAGGGATTTGCCGGTCTATCTGGCGCAGAGGAAGACCAGTCCGGTTGTGCACGACTGGCACGGTGATCAGCAGACCCACTGTCCACCGTTGTACTGGGACCTGGCGATTGGCAGTGGTTCATGCGGCCTCGGGTGTCGCGGTTGCTATCTGCTCGGCACCTTTCGGGATCGGCGCGATCCCTATCGACCCCTCCTGTATGACAATGTTGCTTTTATCTGGAATGCCGCGCGTCGGTGGCTGCTTTCCCCCAGACGATCCGCCGTACATTCACTTGGACTGGGCACGGATCGCTCGGACTCGCTTTTGTTCGAAGGAATCTTCCATCATGCACGCACGCTCATACCAATGTTCGCCGACCCGGTGCGCAACCCCAAGGGAGCGAAACTCCTGCTGCTGACGAAGAGCAGGAACACGCGTTTTCTTCGAGATCTGCCCACAGACAACATCATTGTCAGTTTTTCCCTGAACCCTGAACGCATCGCGGATTTGTGGGAAGGCAAATGGCCGGACACCTTGGAACGTATCACCCCGTCAGTCGCGGACCGCATGCAAGCCGCTCTTGAGGCCCAGCGGATGGGGTTTGACGTCCGGTGGCGCCTTGATCCGATCCTGACGCCCGATGGTTGGCTGGAGATCTATCGCCAGTTCCTTGCTCAGGCCGCTGCAGACGGCCATCGGCCGACACGGATTACGCTCGGAACCTATCGCGAATCGACGCCTCAACTGCACCGCTGGCGCTGCTATTGGGGCGTTCCCGAGATGGAGTGGAAGCCGCGGCGGGTTGAGCGGGATGGAACCCACTGGCACATCCCTGCCGGGGACAGGATCGCGGCATACAAGGCGGTTGCAGGGCTTTGCGCCCGGCACTTTGGGGGAAGCGTCGTCGCGATCTGCAAGGAAACAAGACATGTTCGCCAGGCGACGGGGCTCAACTCTCTCGCGTGCAATTGCCTGGGGGACATATCCCACGGGTTGTCTTCAGAGTGTGCGGATCACTGCATCTAAGTACGTGATTGTGTAGTCGGTAAGGCCTGCCGTTTTCGGAAGATCCGATGAGGCGGGCAGGATATGCGATTGTCGCTGAACGGTTCGAGGAAGGGGGATGCGATGACCGGATGCGCAGATCGTTGCAAAGTCGGGCAGAGACGGCTGTACCTGAGGTCGCTTCGGGTTCTTGAAATCGGTGCGGGAGGAAAGCAGGTGGGCGAAGATGCCGGATTGTTCACGCGGTACCTGGGGGCAGATGCAAGCCTTCGCCGCGCCCTGCTGCGCTATGCCAATCGCCGACCGATGCGGCGTGGCGGGTCTGCGTTTCGCAGTATTTCGCTCGTGGCTACGGATCGCGACTGGAACCCGGCCAACGACTTTAGAATGGATGCCGAATCTCTTCCGCTCAGGTCAGGGAGCATCGACTTGATCGTCAGTGTCGGCCCTCGTGGCTATGGTTTCCGATCGGAACACACCGCAGCAGCCTTCCTTCAGGAGGCGAGTCGCGTCCTGGCTGTCGGCGGCGAGTTGATTGTCATCGGTAGTTTTGTCAATCCATGGTTCAATTTGCGCCTGGGGTCGCGGGGAACGCGCCGAGCGATCGGGCAAATCGGCACGGCGCTCGGCCTCCGTATGGCGAACTACCTGCTGCCACTCGGCAGGCATGCCATCTCCGTTGTTTTCCGAGGCAAGGCGGGAAGAATTGTTCAGCATCGCACGAGTGGCGAGGTATTGGGCCCTCCGGCCTACCTCCATCGGTTCATCAAGTCGAAGCAGCTTGGGGTGACGGTGCGGCAGCCAAGTCCTGGAGAGCTGGGCTTGAACCGCGTTTGATTGACGTAAGTCCCATTCTGGCAAGCAAAAGCCCTTCGACCTGCGGGTCGAAGGGCTTTCTTCCGGGAAAACTCGGGGCGACCGGGCGCCGAACTTTGAACCGACCCGGGCAGTAGCCTTTCTCGGAGCCTGCCAAAGCAGTCCCGTCTTGCCGCCGCTAGCGGCTACGGCGGTGCAGGACCCGAAGGGCGCGCAGCGTCGACTCGCTCCGGCGGGTCTGCTCTGAACGTCGGTTGCCTCCAACCCCATGTGGGAGCCCGTCACCCAGTAACCCACGGGCTTCTCCTGAAGCCACTGCGACGGGAACAGGCAGTCCAGCCACAGGCGGACATGCGGCGAGTCCAACAGGTCATGTTGCGCCTGCTGGATCTGGGGCCTTGCCCGGGCAATTCAGGATCTGTGTGAGCGTGAGCCATCGGACGACGGCTTGGCTGTCCCGGAGCAGCTGCTCAATGAGTGGATCGGACGCGTGTGGCAATCCAGTCACCTCCCCTTGGTCTTTGAACCGGGGTGGACATGGAGTCCGATCGTAAGTACTTTCGGTATAAAAAGAAAGCCCTCCGGTTCTGGCCGAAGGGCTTTTTCTCGGGAAGACTCGGGGCGAGAGGATTTGAACCTCCGACCTCTGCGTCCCGAACGCAGCGCTCTAAACCAGGCTGAGCTACGCCCCGTATCTTGGTCGCAGATCGACCATTATGCCGTTTTGGCCCGGCGATGCAAGCGGTCCGGGCGACCTGGCGTGCAAAAGCGGGTCGAAACGCACCCGGCAGGGCCGCCTCGCGCCGGTTATCGGCCGGCGCGGGGGCCGTGGCGACGTATCGTTCCGGCTGGACGGCCTTTATACCGCCGCTACCGACTTGACCTCGGGGATCCGCTCCTTGAGGCGGCGCTCCACGCCGAGCTGCAAGGTCATCTGCGCCCGCGGGCAGCCCACGCAGGCCCCCTGCAGCTGCACGAAGACGTTGCCCTCGTCGTCGATGTTCACCAACTCGATGTCCCCGCCGTCCTGCTGGATCAGCGTGCGGATCTCCTCGAGCTCCTTCTCGACCTTCGGACGAATTTCCGATGCGGTGTTCTGGCTGTCAGCCATGCTATCGTGCCTCCATATACATACAAAACAAGGGCGATGCTCCCTCTGCCTGTCCACTGCCGCGATTATAGCGGGCGGCTCGCCTATTGGCAGGCAAATAGCATCGAATCCGTGCCAATTGTAGGCGGCCTGTCCTGAATATGGAACATGCTGTCCGCGGCTTTTCGTTACCGCAAGGCCCAGAGCGGTTATCGGGCGGTCCTCGACCCCGAGGCTCGGCCACTCGCATCGCTCGCTCGGGCAGAACCGCCTGATGCTTTTTGACAATCTGGTTGTGCCGCAGGCGGAAAGCCTCTTACCTATGGGCGCCAACGTGCACCGTGAGGCGGTCTACCAGCGAGCATTGCCGGATTAGTCTGTCAAAAAGCATAGGGCGGGACTCCAAACGCCGGCTGAAGCCGGGACTCCGAGCTTGGCGGGCACAGCCCGCCCTACATCGGCTGAAGCAGGAATTCCTGCCTTGGAGCCCAGGCCGCAAGGCCTTGCCAGCGGCGGACAAAGGAATTACTGTACCGTGTTATTCCGTCTTGGCGCCGGGGTTGCGGGCGCGACACGACAGATTGGTGGCGTGCGGCGGGCGACCCCTGAAACTCCTTTAACGACCGAAACTTACGAGAGGTAGCACGATGACGCAGACAACCGAAGCCGGTATGGCAGATCTTGTTCAGGCCATCGAGGCCAAGGCCGTTTTGCTCGGCAAGTACACCATCGAGTCGACCACCAAGGCCGGCTCGGGGCACCCCTCCAGCGGCCTGGCTCTGGCGCACCTGGTCATCTGTCTGCTGTACAAGCAGATGCGCTGGGACCCCCAGGACCCGTGGAACCCCGACAACGATCGTCTCGTGCTCTCCGAGGGCCACGCCGTGCCCATCGTCTATGCCGCCCTGGCTGACATGGGGGCCGTAGCGGGCAGGAGCAAGGACGAGGCCCGCAAACTCAGCCCGAAGGACCTGCCGACCCTCCGCGAGATCGGCAGCATCCTCGACGGCCACCCGAACCCGGCCGAGGGGATGCCGTTTTTCGACGCGGCGACCGGTTCGCTCGGCCAGGGGCTGAGCGTGGCGGCGGGGCTGGCCGTTGGCGCGAAGATGCGGGGCAGCGACCGGCGGATCTACACCATCATCGGCGACGGCGAGAGCCGCGAGGGGCAGGTCTGGGAGGCGGCCGACTTCATCATCGACAACCAGCTCAATGCGGTCGTGCCGATCTTCAACTGCAACGCCCAGGGCCAGGCCGACTACGTCTCGAAGCAGCAGTCGGCCGAGGTGCTGGCGGCCAAGCTCGATGCCTACGGTTTTGCCGTTGAGGATATCGACGGCAATGATCCCGAGGCCGTTCTGCAGGCGCTGGCGAAGGCCGGCAAGGCGGATGCGCCGACCGCCATCGTCGCCCGCACCGAAAAGGGCTGGGGCGTGAGTGCCCTGAAGGATCGCAGCAACCACGGCAAGCCGCTGCCGGCTGACCAGGTCGCCGAGGCCGAGGCCGACCTCGACGCCATGCTCAGCAAGCGGAACATCCCCGCTGAGCCCAAGGTGCAGATGACCCCGCCGGCGCCGAAGGCACAGTCCAAAGCACTGCCAGCCGGGCGGATCGAGATGATGCCGTTCGAGCAGGGAATCGATTTCGTCGGCCTTTCGGGTGCGCTGGCCAAGGGCAAACTGGCGACGCGTCGGGCGTATGGTGCGGCCCTTGCGGCGCTGGGGCAGGCGGACGAGCGGATCGTGGCGCTCGATGGCGACGTGAGCAACTCGACCTTCGCCGAGATGTTCGCCAAGAAGTACCCGGAGCGGTTCTTCGAGTGCAAAATCGCCGAGCAGAACATGATCTCGACGGCGGCGGGGCTGGCGGCGGCGGGGTATATCCCGTTCGCCAGTTCGTTCGCCAAGTTCATCAGCCGGGCATACGACCAGGTCGAAATGGCGAGCATCGGCCGGGCGAACATCAAGATCGTCGGCTCGCACGCGGGTGTTTCGCTGGGTGCCGACGGGCCGAGCCAGATGGGCCTGGTGGACGTTGCGTTCTTCCGGTCGTTCACGCTGACGGACAATGGCTTCGGCCAGCCGGCGTGCGTGTTCTTCCAGCCGTGCGACGCGGTGGGGGCGTACCGGTGCACGGAGCTGATCGCCAATTTCGACGGGATGGCGTACATGCGGACGTTCCGGCCGGACACGCCGCTGCTGTACAAGCCGGACGAGACGTTCGAGATCGGCGGCAGCAAGGTGCTGGCCGAGGGCGACGCGCTGACGATCGTCACCAATGGCTACATGGTACACGTGGTGAAGGATGCGGTGGCGCAGTTGGCGAAGGCGGGGATCAACTGCACGCTGGTGGATGCGTACTGCTTCCCGATGGACGCTGAGCCGATCCTGGCGGCGGCGAAGAAGACTGGCGGGGTGATCCTGACGGTTGAGGACAACTACGTCGGTGGGCTCTGGTCGGCGGTAGCCGAGGCAGCCAGCGAGCAGGGCGACACCCGCGTCGAGGGCATGACGGTCCGGCGGATCCCCAAGAGCGGCACCCCGGACGAGGTGCTGCAGTACGTGGGCCTCTCGGCTGAGGATGTGGCCAACAAGGTCAAGGCGCTGGTCGGCTGAGTGCGACGGATGTGGTCGGTGCTTTGAGATAACAGGTGGCCCCCGACGAGCAAGCGGGAAGGAGCTGCGACCGTGAGGTCGCGGTAATTTCTCCGGAAAGTGTGGCCCCTGCATTGCGGATGGCGTGCTGCGTAGTGCCTTGGTGGGCAATAGCCTACCCTACAGACGGCGACAGAACCGAATAGAAGTACGAACACCCGGCGGGCGGTCCCCGCCGGGTGCGTCGTTTCCACTTTGGCTGCAAGGACTTATACTGGCGCGAAGGACGGGATATCTTGCCTTTTGCACCCTAACAAATAGCTACCCTTTGTCGGGTCGAGCATGTATAATACGGGAATGGCGAATGGGGCCGGGCGGCCTGGTTGCTGCGGGTTAGCGGCGGATGTTATGGGACGACGCGGACAGGCACCCGGGGGGATCGGTCGCGGCGGCCGGGGGCTAAGGCCGGCGTGGCCGGGCTGCGGCTGGCGGGTGAAAGTTTTGATTGCAGGATTGGCGACAATATAGTTACCGGCCGCGGCCTTGCGTCGTAGGTATTGGCGAGGCGCGGTGGCGCGGTATCTCGCGTAATGGAAGTGAACCAGGTTCAGCAATGGCGAAACGTATGAATCACAACGACTCCGGGCAGTACACGCTCGATATGCCGGGAATGGGTGAGCCTCAGGCGGTGGACGTGGCGGGGGGGCAGGCCAGGTCTGCCCGCTCTGCGCGGCGCAAGCAGGCGGCCGAGGCCGAAGGGCCGAGCCTGCTCGACTTGCCGCAGGCGACTGCGGACGACGAAGGCGTGGCGGCGGAGGAGTTGGACCAGGGCGGTGCCGCCGAGACAGCCGGCGCCGCAGGTGGCGCCGCCGGCCCCAGCGATGGCGTGGCCGGCGCCGGCGCGGCCGGTGGCGATGGGGTGGCTGGAGGTAAGGCGACATCGCGGCGCAAGGCGGTGGTCGATCATTCGATGGCCACGAGCATGGCCACCCAGCAGCGAGAGATCTCGGTCAGCGAGTTCTTTGCCAAGAACCGCCACCTGCTGGGCTTCGACAACAAGCGCAAGGCCCTGCTGACCAGTGTCAAAGAGGCCGTGGACAACAGCCTCGACGCGTGCGAGGAGGCGGGGATCCTGCCGGAGATCGAGGTGGAGCTCCGCCAGATCGGCGAGGACCGGTTCTGCGTGTGCGTCCAGGACAACGGGCCGGGCATCGTCAAGGCGCAGATCCCCAACATCTTCGGCAAGCTCCTGTACGGGTCGAAGTTTCACCGGCTGAAGATGAGCCGAGGCCAGCAGGGCATCGGCATCAGTGCGGCGGGCATGTACGGGTTGCTGACGACGGGGCAGCCCGTGCGGATCATCTCGCGGACGGGCGAGAGCCAGCCGGCGCACCTGTTCGAACTGCGGATCGACACCGCCAAGAACAAGCCCGATATCATCAAGAACGTCAAGGTCGAGGTCGACTGGCCGCACGGCACGCGGGTCGAGATCGCGATGTCGGCATCGTACAACAAGGGTCGCCAGTCGGTCGACGAGTATGTGCTGCAGACGTCGATCGCCAACCCGCACGTCCGGTTCGTCTACAAGAACCCGGCTGGCGAGGTTTCGACGTACGAGCGCGGGGTCGAGCAGTTGCCGCCGCTGCCGTCGGAGATCAAGCCGCATCCGTACGGGATCGACCTGGGGAACCTGCTTCGGCTGCTGAAGGAGACACCGGAGAAGCGGCTGACGGTTTTCCTGCAGAGTCATTTCAGTCGCGTCACCTCCGCGGTTGCCAAGGCGATCGTGAAGCTGGCGGACCTGAATGAGACGGACAAGCCGCAGAGTCTGTCGCTGCCGCAGGCGGAGGCGCTGTACCGGGCGATGCAGAAGACGAAGATCAAGGCGCCGCCGACCAACTGCGTGGCGCCGATCGGGGCCAAGCAGATCCTGGCGGGGCTGCTGCAGGGGGTCAAGGCGGAGTTCTATACCGCTGTAACGCGCGAGCCGGCGGTCTACCGCGGCAACCCGTTTCTGATCGAGGTGGGGCTGGCGTACGGCGGGGACCTGTCGCGGGATGACAGCGCCAAGGTGATCCGCTTTGCCAACCGGGTGCCGCTGTTGTACCAGCAGAGCGCGTGTTCGGTATTCAAGGCGGTGGCGGGGACGAACTGGCGGAACTACGAGATGAGCCAGCCCAGCGGGGGCCTGCCGGTCGGACCGCTGGTGGTGATGGTGCACATGGCCAGCGTGTGGGTGCCGTTTACGAGCGAGTCGAAGGAGGCGATCGCCGACTACGACGAGATCGCCAAGGAGATCCGCCTGGCGCTCAAGGAGTGCGGGCGGAAGCTCTCGACCTACCTTCGCAAGCGCAAAAAGCAGCAGCGCGAGGGGCAGCGCCGCAGCGTGTTCATCCGCTATATCCACGAGGTGGTCGAGGCGATCAACTCCATCACCGAGATCGACAGGGAGGCCTTCCGCGACGACCTGATCAGGATCGCCCAGCAGCGGACGCAGATAGCCGACATCCAGCTCGACGACGAGGGCCGGCCGATCGCCCCGGAGGAAGAATCAGCCGAGCCGACCGAGAACGGCATCATCGACGACACGACGATCGTGGTCGCCCAGAACCAGCAGGAGGTCGAGGGCGAGGAAGGCCTCTTTGGCGACGACAGCCCGGCCGAAGGCAAGGGCAAAGCCGGCGAGCGGCAGCGCAAGGCGAGTTGAACAGCAAGAAGGGGTCAGGGATCAGGGGTCAGGGGTCAGTATGTAGTATGTAGGGCGGGCTGTGCCCGCCAAAGCCGTTGTAGGGTGGGCTGTTGCCCGCCCGCACGTTGCGCAGGAAGTAGTTGTAGGGTGGGCTATTGCCCACCAATGCGTTATGCAGGAAGCCGGTTCCTGACTCGGTTGCAGCTCAATCAGGAAGCAGGCTCGTTGCCGTTGTTTTTCAGTCCCGCAAGGGACGAAAGCAAATAGCCCTGGACGCAAGTCCCGGGAACCCGGGGGCCCTTACCCCCTGGTTGTTGTTTTTGTTTCTTGAGTCCCGTCAGGGACGACAGAAACCCGCAATCGCCGACCCGGTTGCGAGACCGAAAAAGGAAGTCCCGAAAGAGATATGGCCAAGAAAACGACGAAAACCAAGGATACACCGAAAACCGCCACGACACCCGAGGCCCCGCCGAAGCGCCGTAGCAAGGTCAAGCGGGTGGACGCCGCCGAGAAGATCACCGGGATGGCCGAGCAGATGGTCAAGTTCGCCGGCGGCGGGGTGGACCCGTACCTGGAGATCCCGATCCGTTCGCTGTCGAACGTCTCGTTCGACCCGAAGCGGCGGATCATCGAGATGGGCGGCAACAAGCAGACGCGGAACTTCTTCAACCTCAGCCAGGCGAAGAAGTTCATGCAGTCGATGCTGATCGCCTCGTTCTGCAAGGAGCTGGCGGGGGCGGGCAAGACGGCCAGCATTCGTCAGGTGTACTACCGCGCCAAGCACACGATCGCCGGCACGAACGAAAAGACCTTCGACGACCAGGCCGAGAGCGACCCGATCATCGAGGACCTCGAGGTGGCTCTCGATGCGCTGCGGGAGGAGCTGCGGATCTACGCGTCGAATCGCGGGGCGCTGGTCGGGCAGCTGGTGTTCATCGACAGCGGCGACACGATCGACGCCAGCCGACTGGGCTCGGGGGGCTATTCGATCCCCTCGATCGTCGAGCCGGACGTGATCCAGTTCAAGAAGTGCGACGCGAAGTTTATCCTGCACGTCGAAAAAGACACCGTCTGGCGGCGGTTTGTTGAGGACAAGTTCGCCGCCAAGCACAAGTGCATATTGATGCACGGCGGCGGCCAGCCCCCGCGCGGCGTCCGCCGGCTGCTGAACCGGATGCATCACGAGCTGCGGCTGCCGGTGTACACCCTGCTGGATAACGATCCGTGGGGATACTACATCTACTCGGTGATCAAGCAGGGCTCGATCAACCTGGCGTACGAGTCGCAGCGGATGGCGGTGCCCGATGCGAAGTTCCTGGGGGTCTCCAGTTTCGACTACGCCCGCTGCGGCCTGACCGACGACGTGAAGATCGGCCTCGATAAGACCGACATCAACCGCGCCAAGCAGATCCTCAAGTACCCGTGGTTCAAGGACAAGAAGCCCTGGGTGCGGGAAGTGAACAAGATGCTCGCCAACGGCTTCAAGATGGAAGTCGAAGCCATGATCAACAAGCGGCTGGAGTACCTGACGGAGGAGTACCTGCCGATGAAGCTGAAGGATAAGAAGCAGTGGTTGGATTAGAGGGGCGATCGACATGAAGCCGTCCGTCACACACGATCGCCGAGATGAGGACCCCGAGGCCAAGGCCCGCTGGTTTCAATCGCTGAGCATGGCCGAGCGGATGGAGATGCTGTGCGCGTTTACGGACCTGGCGCTGGCCGTGAATCCGGCCTTGCAGGAACGCAAGCATGTTGAACCGGTTGCAGGGCGTATTCAGATCATTTCAGCGGCATGAGGTAAAGTACGTCGTCATCGGCGGGATTGCCGCGATCCTGCACGGCGTGCCGCGCGCCACGTTCGATCTGGACATTCTGATCGAGGCAACGCCGGAGAACGTGCGACGATTGTTAGCCGCACTGATCGATGCCGGCCTCGGTTCGGCCTCGCTGACTACGGCGGAGGATCTTCTGGCCAACGAGATCACGATCTTCAAGGACCGCATACGTCTGGATGTCCAAACCTCAACACCTGGGGTCACCTTCCCTGACGCCTGGAGTCGCCGCAAGACGGTCACATACCAGGGCCAGGAGTTCTTCATCCTATCGAGGGAGGACCCGGTTGCCTCGAAGCGGGCTGCAGGGCGGACGGTGGACTTGGAGGATGTCCGGCTCCTCGAGCTGCCGGGGGCGGAGGGCGAGTAGATCCGTCCTCGTTGACCTCCTGATCTGCGAGTTATGACCGATCATGGGCAACCGTCAGGAGAACATCCAGTCGATGGCCTTCCTCACGCGAACCGTCGATCGCGGCATTCGCATCAACACCGGCAAACAGGTGCCTGGCTGGGGGCTGCCGCTTCGGTGCCGGCTCGTTCGCAAGACCCGGACGTGGGTGGCGCTGTGCAG
Organism: Phycisphaerae bacterium; assembly: GCA_041687575.1. GTDB lineage: Bacteria > Planctomycetota > Phycisphaerae > UBA1845 > JANYLN01 > JANYLN01. The sequence goes on along the minus strand of JAWLBS010000054.1, from coordinate 855 downwards.
GGACCTCGACCTGCAGTACGAGGGCGATTCGCCTGAGGCGGCGCGGCTGGGGCTGCAGCATGCGATCATGCGGATGTGGGACCAGGACGAGGAGCGGCTTCGCAAGGGCCTGCGGGTGGGAGGCGAGCCGGTTCTGGCGGTCGTGCTGGAGTTTGGCACGGAGCAGCCGGCGCGCAGGATCTGCCTGCAGTGCGGCTATCCGGTGGAGGGGCTGTCGGGAAACCTTTGCCCCGAGTGCGGCACGACCTTTGATCCGGACGACCTGAAGACGTTCGCCCTGGAGGAGGATCCGACGCTGCGGCGGGTCGATCGGCTAGGGCGATCCGTGCAGTGGCAGGCGGGATGCCAGTTCATTGTGATCGGATTGCTGATGTTGCTTGCGAGGACGTTGAACGTGGACGTCTTCGTGCTGATTGTCTGGGCGTTGGGAGACTCCGTGCGCCAGGGCAGTCGAAGGGCCGCCAAGTGGGCGGCGGGATTCAGCATGCTGTATGTGGTCGTATGGATCGGCATGATAGGCACGGCGATTTCGCGCGGGCAGGCTGGCCTGGTTGGAGACTGGTTTGCGCTCAGCAGGGACCGTCCGCCGCTGGCGGTCCTTGTGGCTTTCGGCGTGTGGGCGCTGGTCAATGCGGTGCTGTTGATTCAATTCCTGCGGGAGTCGAGCGAACAGGACGACCCCGCAGAGGCAGGTGTGTGATAAGTGGCCGAAACGCGGGTTATTCCTGCGAGTGCCGGCGCTTCGCAACGCTTATCCAGCCCTTACAGGGCTGAACCAGAATTTGGGGCTGGCTACCCGGGGTCAGCGGGTCGCGGGGCTGCATCGCCACACAACCGCTTCGCACGCCTGGGGCG
>JAWLBS010000053.1:0-19793 GCA_041687575.1 Phycisphaerae bacterium | reverse complement strand
GCGATTTCTTCAGCCAATTTGCCACGGCCTCACCGGAGCTGCTACGCTATGTCGGCCTGGCACCCGATTAGTTTGTCAAAGAGCATAAGGCGGGACTCCGAACGCCCGCTAAAGCGGGGACTCCAAGCGCCGGCTAAAGCCGGTACTCCTAACTTCACGGTCCTGCTTCCCTGCTTCGCAGGACCGTGGCACCCGGCAATGGCTTTGGCGGGCAGAGCCCGCCCTACATGCACAGCCCGCCCTACATGCCCGCGCCGATCTGCTCCTGCGGCCGGGCGAGAAGTTCCTCCACAGCCAGATCCCGCTGCTCGCCGGTCTGCATGTCCTTGACCTCGACGATCCGGCCGGCCTTGTACTTCTCGCCGAGGATCACCGTCACGCGGGCACCGCGCTGGCTGGCGCTTTTGAGCTGCTTGCCGAGCGCCTGCCGTTTGTAGCTGAAATCGGCGGTGACCCCTGCCCGGCGAAGCCCCGCGACCACCTCCAACACGTCCGGGAACATCGCCGCGTCCGTGTCGACCACATACACGTCCACCGCCGTGGAGATCGACTGCAGCCGCCCGAGGTCCTTGAGCAGCTCCGCCAGCACCACGTCGCCCATGCCGAACCCGACGGCCGGAATCGCCGGCCCGCCGACAAGCTTCAGCAGGTTGTCGTACCGCCCCCCGCCTGCCAGCGCCCGCAGCTGCCCGCCGCGATCGTAAATTTCAAAAACGATGCCTGTGTAGTACGCCAGCCCCCGCACGACGTGCAGGTCGAACCGGCAATAGTCGATCACGCCGAACCGCTGGAGGTGACCCCACGTCTCGTGCAGCGCATCGATCGCGACCTGGAAACCGGCCGGGTCGAGCCCGGCGGCGTCGGCAGCGGCGGTGAACTGCTCCGGCGATTCGCTGCGCATCAGGCCCTGCAGCGTGTCGAAGGTCAGCACGTCCTTGAACGGCTCGTCCCACATCTCCCGCAGCTTCGCCTCTTCGATCTTCTGGGCCTTGTCCAGGATCGCGAAGGCCTTCTCCTGCTGCTCGGCGTCAAACCCGGCACCGGCCAGGATCCCGCCGATCAGCCGGCGGTCGCTGATCCGCACGACGATGTCGCCGGCCGTCAGGCCCGCCTCGCGCAGATAGTCGATCGCCACGAAGATACACTCGGCGTCGGCGATCGAATCGTCCGAGCCGATCACGTCGATGTTCCACTGGAAGAACTCGCGGGTCCGGCCGCGCTGCGGGCGCTCGGCCCGGCACAGCCGCGGCAGCGTGAACCACTTGACCGGCCGGGGCAGCGTATTGGCCCTTGCGGCAACCATGCGGGCAAGTGTCGGGGTGACCTCGGGGCGGATCGCCAGGTCGCGCCCGCCGCGGTCGGTCAGATGGAACAGCTCCGAGACAATCCCCTCGCCGCTTTTGAGGGTGTACAGGTCGAGGTACTCCAGGATCGAGCTGTCGTACTCCTGGAACCCGTGGCGCAGGCTCACCCGCCGCCAGCCTTCCAGGATCCAGCTCAGCGTCGCCATGTCCTCCGGATAGAAATCCCGCATGCCCTTTACGGCCTGAAACTTCATCGCCTTGCCCCGAAATCCGGCGCGGCCCCGCCGCGCCTGCTCTGCCCTTTGTCGAACCCGCTCTTGTGCCAAACCCGCATTGTACACCGTCGGCGCGCCGACGTCTTGGGGGTGCATCCGCCGATCGATGGCGGGCGGGCGCCTCACGGGGGTCTGACCCCTTGCAGCACGCCCGCATCCGAATCCCCGCATTCAATTCCCATGGGGGCACCAACACCTGAACGATCCAACGGGGTCTGACCCCCGGGGCAAACGCTGCGAGAGGCTTTACGGTCCTGCTTCAACGAGCCGCGACCGTGAGGGAGCGGTAAACCCCGGCGTACCGCTCGAACCCCACGGGGTCAGACCCCAGTGGCGTCACAAATATCCAGGCCCCCATAAATCCAGGCAGTGATTCTGCCGGGAAACGTGCGACTCGGGGTCAGACCCCTGGAAGAAGCCACGAGACAACGGATGCCCGGGCGTCTTGGGCCCAAGATCCTAAAGCTGACCCTAAGGCGGACCGATACACCCCTCGAGTGTCGGCGCAGCCAAACTGCGTCCGACCGTGGACCGCGAGGACTCGATGTGCTTGGGAGGCTTGAATCGCCATGGCTACGAACGAACCGAGGCAGTACAAGGACCTGACGCCGGACGACCTGTTCCGCCTGCTGGCGGACCTGCCGGAGGACGTACAGGCCGATGACCTGCTGCTCAAGCGGGGCTGCTGCCGCTGGCTGCTGCGCAGCCCGGCCGAGTTCTACTTCCCAGATGAAGACGGCACCGAAGCCAAGGAATATGTCAGCATCCGCGACATTTCGATGACCGGCGTGGGCCTGCACTGCAAGCGCTCGATACGGGCTCGCACCGAAGGCGAACTGGTGCTCCCGCTGGAGGACGGCTACTACAAGACCGTCCTGAAGGTCGTGCACTGCACCCAGACGGTCGGCGGCTACAAGGTCGGCTGTCACCTGCAGCTGGCGGGCGAACCGGTGATGCTGCCGACGATCAACCGCGCCCTGCTGACGCAGGAAGAGTTCGAGCGGAGCTTCCGCTAACGCTACCGGACCGCAACCTCCCGCCCGGCCAGGTCCAGGTGACGCACCTCGCCGGTGTCCGTCTCCACGATCGCGACGGTCGGCTGAGGCGTCCGGTGGATCGCGCCGGGATTGACGACGGTGCAGCCGCCCGTGCGGACCAGCGCGGGCGTATGGCTGTGGCCGAAGAACAGAAAATCGGCGTCGCACTCGTCGGCCACCTGCGGGAACGTCCGTTCATGCCCGTGGGCGAGGATGATCCGCTTGCCCGCCAGCTCGAACTGCAGAGGCCTGCTGTCGGGCCACTCCATCTCCCAGGTCTGCAGCGCCCGCCGCCAGCTCGCGTCGGGCCGGTCGGTGTTGCCCCAGACGAACCGGAAAGGCCTGCCGACGAACAGCTCCAGGATCGCCAGGTCACCGACGTCGCCGCAGTGCAGGACCATCTCGACGGCTTCGAGGTCGAACACCGCAAGCGCAGCGCGGGTCCGATCGAGCCTGCCGTGCGTATCGCTGATCACACCTGTTTTCATTTGTTCGCACCTGCGCAAACACCGCGTATCATCGCCAAGGCTGTCATTCTGAGTGCAGCGAAGAATCTCTACTGGACAGCGTGCTCATGGTTTAGCGCCTTGCGAGGCAGAGAGTCTTCGCGTTGCTCAGGATGACAACGAAGAAGCGCCCTGCCGGGCGGAGATCCTTCACTTCGTTCAGGATGACAACTGGGACGCACCAAACGCAAGCGGAGGATGCTCCGCTTGGCGGAGACCCTTCACTTCGTTCAGGATGACAACTTCTCCACGATCGCCTTGCGGGCCGCCGCAATGGCCTCGTCCAGCTTGTCCGGCTCGCTGCCGCCGGCCTGGGCCATGTCCGGCTTGCCGCCGCCCCGGCCGCCGACAATGCCCGCGACCTGCTTGATCAGGTTGCCGGCGTGCAGGCCCTTTTTCACCAGGTCCTCAGTCATCGCCGAAAGCAGCAGAACCTTGCCCTCATCCACCTTCGTGCCCACCAGGATCGCCGCCGAGCCCGCCTTGCTCCGCAGGACGTCGAGGGCCTCGCGCAGCCGGGCCGGATCGGCGTTGGGCAACTCGCCGGTGATCACCGCCGCCCCGCCGATTTTCTCGGCCGTGTCGAGCAGTTCATCGGTCGCGCCCTTGAGGTCCTGGGAAGCGCCTTTGGCCAGCTGCTTTTTCAGCGTCTGGACCTGCTCCTGCAGGTTCCTGATCCGCACGGGGATGTCATCCGGCGAGCACCGAAGCTCGCCGGCTACCTGGCTGACGATGTCCCGCGTCTTCTGCATGTGCGCAACAGCCGCCTCGCCCGCCAGCGCGGTGATCCGGCGGATGCCCTTGCCGATCGCCTCCTCGCCGACGATCAAGAACGCGCCCGCCTGGCCGGTCCGGTCGAGGTGCGTACCGCCGCACAGTTCCCGGCTGAGCCCCTCGCCGATTTCCACCATCCGGACCACATCGCCGTACTTCTCGCCGAACAGCGCCTGCAGCCCCGGCAGTTCCTTCGCCTCGCCATAGGGCATCTCCCGCCAACTGACCGGCACGTCCTCGGCGATCCGGACGTTGACCAGCCTCTCGACCTCGGCCGTCTCGTGGGCCGTGAGGGGCTGGTTGTGTTCGAAGTCGAACCGCAGCCGCTCCGGGTCGACCAGCGAGCCCTTCTGCGCGGCGTGCTCGCCAACCACCTTGTGCAAGGCCCAATGCAGCAGGTGCGTGGCCGTGTGATGGCGGGCGGTCTGCTGGCGGATGCCCTCGACGTGGAGCTGGCACGGCTGGTTCGGCTCGAACCAGCCCTCGGTCACCTTGCCGACGTGGACCACCGCGTCGCCGACCTTCTGCGTATCGTCGACGGCAAAGGTGCCGGTGGCGCTGCTGATCAGCCCGACGTCGCCGACCTGCCCGCCCGCTTCCGGGTAAAAGCAGGTGCGGTCGAGGACCAGGCCCGCCTCGCCGCCGGCCTCGTCGAGCCGGCCTTCGGCAATGAACTTGCCCTGCAGGGCCCAGCCGAGCAGTTTGCCGTCGCCAGCCAGTTTCGACCACTTGTCGCGGTCGTCGGTCGCGGGCAGCTGCACGTCGAAGGCCTGCATCCCGGCCATCCGCCCCTTGGTGGCCGCACGGTCGCGCTGGCGCTTTTCCTGCATGAGGCGCTCGAACTCGGCCTCGTCGACAGACAGGCCGTTTTCCTCGGCCATCTGCCTCGTCAGGTCGACCGGAAAGCCCGCCTCGTCATACAGGCGGAACGCGACCGAGCCGCTGATCAGGCGCTCATTGGCGGTCTTTGTGGTCTCGACGGCGTCGAAGAAGAGCTTCATCCCGCGATCGAGCGTCCGACCGAAACTCGCCTCCTCGTCCCTCACGATGTCCATGACCCGCTGAACGCTTCCCGGCACATCCGGAAACGCCGGGCCGAGCACCTCGGCCACCGCCGGGACGAGCTGGTAAATGAACGGCTCGCTCGCGTCAAGGTACTGCCGGCCGAACCGCGCCGCCCGCCGCAGGATCCGCCGCAGGACGTAGCCCCGCCCCTCGTTGCTCGGCCGGGCACCGTCGGTGATCGATACCGTCAGCATGCGGATGTGGTCGGCGATCACGCGGAAGGCGGTGTCGACCTGGCTGTCGAACCGGGCGGAGTACTTCTTGCCGGTGAGCCGGCCGATCTGCTCGAGGATCGGCGTGAACAGGTCGGTATCGTAGTTGCTGTCGACGCCCTGCAGGACGCGGCAGATCCGCTCGAGCCCGGCGCCGGTGTCGATGTGCCGCGCGGGCAGCGGCGTGAGCTTGCCGTCGGGGCCGCGGTTGAACTGCATGAACACCAGGTTCCACAGCTCCACGACCCGCGGGTCGTCCTTGTTGACCAGATCGCGGCCGGACTTGTCCGGCGTCATGTCGATGTGGATCTCGCTGTTGGGACCGCACGGGCCGGTGGCGCCCATCTCCCAGAAGTTGTCCTTCTTGGAGCACATGTGGATGTGCGCAGGGTCGATGTCGGTCACGCTTCGCCACAGCTCGACCGCCTCGTCGTCCCGGCCGAGCCCGTCGGCCTCGTCGCCCTCGAAGACCGTCGCGTGCAGCCGGTCCTTCTCAAAGCCGTAGACCTCGGTGAGCAGCTGCCAGGCCCAGGCGATGGCCTCCTTCTTGAAGTAGTCGCCGAACGACCAGTTGCCCAGCATCTCGAAGAAGGTGTGGTGATACCCGTCGCGGCCGACCTCCTCGAGGTCGTTGTGCTTGCCGGAAACGCGAATGCACTTCTGGGTGTCGACGGCGCGGCTGTAGGGCCGGCTGCCCACGCCCAGGAACACGTCCTTGAACTGGTTCATGCCGGCGTTGGTGAACATCAGCGTCGGGTCGTCGTTGGGCACCGAGGTGCTCGACGGCACGTGCGTGTGCTGCCTGTCCACGAAAAAGTCGATGAAGGCCTGACGGATCTGCTTGCTGGTCATCATGTTCGCACCACGAGTTCACTGTCCGGGTTGTCTGGCCGGCCACCTCGCCGGTCCGGCTGGCAACGGGACATTATTGCCGATGATGCCGGAAGTTTCGAGGGGGCGCTGTTTGCCCCCGCGGCCTGCGGGGGTCTGCCCCCTGGCAGCACGCCCGCACCCGAATCCCCGTATGCGATTCCCATGGGTGCACCAAGACCTGAAGGATCCAGCGGGGTCTGACCTCCTGGGAGAACGCTCCGACGCCCGCGCCACGGGGTCAGACCCCGGCGACATGCACAGATAGCCGGCTCGCCAGGAAATTCGGCGTTGGTTCCATCCGCGACGTTCGCTTCGGGGTCAGACCCCTGAGAGCCGCCTCGCACCCCCGCGAAACGTCCGAAATCTCCAGGCAGTGACACGTTCTGTCACCGCAGGTCTTGCAAAGACCGGACCAGACTGGACAATAGTTGGTACCTGCTGGCGCGGGCGAGCACACGATTTCGATGCATGGGATCGGCATCCGCCAGGATCTCCGGCTCGGCGCCACAGGTGCAGGCAGGGAAATATGTCCCTGCCGGAATCGGAGGTCCTTGTGTCCGATAACCGCTTTGGCGTACCGGAGAATACGATCCACTCCGCCCAACCGATGGATGCCGCATCAGCACAACGGACAACGCCCCGGACCGAACAACTCGCCCGCAATCTCAACAACCAGGGGATGTGGTTCGTCTCCAGCGGCCGGCCGCTTGTCGCCGTCCGCTGCTTTGAAAGGGCCTGCGACGCCTGGCCCATGCTCTCGGGGGCATGGGTCAACCTGGCGGCGACACTGACCATGCTGGGCCAGCCCCACGAGGCCGGGCAGGTCATCGATCGGGCGACCAGCCTTGGGGCCCTCACCCGGCAGGCCGCCCGCCGGTCTCGCGTCTGCGCCGCCGGGACCGGCGTCGCCGAAAAGATCATCGCCAACCGGCATTGCCTCAAGCGACCTCCCGTGGAGCAGCCGCCCCTGTCGCGGCCGTCCGAACGCCGGGTCACCTCCGGCCGACGCCCCGCCTCGGTCTATCTGCTGCTATGGTCCGCGGCGTACGATCTCAACTGCGCGGGCAAGATCCCGGCGTTGTAGGCGGCGAACTACCCCCGATCCACCGCCGCCCCCCGTAGCGACCCGGGCACCTCCAGCCCGTGCGCCTCCATCAGCTGCCCGTCCGACAGGATCTGCCGCACCGCCCCGTCGGCGACCACACGCCCCTCGTCCAGCAGCACCCCCCGCCGGCAGACCCGCAGGGCGAATTCCAGGTCGTGCGTCGCGATGATCAGCGTCTGGCGGCACGGGTCGAGGATCGACTCGAGCGTCCGCCGGCCGCGCGGGTCCAAGTCGTTCGTCGGCTCGTCCAGCAGCAGGACCCGCGGTCCCATAACCAGCACCGTCGCCAGCGATGCCCGCCGCCGCTGGCCGCTGGACAGGTGGTGCGAGACGCCCTGCGCCTCGCCGGCCATGCCTACCGCCTCCAGCGCCGCGCAGACCCGCTGATCGACCTCGGCCTCGGGCCAGCCCATCTGACGCGGACCGAACGCCACGTCTTCATACACGGTCGCGCAGAACAACTGGTCGTTCGGTTCCTGGAAGACCAGACCCACCTCGCGGCGGACGGCCGGCAGGTTTCCCGCATCAGACACGTCCAGGCCCGTCACGCGGACCTGCCCCTCGCTGATCGGCCGGATCCCCACGAACATGTGCAGCAGCGAGGTTTTGCCCGCGCCGTTGGGGCCCAGCAGCGCGATCCGCTCGCCTGGCTCGATCGCCAGGTCGACCCCCCGCAACACCCAGTGGTCATGCCCGGGGCGATAACCGGCACCGATGCATTCGATGATCTCGTTCACAGGCTCAGGTCCCACACCAGCAGGATGACAGCCGCCGCCGCGACAGCCGTGAGTTTCAGCCAGTCCGCCCGCTGCAGCTCATACGGCCAGCTCACGCGGATCCGTCCGTCGAAGCCCCTCAGCCGCATCGCCTGCTCGACCCGTTCGGCCTGGGCGAGGCTCCGCAGCACCATCGCCCCGAGGATCGAACCAAGCGGCCGCAGTCTCGCCGGTCGGGCCGAAAGCTGCAAGCCCCGCAGCTTCGCCGCCCGCAGGGTGCTCTGCATCCGGTCGGCCAGGACCAGGTTGTATCGGCTCATCAGCAGCAGCATCGTCACGACGCGGTCGGGCAGGTGCACGCGGCGCAGGGCGTCCAGCAGCACGTAGAACGGCTGGGTCGCCAGCAGCGGCACCGTCAACACCAGCACGCAGGAGATCTTCAGCGTGAGCACCAGCCCGGCAACAAACGGCTCGACCGGAATGCTCAGCCACTTGAGCCGCCAGTGCACGTCGCCGATGCCGGCGATCCAGCCAACGACCGCCACCGCTGCTCCCAGCAGCAGCGCTACCTTCTGGCGCCGCAGGATCACCCCGGCCGGCACGGTGCTCGCCAGTGCCAGCCCCCACGCCCCCGCCAGGGCGACCAGCAGCACGACGACGCCTTGCAGGCTCACCGCCACGACGATCGCCGCCAGCAGCCCCGCCAGTTTGACCACCGGGTGCCACCGGTGCAGCCAGCTATCGTTTTGTGCGTAGTGGTCGATGATTGCGAGCATGAAGTCGCCTGTTCAGTTACCGATGCCGCCGGGCGTCGGGTGCCACGATCCTGCAACAACGAGCCGCGACCGTGAGGGAGCGGTATGCCTCAACAAGCCGCGACCGTAAGGGAGCGGTAAACGCCGGATGCCATGATCGCGCGGTCTGCGACCATGGAATTCTCCGGATGGGCGTTGCACTCCGCAACCTGCACCGCATCCATGCACAAAGCCTTGGTGGGCAATAGCCCACCCTACAACCGCTCCTTGCGGAGCTGCTCCACCCGCCGCGAAAGCACCCGCACCTGCCACAGCGCCGCGGCCGCCAGGATCAGCGCGACCCCCGCGATCAGCGGGACGATCCGGCTGGGCGTCTGCGTCCGCGTCCGCGCGGCGACAGTGCCCGGTCCGCCGGGTCCGGGAGCCTTCCCGATCGCAGCCGGAGCCGAAGCGGCGGCACCAGCACGCTCGGCCGATGCATCGTCCGAAGACGGCGACTCTGCCGGCCCCGGCCCGCCAGAGGGTGGAACTTGCGCCCCCTCTGGGGTTGGCCCCTCATTCGCATCGGCCGCGGCAACGACTTTCGCCAGCGTCTCGCCGTCGATCACCGTATGCCCCTTGTGCCCGGCCTGAACGACCTCGACCGTCAGCGGCTCGGTCCCGCTCGGCTGCAGCAGGTACCGCCCCTGGGCGTCGGTCCTGGCGGCGAGCACCTGCGTGCCATCCTCGGCGAGCACGCGGACCGCGGCGTCCGCGACGGGCTTGCCGTCGCCGTAGTAGGCCTCGATCAGGATCGTCCGTTCGCCCTCGGCGAATGCGTCCACGTGCACGCTATGAGCCAGCGCGGACGGGCACAGCATCGCTGCGACCAGCACCGCGAGCCAGGCCCAGGACAGCCGGCTGCACCTTGAGCAGATACGATATCGTTCCAGCACAGATCACACCCTCGATCAGACAGATCGGCAGCGAACCAAGCAGGAAGGCCCGCAAGCCCGCGGCATAGGCCGGATCGCTGGCCACCGCCGACCAGCCGAGCACCATCATCAGGGACGCCGCCGGGATCGCCGCCCCGGCGACCCCCGCCACCAGCGCCGCCCGCGCCGGCGGCAACGACGCCATCCACATGCGACACAGCGAACCCAGCAGCACGGCCGGCACGGCGATGTTGACTATGTTGACCCCCAGGGCCGTCAGCCCGCCGTGGCCGAACAGCAGGGCCTGCAGCAACAGCCCCGCCGCGATCACCATCACCGCGCCGGGGCCGGCAATCAGCCCGACCAGGCCGTTGAGCGCCAGGTGCACGCTGACCGGCCCTATCGGCACATGGATCAGCGAGGCGGCGAAGAAGGTCGAGGCGAGCAGGGCGAGCCTGGGCACGTCCCGGTCCCGCACTCGGCGCGCCTCGACCGCCACGGCCAGCCCCGCAACCGCGTAGCCAGCCGCCCAGGCGTACGCCGGCAGCATGCCATCGGAAATATGCACGCGATCTTCCTGCTATGCAACAAAGCCCGCAAATCCCATTCCCCCGATTGTAGCACGATTGGCAGAGAGGTGCTATCCGGAGCGCCGGGGGCTGCATCCACCGATCGGTGGCGGAGCGGGCGCTTGACGGGGGTCTGACCCCTGGCAGCACGCCCGCACCGGAATCCCCGCATCCGATTCCCGTGGGGGCACCAATATCCGAAGGATCCACCGGGGTCTGACCCCCTGGGGCAAACGCTCGGGCGGGTGGCAGTGGTATCGCGGTCCCGCTTCAACGAGCCGCGACCGTGAGGGAGCGGTAAACCCCGGCGTGCCGCTGCCAGTCCCACGGGGTCAGACCCCATATGCGTGCACAGGCATCCAGGCCGCCACGAAATCACGGCATCGATTCTGTCAGGAAGCGTGCGACTCGGGGTCAGACCCTGGGTCAGACCCCTGGAAAACGCCAGCGCCTGACGGGGGCAGACCCCTGGAAGCGCCACCGGATAACAGATGCACCCTCGGGGGGTGCCCGTCCGCGCTACAACCCCTCCGTCCAGCGGACGTAGGCGGCCATGTCGAACTTGCGTTCCAGGCCGGCGGCGTTCATGTAGCGGACCTTGCCGAAGACCGGCCGCTCCCGCCACGCCCGATCGTGCAGGCCGAAGCACCAGGCGACGTTGGTCCAGGTGTTGGCATCGCGGCCGTCGAGGAAGTAGCGGTTGTTCAGCGCCAGCAGCCGGCGATGGGCCTGCTTCGGGTCGCTCGTCCACTCGATGACCTTCTTGCCCCAGTACATCCGCATGTAGTTGTGCATCTTGCCGGTGGCGAGCATCTCGCGCATGGCGGCGTTCCAGTACTCGTCGCGGGTGCGGGCCTGCTCGAGCTGCCGGGGGGTGTAGATGGCCGGACGATCGTCGCCGGCATGCTCGGCGAGGGTCTTTCGCGCCCAGTCGGGCAGGGCGTCGTACCTGTCGTACCGGCTGGTGTAATGGACGAAGTTGTGGGCCAGTTCCCGGCGGACGATCAGTTCCTCGAGGTAGGCATCCTTCGCCTCTTTCGGGGCGCCCTTGGCCGCGATGACCTGCAGCGCGATCCACAGCGGCGAGACCTGCCCGAAATGCAGGTACGGGCTCTGCTGCGACTGGATGTCCAGCGACGGGTCATTTCGCTCGTCGGCGTAGCGGGGCAGCTTCCGTTGGCAAAACTCGCCCAACAGCGCCTCGGCCCGGCTGGTGCCGCCGTGAAACGCATCCACCCGCCCCGCCCGGCGGTCGATGCGAAGGCCCTTCAGCAAGGCATCGACGTCCTGCAGCGATTCGCCATCCATCTTCATATCCAAAGAGTCGCGCCGCAGCTCGGTCGCCTCCAGGCCGACGAGGTACGTATCGAGGTGCCGGTGAATCTTGCGGCGGATCGTCGCGGCCGCGTACTCCTGCTTATCCGAGGCGACCTCCACCGGCACGACAAGGTCGCTTTCCACCTGCACCACCTTACAGCCGGCCTGATCGGCCACCTGCGCCCGCCACGCCTTCTCGTGCCGCGTATAGCCGCGATCGGTCACGACCAGCGACGCATCGCCGGCGAGCTCGACCGCGACCTGGTCGGGCGAGCCCCGCCGCACGACCAGCCGCACGCCGCGATCGGCGAGGGCCCGCTGCGTCTCGGCCAGGCCCTCGAGCATGAAGGCGTAGTGCCGCTCCTGCGCCTCGGGGTAATCCTCGGTCAGGCCGAAGCCCACCAGCAGCGGCTGGCCGCGGTCGTTGGCCTGACGAGTAGCGTATTCGAGGGCGTGGTTCCAGGCGGCCCGCTGGCTGGCCTGCATCCAGTAGAGGACGTACCGGCCCGCCCGCACCGGGGCGCCACTCAGGTCCTGGGTTCGCTCCTTCTGAATCACGAGGTTGTCTCCCGCCATCGGGACCAGGCGGTTGTCCTGAGGAACGGCATGCACAGAACGCAAGCAAGCACCGAAGTTGTCATTCCGAGCGCAGCGAGGAATCTCTACTGGACAGCGGGCCCATGGTGTAGCGACCCACTCTGTAGAGATCCTTCGCGCTTGCTCAGGATGACAGCCTGCTTTTGCACCGACCGAATACCCACTTATGCCGGATTATATTCCCGGTGATGTCACCGAGCCGATCGCTCCAAGGCGTGCTTGATCCCATCCAGCAGGTTCCTGATAGCTCCGACCGTCTCTTGACCCGGATGCCCCTGAGGTCGACCGCCGGCTCCGCCCGCTGCAGCGCCCGTTGCTCAGGATGACGGCATGGAGCGTTCGTCGGACGCATCGTCTTGCGCCCGTTGCGGATTGGAAATCCGCGTCCGGTGGGCATAGTATCTCCAGCATGAGACATCCGGGCCCCGGATGCCCCTTAACCGCAACCGAGCCGAGGGCATTGGTTCTTTGCAGTGGCCAGGCCACAGGTGAACACAGTGAACCCGAAACGAACCGACAGAGTTCCGACCAAGCCTCACGAACAGGAGGCCCGTTTCATCGAGGACGTCGATCCGGGCGAGACGCTCGAGTGGCTCGAATCGCTCGACGATGTCATGCACCGCCACGGGCCGGACCGGGCGACCTACCTGTTGGCGCTGCTGAGCCAGCGGGCAGCCCGCGAGGGGGTGCCGATCCCGTATACGGCCAACACGCCGTACATCAACACGATCCCTCACGAGCAGCAGCCCCCCTACCCGGGCATCCGCGAGATGGAACGCCGCATCAAGTCGATCATCCGCTGGAACGCGATGGCGATGGTCGTCCGCGCCAACCGCGAGGAATCCGGCATCGGCGGGCACATCTCGACGTATGCCTCGGCCGCCACGCTGCTGGAGGTGGGCTTCAACCACTTCTTCCACGGCAAGGACGGCAAGTTCCACGGCGACATCATCTTCTTTCAGGGGCACGCCGCGCCCGGAATCTACGCACGGGCCTTCCTGGAAGGACGGCTCAGCGCCGAGCATCTGCAGAACTTCCGCCGCGAGCTGACAGATGGACCAAGCCTGTCGAGCTACCCCCACCCCTGGCTGATGCCCGACTTCTGGGAGTACCCGACGGTCTCGATGGGTCTCGGGCCGATCCAGGCGATCTACCAGGCCCGGTTCATGCACTACCTCCGCGACCGCGGCATCCACCCGGAAGAGGGCAAGGTCTGGTGCTACCTCGGCGACGGCGAGATGGACGAGCCCGAGAGCCTCGGGGCGATCACGCTGGCCTCGCGCGAGAAGCTCGACAACCTGATCTTCGTGATCAACTGCAACCTCCAGCGGCTGGACGGGCCCGTCCGCGGCAACGGCAAGGTCATCCAGGAACTCGAGGCCGCCTTCAAGGGGGCCGGCTGGAACGTCATCAAGGTCATCTGGGGCAGCGACTGGGACCCCCTGTTCGAAAAGGACGAAAAGGGGCTGCTGATCAGCCGGATGAACGACCTGGTCGACGGCGAGCTGCAGAGGTACAGCATCTCGTCCGGCGACTACATCCGCGAGCACTTTTTCGGCCAGGACCCCGAGCTGCTCAAGATGGTCGAACATCTGTCCGACGAGCAGCTCACCCGGATGCGCCCCGGCGGGCACGACCCCGAGAAGGTCTATGCCGCCTACAAGGCCGCCGCCGAACACAAGGGCAGCCCCACCGTCATCCTCGCCCGCACGATCAAGGGCTACGGCCTGGGCGAGGCCGGCGAGGGCCGCAACATCACCCACCAGCAGAAGAAACTCAACGAGGAGGAGCTCCGCGAGTTCCGCAGCCGATTCTCCATCCCCATCTCCGACGACGATATCGCTGACATGCCGTTCTATCGCCCGCCGGAAGACAGCGACGAGCTGCGCTACGTGCTCGAGCGGCGCGAGGCGCTGGGCGGGTCCGTGCCCAAGCGCAAGGTCCGGGTCGACCCGATCGAGGCCCCGCCCATCAGCGAGTTCGACGAGTTCCTCAAGGGCAGCGAAGGCCGCGAGGTCTCCACGACCATGGCCTTTGTCCGGATGTTCGGCCGGCTCCTGCGCAACAAGACCATCGGCAAGCTGATCGTGCCGATCGTGCCGGACGAGGCGCGAACCTTCGGGCTGGAAGCGCTGTTCCGGGCGGTGGGCATCTACAGCCACTCCGGCCAGCTGTACGAGCCGGTCGATTCGGCGTCGCTGCTGTACTACCGCGAATCGCAGGACGGGCAGATCCTCGAAGAGGGCATCACCGAGGCCGGCTCGATGTCGTCGTTTATCGCCGCGGGTACCGCCTACGCGACCCACGGGGTCAACACGATCCCGTTCTACATGTACTACTCGATGTTCGGGTTCCAGCGGGTCGGCGACCTGATCTGGGCGGCAGCTGACTCGCGGACCAAGGGGTTCATGCTCGGCTGCACCGCCGGGCGGACGACGCTGGCCGGCGAAGGCCTGCAGCACCAGGACGGGCACAGCCACCTGATCGCCTCGGCCGTGCCGACCGTCAAGGCGTACGACCCTGCCTTCGCGTACGAGATCGCCGTGATCACCCAGGACGGCATCCGCCGGATGTACCAGGAGCAGGAGGAGGGCTTCTACTACCTGACGCTCTATAACGAAAATTACGTGATGCCCGCAATGCCCGAGGGCGTAGAGGAAGGCATCCTCAAGGGCATGTACCGCTTCGGCGGCAAGGATGCCAGCAAGGATGCGCCGCGGGTGCAGCTGTTCGCAAGCGGGCCGATTTTCAACGAGGCGCTGCGGGCCCAGGAGATCCTCGCCGACAAGTACGGCGTGGCCAGCGACATCTGGAGCGTGACCAGCTACAAGCAGCTGCGGGAGGACGCGATGGAGGCCGAGCGGGTCAACCGGCTCAATCCCGGCAAAAAGGCCCGCACGAGCTACCTGCAGGATACGCTGGAAGGCGTGGAAGGCCCCTTCCTCGCCGCCAGCGACTACGTCGCGCTTGTGCCCGATCAGATCCGCCCGTGGGTCCCGGGCGACTACGTCGTGCTCGGCACGGATGGCTTCGGCCGCAGCGACGGCCGCAAGGCGCTGCGAAGGTTCTTTGAAGTCGATGCGGAAAACATTACCATAGCTGCGCTGACGGCCCTGTCACGCTGCGGCCGCGTGAAAAAGGACATACTCAAGCAGGCGATCAAGGACCTGGGCGTTGACCCGGACAAGCCGAACCCGGTAGCCTCGTAACCAGCAAAAACGGAACCCGCGAATATGGCCACGGAATTCAAGTTGCCCGAACTCGGGGAAAACATCGAAACAGCTGACGTCGTCAACGTCATGGTCAGCCAGGGCGAGACGATCGCCAAGGACCAGCCGGTCCTGGAGCTCGAGACGGAAAAGGCGGTCCTCGAGCTGCCCTGCCCGCTGGCCGGACGGGTTGCCGAGATCCACGTCAAGCCCGGCGACCACGTCAAGGTGGGCCAGCCGGTCCTGTCGATCGAGGAGGGCGAAGGCGGCGAGGCCCCGGCCGAAGAGGCGCCCCCCGTCGAGGAAAAGCCCAAGCCAGCTGTCACCCCCGAGGCGAAGGAGGAACTGCGCGAACAGGAGAAGCAGCGCGACACGACGCCGTCCGCGGGCGAGGCCGCACCCGCCGCCGAGGCGCCCAGGCAGCAGGAGGCCCGCGCAGCGCAGACCGGCCCCACCGCCCCGCCGCCACCCGAGCAGGAAACGGCCGCCGAACGCCCCGAAAAGGGTCGCCCGCCAGCCCCGGCCAGCCCGGCGATCCGGCGGCTCGCCCGGCAGATGGGCATCGATCTGCACGACGTATCAGGCAGCGGCCCGGCCGGTCGCATCACCGAGCAGGACCTGCACGAACATGTCAAGACGCTCGCAAGCGGCGCCGCTCCCGCAGCTGGCGGCGGCGCCCCCGCCGCACCTGCCGCCCCCGCCGCCGCTGGACAACTGCCGGACTTCGCGCAGTGGGGCCCCATCGATCGTCAGCCGATCAGCAACATCCGCCGCAAGACGGCCGAGGCGATGCTCACCGCCTGGCACACCGTCCCGCAGGTCACGCAGTTCGACACGTGCGACATCACCGACCTGGAGCAGCAGCGGCGCGAGTACATGCGGACCAAGGGCGACAAGGCGCCCAAGATCACCGTCACGGCCATCCTGCTCAAGGCGGTCGTCGGGGCGCTGAAGGAGTATCCGCAATTCAACGCCAGTTTCGACATGCAGGCCGGCGAACTTGTGTATAAGAAGTACTATCATATCGGTGTGGCCGTCGACACCGACCACGGCCTGCTCGTGCCGGTGATCCGCGATGTTGACCGCAAGAGCGTGGTCCATCTGGCGAAGGAACTCGACGAGATCGCGAAACGGGCCCGCGAGCGGAAGCTCGGCCTGGAGGAGATGCGCGGCTCGTGCTTTACGATCACCAACCTCGGCGGCATCGGCGGGACCGGCTTCTCGCCGATCGTCTACTGGCCGGAGGTGGCGATCCTCGGCGTGGCGCGGGCCCGCAAGGAACAGGTGATCATCGACGACGCCCCGGAGATCCGGATGATGATGCCGCTGTGCCTCTCGTACGACCACCGCGTGATCGACGGGGCCGACGGCGCCCGGTTCACCCGGCGGATCGCGGCGGTGCTGTCGGATCCGCTGGCGCTGTTTATGGAAACGTAGCGTTCTCTGCGCCGGGGCGAAACAGCCTTCCGCAGATTACGCAGATTTACACAGATACAGGTAGGGCGGGCTGCGCCCGCCAAGCTCGGAGTCCCGGCTTCAGCCAGCGCTTGGAGTACCTGCTTTAGCAGGCGTTCGGAGTCCCGCCTTCAGGCGGCACGCCCGAGCGAGCGCAGCGACGCGAGTGGCCGAGCCTCGGAGTTGAGGATGGACCGAAAGCGAGCGGCCGCCAGTATGCGCATCGCTGGGTGCCACGGTGCTGCGAAGCAGGGCCGTGCTACGAATGCAGGGCGGGCTATCGCCCACCAGTGTCCCGCCAGGGACGACAGGACGCAATTTCACAGGACGACGCGAAATGGCCGATGAGAAAACCCTGAATGTCGATGTCGCGGTCTTCGGCAGCGGGCCCGGCGGGTACGCCGCCGCCTTCCAGGCCGCCGAACTGGGCATGAACGTCGCGATGATCAGCGAAGATGCCCGCCCCGGCGGGGTGTGCCTGCTGCGGGGCTGCATCCCCTCCAAGGCCCTGCTCCACGTGGCCAAGACGATCCACGAGGCGTGCACCGCCAGCGAGTGGGGCGTGTCCTACCCCGACCCGAAGATCGACCTCGACAAGCTCCGCAGCTGGAAAAACGGCGTGGTCGACAAACTCACCGGCGGGCTGCTCGAACTGGCCAAGCGCCGCAAGGTGCGGTTCATCCAGGCCCGCGGGCGGTTCGCCGACTCGCAGACCCTCGACCTGCAGCCGGTCGGCGACGGCAAGGACATCCCCAAACAGGTCCGCGCCGACAAGATCATCCTGGCAACCGGCAGCCGGCCGATGATCCCGGGCCCGCTGCAGCTGGACGACCCGCGGGTGATCGATTCGACCAGCGCGCTCGACCTGCCGGATATCCCCAAGCAGCTGCTGATCGTCGGCGGGGGCTACATCGGCCTGGAAAGCGGCACGTACTACAGGCAGTTCGGCTCGCAGGTGACGGTCGTCGAGATGACCGACGGCCTGCTGCCCGGCGCCGACCGCGACCTGGTCCGCGTACTGCACCACCACCTGGATGCCCACTTCGAGGCGATCCACCTGGAGACGAAGGTCGAAAAGCTCGAGGCCCGCAAGGATGGCATCGTCGCGCACCTGTCCGGCAAGGCCGATCAGACCGAGGCGACCTTCGACCGCGTGCTGATCTCGGTCGGCCGGCGCCCCAACAGCAACGACATCGGCCTGGAGAACACCCGGGTCGAGACCGACGACCGCAGCTTCGCGAAGGTCGACAAACAGCAGCGGACGGCCGACCCGCACATCTGGGCCATCGGCGACGTGGCGGGCGAGCCGATGCTCGCGCACAAGGCCAGCCGCGAAGGCAAGGTCGCCGCCGAGGTGATCGCCGGCGAGCCGAGCGAATTCGACAACATCGCCATCCCCGCGATCGTCTTTACCGACCCGGAGCTCGCCTGGACCGGCCTGAGCGAGACCGAGGCCCACGCCAAGGGCATCAAGGTCGAGGTCGCGCGGTTCCCCTGGGCCGCCTCCGGCCGCGCTGCCACCTTCGGCCGCAGCAACGGCCTGACGAAACTTCTGTTCGACCCCGAGACCGATCGGGTACTGGGCATGGGCATCGTCGGCCACGGCGCCGGCGAGCTGATCGCCGAGGGGACCCTGGCGATCGAGATGGCCGCGGTCGCCCGCGACCTCGCCGACACGATCCACGCCCACCCGACGCTCTCCGAGACGGTCATGGAAAGCGCTGAGGCCTTCTTCGGCCTGGCGACCCACCTGTACCGGCCGAAGAAATCCAAGGGCTGAGCCCGGCGGGAACCGCTTCAGGATGACAGCGACGCCCCCGCCGCACTGGCGTCGTTCAGGATGACAGCGACGCCCCCGCCGCTCGTCGCCGCGCGAACGTGCCGCCGCGCTCGTCCGGCTCATACGGCACCACATCCGCCGTCTCCTGGTACCAGGTCAGCATCCGGTCCTTGAGCTCGACCAGCACATCGCGCAGGGCCGGGTCGTCGATGCGGTTGTGCTGCTCGCCCGGGTCGGCCTGCAGGTCATACAGTTCGTCCAGTTCATACAGCCGGCGGACGTACTTGTAGCGCCGCGTGCGGCACATGCTCGCCTTGGTGTGGTACGGCTGCTCGTCGGTCCGCTGACAGCACATCCGCGGCCAGTAGAGCGACTCCGGGCCGCCCTTGGACTCTTTTTCCATGCACTGCTGTTCGCCGCAAAGGCGTCCGCCCTCGCAGAACACCGCATCCCGGTGCTCATCCGTTTCGCCCGCCAGCACCGGCAGCAGGCTCCTGCCGAAGTGCCACGTCCCCAGCGACAGCCCCGTCATCGCCTCGACCGTCGCGGGGAAGTCGATCAGCTCGACCATCGCCTCGCTGACCCGCGGGCTGACCGGCGTGCCAGCGGGCGGCTTGACCAGCAGCGGCACCCGCACCAGGTCGTCGGTCAGGACGTTCTGCGTCTTTTCGACGATGCCATAGTCGCCGGCAAACTCGCCGTGATCGCTGAAAAAGAAGATGGCGGTATCGTCATAGAGCCCCGCCTCGCGCAGCGCTGCGATCACCCGGCCGAACTGGTCATCCACCCGCGCGCACTGGCCGTAGTAGGTCGCCTTGAGCTCGGCCCAGCGGTCCTCCGTCCAATCCTGCACCTGCTGGCGGTCCCAGAGCCCCTTCAGAAGGCTGGGCTTGCGGTCCCAGTCGGTGATCGTCGGGACGCGCGGCGGCACCTTCGACCGGTCGATCATCGAGTAGTACGGCTCTTCCACGCTGTAGGGCACGTGCGGGTAGTGGATCGGCAGATAGATGCACAGCGGCTGATCGGCCGGGGCGCTGCGGATGAAGTCGATCGCCCCCTCCACGTACGCCCAGTCGATGTCGTTGGCGTGCTCGGCGTCGCCGATCTCCTCCCGGCCGATGTAGAAGGAGTAGTAGTTGTCGCCGCCGGGTTCGCCCCGCCAGTTCGCCCCGGCCGCGCGGTCCCCGGCCAACGGGCGGGTCGGCTCGAACTTCACGTCGCAGTAGTCCTCATACCCGTCCTGGGCGGGCACCAGGTCGTTCTTGCCGCCCCACCAGACGAAATAGCCATTGTCCTTGAGCGTCTTGAGCAGGTTCGGCTCGCCCCGCTC
>JAWLBS010000052.1:0-20437 GCA_041687575.1 Phycisphaerae bacterium | reverse complement strand
CTGCAAGGTGCTGCTGCCCGGGATGGGGCAGACCTTTGCGGCGGATTCGCCCGCTGTGACCGACCTGGCGGCGACGCTGCTGGAGCGGCTGGTGTATGGCGTGAACGACCTGGCCGTGCCGGCACGAGGGTGGCCAGGTGTGGCCAACGGAGCCTGCTGACTTTTGGGACGGGTGGTTTTCGACACCCTCGCTTACGCTTCGGGCTCCTTCCCGCAGTGTGCGGATATCCCTCGCATCCGGACGACACCCTCGCTTACGCTTCGGGCTCCTTCCCGCAGTGTGCGGATATCCCTCGCATCCGGACGACACCCTCGCTTACGCTTCGGGCTCCTTCCCGTTTGTCTGTGAGCGCAACACTCATCCGAGGGATTCCATGGCCACAAACGGCGTGAGCATGGCACCCATATCGTCATTCAGTCCGCTTGCGCCAGAGGCCTTCGCGCAGGCCGGTGCCGTGGCCGCGGTAGAGGGCGCGGTTTTCGAGGCGGTGTTTGACCTCGGCGACGGCGACGTCAACGGCGGCGTCGAGGGTCTTCTTGCCGAACTCGGCGGTGGCGTCCTGCGGGGCGAGTTTGCCGCCGGCGCCGACGAGGGGCTCGCCCTTGGGCCCCAGCAATGACAGGTCAACGGTCTGGGGGTGCAGGTGCATCATGTGGCTGGTCTCCCACCCACCGGCGTGGTCGCCCGCCACCTCGAACTGATCGGCGACCAGCAGGTAATCGACGAAGGCCCACGCCAGCATCCCTTGCCAGCGGCTGTGGACCCGCTGGTTGAACTGCAGCACCGCGGCGCGGGCGTGGTCGATCAGCGGGTAGTGGCCGGCCACCAGCACGCCGATCTCGAAGCCGAGGCTCTCGACCTCGGCCAGGATGTGCAGCAGGAGCTTGTGGTAGTTGATCGCCTGCTCGGTCGGGGAAAAGGGCATCCGCTCGGGCAGGAAGTTGTCGGGCGAGAGGCCCATGCCCTCGGCGATTTTGTCGCGGTCGCGGGCGTTGGCCTCCATCAGGGCCTCCGAGCGGCTCTCGCCGTACCAGAGCGGAGGAAAGGCCAGGCCGCCGCCCTTTTGTGCGCAGGCGATTGCCATGCCCTCGGCCTGGAGGGTGTCGGTGCCGACGGCGTTGTGCACGCCGTGCCATTCGAGGTTGCCCAGGGGGATGTAGGCGACCGGAGAGGCCTGGCGCCGCTCGACGATCTGGGCGGGGCGGAGCATCTGGTAACGGGCTTCGTCGGTCATGACGTTTTCCTTTTCCAAGGTTTGCCGCGACCTCGCGGTCGCGATTGTTTCCAGCCAGCTTGTGGGAGTGGTGCCCCGTTCGAAGAACATGGCCCTGCTCCCGGTCGTCGAACGGCGACTGCGCCGTGCCGAGGATGCAGGATTGTACCCGATACGCTCCTTCGCGACCTTGTTCTCGTATCGCCGTTTTCTTCTGCCTTTGCAGCTCGGCCACTCGCATCGCTGCGCTCGCTCGGGCAGGCCGCCTGAAGGCGGGACTCCGAACGCCCGCTAATGCGGGGACTCCTAACAGCACGGCCCTGCAATCCGCGGTTGCAGGCGGCCTTAGATCTTTGCCGTCGCCTGGCGCGTCGGGGGCTGACGATTTCTGTCGTTCAGCCGGAGCGAGCGCTCAAAGTAGTCGTCCAGCAACTCCAGCTCAAACTCTCGCACGATATCGGCGGCCGAGAAGCCCTCGCTCTCGCTGAAGATCAGCGCTGCCCCGAGGTTTGGTGGGATATCGATGCGGACCCGGTCGGCGTATTTGCGCTCGATCTCGGGGAACTTCGGCCGGTTGAGGTCCAGGTGCACCATCACCCGGTCGAGGTTGACCCGGGCGCGGGCGACGCTGGTGTAGCAGTCGGTCAGGGCGACCGGCCGGCCGAATGGGTCGAGGATGCCGCCGCCGATGAACGGCAGGGCCGAGATGAAGTACGCCCGGCACTCGTAGGCCCAGAGCTGCTGCATGAAGCCGCCGTGGTACATGCTGGGAAACACGAGGATGTCAGGTTTGAGGGCGCGGTACTGCCGGCGGATGTCCTCGAAGTTGAGGTCGAAACAGACGATTCCGCCCAGCCGGCCGATGTCGGTTTCGACGATTGTTGCGTCGCGGCCGGAGGTCAGCCCGGCGGGGATCTCGCCGTAACTGGTGAGGTTAACCTTGTGGTAGCGGCCGAGCACGGCGCCGTCGCGGCCGAAGAAAGCAATCGAATTGTAGACGCAGCCATCCTCCCGCAGTTTGATCGACCCGGCGACGTGACACCGTTGGTCGCGGGCGAAGTCGCTGTAGAGGTTCAGCAGGGGACCGGGCCGGTCGACCTGCTCGGCCTGACGGGCGGTCTGGGCGAAGGCCTCGACGCCTTCGCAGAAGACGACCAGGTCGAGGCCGAGGCCTTTCAGGTCGTCGAGCGTGCGGGCGGTCTCGCGCAGGACGATGTCGTGCGCATCGGGGGCGCCGCGCCGGGCGGCGGTCTTGAAGAGGATGGAAGCCAGCTTCACGTACTGCGCCATATGGTTGCTCCTTATCTTCGCCGGCGAACAGGATGACATCTTCGCCGATTTTCCACAAGTTGCCGTCCCGAGCGGAATGGAGGATCGCCGCCGACGTTCGTTGCCGCCGGTTGGCTGACCCGGTGCGAGCAGGGTACAATCGGCGGTGTCGACGTTTGTATTGGAGTCGATGTATGGACTTCACCTTCTGGATTCTCGCCGCATGGTTGGCGGCTGGGTGTCTCTACTGGCTGCGCCACGCGCTGGCGGCCGTAGCGATATTCCGCACGGTTCCGCGCCTCGAAAGGCTCAACCCGACTGAGCCCGCCCGCTGGCCGAAGGTTTCGCTGATCATCCCCGCCTGCAATGAGGCGAATACACTGGAGGCGGCGATGCGGTCGCGCCTGGCGGCGGACTACCCGGACCTCGAGTTCATCCTGATCGACGACCGCTCCACCGATGGGACCGGCGAGATCGTCGACCGGATCGCCGCGGGCGACCCGCGGGTGCGGCCGGTGCACATCATGGAGTTGCCGCCCGGCTGGCTGGGCAAGGTCCACGCGATGCACCGGGGGGCGGGGGTGGCCACGGGCGAGTGGCTGCTGTTTAGCGACGCGGACGTGCACTTCGAGCCGGGCATGCTCCGTCGCACGGTCGCCTGGTGCGTGGCCAATGACCTGGACCACCTGGCGGCGTTTCCCACGGTCGAGTCGGCCGGGTTCTGGCTGGACGTGGTGCTGGCGGGCTTTCTGCGGCTGCTGCTGGTGGGTGTCCGGCCGTGGGCGATTGCCGATCCGGCCAGCGACGCGGCGATGGGCGTCGGGGCGTTCAACCTGGTGCGCCGGTCGGCGCTGGAGCGGACGGCGGGGTTCGACTGGCTGAAGATGGAGCCGGGTGACGACGTGGCGCTGGCGATGCTGATCAAGCGGTCCGGCGGGCGCAGCCGGCTGGTCAACGCCTGTCGGCATCTTCGCGTCCGCTGGTACGGCAGCGTCCGCGAGATGGCGATCGGGTCGGAGCGGGGCGGGTTCACCATCCTGGGGCGGTTCAGTTTCGCGCGGGCGATCGTGGTGGGGGCGGTGATGCTGGCGCTGGAGGTGGCGCCGTTTGTCGCGCTGGCGGCGGCAGGCATGCCGCTGGTGCAGGCGATCGGCGCGGTAGCGGCGGTCGTGGCGGTGGCGACTTCGGTGGCATTCGCCGCCTGGGCCGGCGGTCGGGTCGTGCCGGCCCTGCTGGTGCCGGTTGGCAGCGTCGTGCTGATCAGTTTCGTGTGGCGGGCGGGGTACCTGGGGTGGCGCCGCGGGGGGATCTACTGGCGGGGGACGCTGTACCGGACGCAGGTGCTGCGCAAAGGGGCGAGGGTGCGGTTTCCATGACGCGGTTCCTCAGTGACAGCTTTGGGTGCCCTGCCCAGGCTGTCATCCTGAACGAAGTGAAGGATCTCTACAGAGCGGAGCGCTCGACCTTGGGTGCCCCGTGCAATAGAGATTCCTCGCTGTGCTCAGAATGACAGCGTTGGGTGGTGGTTACAGACGGAATACGCTGTGCATTCGCAGAATTCCATGGCCGGAAACAGCCCCTGCCATGGCACCCGGAACAAAAAAAAGGAGGACGAGCCCAATGGGCTCGTCCCCCTGCGGGTGCGATAGCCGCGGCCGATTCAGGCGCGGGTGCGGCCGCGGCGGGTTCGGGCGTATGCGATGCCGGCAAGCAGCAGCAGCGCGGTCATCGGTTCAGGGACCGGTCGCGGCGACGTGCTGTTGATGAACGACTCGCTGCCGCCGTTGTCGAAGGCGATGGCATGCAGACCGACGCGGAAGCTGCCGTCGGTCAGGCCGGCCATCACGTCGTTGAAGTCGGTGCTTGGCGCCAGGTCGAACACCACCTGTAGCCATTCACTGTCGGAGATCGTGTTGTTCACGCCGTTGAACGGTGGGGGCGGGTTGGCGCTGAAGCTGAATGCCTCATCGAACGTCGGGCTCAGCGAATTGCCGCCGGGCAGATTGCCGGGCTTTTTCGTGTCCTGGCTGAAGTCGACACCTGCCGACTCGGTGAGCCCCACAACGCCAGTAAGCACGCCTTGTTCGAAAAAGATCTGTTCGATCACCGCCGCGTCGGCACCGACGGTGCCGAACCGGAATGCGACCTGCCCAGGTCCGCTCTGCGTGACCTCGACATAGAGCTGTGCCTCGCCGATCGCCACGTTGGTCGGGTCGTTCATCGTGATCGACTCGAAGCCGAAGACCACGCCGTAGGCCCGGTCGGTCCAAGCGCACACGCCGGCTGCGACAGCGCAGACGGACACCATCAGGTATCGTTGCATAATCTTCCTCCCGTTATTCGTGGTGCGGGTCAAGACGTCGGCGGGACATCTCGAAGCCTTCACTCACCCCCGCGGCCTGACCGTCCCTGGTGGACGACCTCCCTCGACCGCGTACAGAAAAATAGTACCGACACACCGCAAAGGCAAGCGGCTCGCGCCTTTCTGCCTCACCGGGCGTGCCGGATCTGGGACTGCGTATTCGGAACCCCCCGCGTCCATAAACGTTGGACCTGCGACCGGCTGGCGCTGCCGATCGCGTATGTTACAGCGAATATACGACATGAAAGGGGCTTGGGCAAAAAAACAAAAAAAATGTTGGTTTACGCGGTTGTCGCGCCTTCGGCGGCCGAGCGGGCCATGCGGGCGTACTTGGCGAGCACGCCGCGCTGGACGCGCAGCGCGGGCCGGACCCACGCGTGGCGGCGGCGGTCGAGTTCGGCCGGGGGCAGGTCCACGTGCAGCACCCCGGCGTCGGCGTCGATGGTGACGGTGTCGCCGCCCTCCAGCAGCCCGATCGGTCCGCCGACCCACGCCTCCGGCGCCACGTGGCCGACGACCAGCCCGTGCGTGCCGCCGCTGAACCGCCCGTCGGTGATCAGCCCGACGCTCTCGCCGAGGCCCTGGCCGACCAGGGCGGACGTCACCGCCAGCATCTCGCGCATGCCGGGCCCGCCGACGGGGCCCTCGCCGCGGATGACCACCACGTCACCCGCCTGGACCTGCCGCGCCGCCACCGCCTCGAAGCACGCCTCCTCGCCCTCGAAGACCTTGGCCGGCCCGGTGATCTTGCGGGTCCTCAGGCCTGCGACCTTGGCGACGGCGCCCTCGGGGGCGAGGTTGCCGCGGAGGATGACGATGTGGCCGGTGGGGTGCAGAGGCTTCTCGAACGGCATCACCACGTCCTGCTCGCGCTGGTGGATGCTCGTCACGCCCTCGAGGTTTTCCGCCAATGTCCGGCCGGTGCAGGTCATGCAGTCGCCGTCGAGCAGGCCCTGATCGAGCAGGGCCCTCAGCACCGCCGGCGTGCCGCCCGCCTTGTGCAGGTCGTACATGACGTACCGGCCGCCGGGCTTGAGGTCGGCCAGCCAGGGCACGTTGCGGCCGATGCGGTCGAAGTCGTCCAGCGTCCAGTCGACCTGTGCCTCCCGCGCGATCGCTAGCAGGTGCAGCACCGTATTGGTCGAACCGCCCAGGGCGAGCACCAGCGTGTAGGCGTTGGCCAGACTGCGGCGGGTGATCAGGTCGCGCGGGCGGATCTCCTTGTCGATCAGGTGCAGCAGGGCCTTGCCCGCCAGGAATGATTCCCGCTGCTTGGCGGCCGAGACGGCGGGGTTGCTCGCCCCATAGGGCAGCGACAGGCCCATCGCCTCGATGGCAGCCGCCATGGAGTTGGCGGTGTACATCCCCCCGCACGAGCCGGGCCCGGGGCACGCCTCGCATTCGACGTTGTGCACGGCCAGCTCCGTCATCTTGCCGGCCTGGTGCTGGCCGACCGCCTCGAAGATCGAGACGATGTCGATCTCCTGGCCGGTCTCGCCGACGCCCGGCAGGATCGTCCCGCCGTAGACGAAGAGGCTGGGGACGTTCAGCCGGGCCATCGCCATCACGCAGCCGGGCATGTTCTTGTCGCAGCCGCCGAAGGCGAGCAGGCCGTCGTGGTTCATCCCGCCGGCGACGACCTCGATGCTGTCGGCGATGACCTCGCGCGAGACGAGGCTGTAGCGCATGCCGGCGTGACCCATCATGATCCCGTCGCTGGCGGTCGGCGCGCCGAAGGTCTGCGGCACGCCGCCGGCGGCGCGGACGCCCTCGCAGCCCTTGCGGGCGAGCAGGTCGAGATGGGCGTTGCAGGGCGTGATGTCGCTGAACAGCGAGGCCACGCCGATCATCGGCCGGGTGAAGTCCTCGTCGAGAAACCCCACCGCCCGGAGCATGGCGCGGTTGGGGGCCCGGCTGATGCCTTCGGTGGTCAGGCGGCTGGGGCGTGTCGGTTTATCGGTCATGGCGGTAACTCCCTGGGATTCTTGTCCAATCCAACATGGATTCTAGGCAGGGGTCGGATTGATTGCTCTGCGGTGTCTCCGGTATATTGTGGTGAATGACAATCGATCTGGAACAGCCAGTGCGGGTTTACGCGGACACATCCGTCTACGGCGGCATGTTCGACGATGAATTCGTCAGGGCGAGCGAGACCTTCTTCAGTCTGGTGCGTCTCGGTCGATTCCAGTTGGTAACGTCGGCGCTCGTGCTGGATGAGGTGGCCGCTGCGCCGGAGCCCGTTCGCCTCTTGCTGGAAGACATGCTGCCGATGTCGGACGTGGTATCCGTTACCGAGGAGGCCTTGCGCCTGCAGAAAGCCTACCTGGACAATGGGATCGTCGCGCCAAATGCGGCATCAGAAGGTGCCCCTCTATAATGCAGTGAACGTTTTGCGGCACTACGCCACTCTGGACATTCGGTCTCCGCTGGAGGTGATAGGCGATGAAGGCCAAGAAGTTTGATTGCGTCGAGATGAAGCGGCGTGGGGCGGAGCTGGTGCAACAGCGTCTGGCCGGCATGACCCGGGAAGAACAGCTGGAGTATTGGCGCCAGCGGACCGAGGTGCTTCGGCGGCGACAGGCCGAGCTGCGCGGGCAGCCCACCGAGCCGACACGTCAAGATGAGCGGGTCGCCGACGATGACATGATTCCGTAGCCTGCGCTATTGCGGCAGGCCGTCTGTGTTCGCCTTCACCCCGCAGGGGTGACACTATCCAGCCCGGACATCCCCCGTTTGCCTCCGTTTTTGCCGTTGAACCCTGCAGGGGTTCCAAAACGCTAAATCCCACAGATGCTCCTCGTCATACGGAACGCCATACTGAACGAGGAGAGCTCGTTGTGGCACGAGCCCCTTTCGACGGTTGTGGAACCCTTGCAGGGTTCCCGAAAAGACAAACAACAAGGGCAATGGTTGCGTCGCGTACCCGGGGCGGCGCGGGTCGCAAACGGCGCGACCCGCTCTGCCCCGGGCTGGACAATGTCACCCCTGCGGGGTGAAGACGGCGACATGCGTATAGGGCGGCGCGAGGTGCGAACGCCGCGATCCGGCCGTCGCTGAGGATCTGGGCGAAGCCGACCACGCAGCCGCCCTCGTCCGCCACGATCGTCGTCACGCCGGGGACGGTCAGCGCCTGCCAGGTTCGCTCTCGGTGTAGCAGGGCCAAGGCTCGGCTTGGCACAGGGCGATGATCCCGGCGAGGTCCTCCCTGCCGATTGGGCGAAAGTCAATTGCCATTGTCCCGGTCCTGCCTGCGGTCAGTCAGTGCCGGTTCCACACGCGTCCCCGGCAGCTCTCCGAGGATCCCCAGCACCAGCCCCGCCAGGCCGAAGACCACGGGCAGAAGCAAGAACAGATACCCGCCCGCCGTCGTGACGAATCCGGATTGAGTCCCGGCGACGCCGGCTGCTCCCGGTCCGGAAGCGAGTAGCGCCCACACGAATCCCAACGCGAACGCCGATCCGTAGAAGAAAAGCACCGACCAGCCGAGAACGAAGACGATTTTTCGTACCATGGGAAGGGACGGCAAACAATGGTCCATGCTTTCGTCGTGCTCGCCAAGGTCGGCCGCCGCGGACGTCCTGCGTGTCCCGGGCAACTTCCCGCAGATCCCCAGTATCAGGCCCACCAGGCCGAGGCCCATCGGCAGATAGGCGCCCATGTGCCCGAGGACGTTCACAATGGCGTCCGTGCGATTCTGCTGGACGCCGGCTATCGCCAGTCCGGCAAAGAGCAGCCCCGAGATCAATCCCAGTGCTATCGCCGTGCCGAAACACAAGGCCACCGACCACAGAAGAGAGAAGGCAATCTTTCGGATCATAGGCAGGTCTCCTGCTGTTGCTGATCGCGCTGCGTTCTGCTCCGGCAGGAGCTAAGGATCTTGGGTATTACAGGCCCTCGTTTCGCTATATCCGGAAAATCGCCCCCAGCTTCCGCCCCAGCAGCACCGTCACGCTGGCGATCGTGATCGCCAGGAACACCATCGCCCAGACGCCCAGCGCACTGGCCAGGTACCGCCCGTCGCCGAGCAGCTGGAACAGCTCGTAGATCGCCTTGGTGATCGGGTATTGCGGCTGGCGCTGGGCGAGCATCAGCGAGTCGCTCACCTCCAGCATCGCGAACGAGAACGCCAGCAATCCGCCGGCCAGCAGGTTGGCCGAAATCAGCGGCACCGTCACCCGCCGCAGCGTCCGGCTCAGCGACGCGCCCAGGTTCTGCGCGGCGTACTCCAGCTCCTGCGAGACCTGCTGCAGGCCGGCCGCCGCCGAACGGACCACGTACGGCAGCCGCCGGACCGCGTAGGCAATCACCAACAGGGCCAGCGGGGCCTCGACCGGATCGAGGAACCCGAAGAACTCGCCTGGCCGACTCATCGCCAGGTACCCGAACGCCAGCACCAGCCCCGGCACCGCCAGGGGCAGCATCGCCAGGGTGTCGATCAGGGTGCGGCTGCGCCACGTGCTGCGGACGGCGATCCAGGCGATCGCCACGCCCAGGACCAGGTCCACCGCCATCGCCAGCGAGGCGTAGCGGATCGAGTTGGCGATGCTCGGGACGGTCAGACCGTGACCCAGTCCGTCGCGGAAGTGGTCGAGGGTGAAGCCCGTCGGCAGCACCGTGCCGTACCAGTCGCGGCTGGTCGCCACCAGGATCACCCCGATGTGCGGCAGGATCGCCAGGCCCGTGACGATCACGAACGGCAGCATCGCCAGCAGCCCCTTGCCCCCGCGCAGCGGCTTGACCACCGATGCGACACTCGCCCGCCCGGCGGTCGCGTAGCTGACGCCGCCCCACATCCACCGGCTGATGCCGTAGAGCCCGCCGGCGATGATCAGCATTACCGCGGTCAGGGCATAGGGAAACGGGTTATCGGCCCCGATCTCCTTGATGCCGTTGAAGACCTGCACCGCCGCGTGCCGGCTGTAGTCGAACATCAGCGGCGTGCCCAGCTCGGTGAAGCTCCAGATAAACACGATCGTCCCGCCGGCGAACAGCCCCGGGGTGATCAGCGGCAGGGTCACCTTGCGGAATCGCTGCCAGGGCGAAGCGCCGACGTTCAGGGCGGCCTCTTCCATCGTCGGGTCGAGGTTCGACAGGGCAGCCAGGGCATTGAGGTACAGGATCGGGTAGAGGTGCAGGGCCTCCATGATCACCACGCCCCAGAACTGCCCCTCGCCCAGCCAGTCGATCGCGCCGTCGGGGCCCAGGAGCCCGACATTTCGCAGCAGGGCGTTGAAGGCCCCCCACTGCCCGAGCATCAGCCGCATGCCGATCGCCCCGACGAACGGCGGCAGGATCATCGGCACCAGCACGATCGCGCCGAAAAAGCCCTTGGCTGGAAAGTCGTACCGGTGGGCGAGCACCGCCAGCGGGATCGCGATCAGGAAGACCAGGATCGAGGTGGCGACGGCGACCCAGAAGGCGTTGATCAGCCCCTCGCGGTAGAGCGGGTGGCGGAAGACCTCCGCCACGTAGCTCAGCGTCACCCCTTCGGCCGAGACGAACGCGCCCCGCATCGTCTGCCAGATCGGCCAGATCAGAAACGCCCCGAAGAAGGCGAAGATCAGCAGGAACAGCAGCCAGCCGGCCAGTTTGCGGGTCATCGGGGGGTCCCCCTGTCATTGCGGGCGAGTGCGGAGCCGCGCCCTG
Organism: Phycisphaerae bacterium; assembly: GCA_041687575.1. Taxonomy (GTDB): domain Bacteria; phylum Planctomycetota; class Phycisphaerae; order UBA1845; family JANYLN01; genus JANYLN01. The sequence continues at coordinate 9,946 of JAWLBS010000052.1, read as the reverse complement.
TAGGGCGGGCTGTGCCCGCCAAAGACGAAGACCGGGTGCCACGGTCCTGCGGCTGCTTGCAGGGCCGTGCTTTTTGCCGGCTCACGGGCCGGGCAGTCATGGCGGCTTGAGTGAAAGCGGCGTCACGGCCGCCGCAGTCCATAGACGCGGGGCGACGTTCTTGCCGGGGTTCGGGGCTCGCAAGGCTGCTCGGCTTGAGTGAAAGCGGCGTCGTTGCCGCCGCAGTCCATATTCGCGCCGCTTGGTCCTCGCAATTCGGAGGATGGGAGCCGATGGCGGCTTGAGTGAAAGCGGCGTCGTTGCCGCCGCACTCCATAGTCGCCGCTGACGTTCTCCTTGGATTCGAGGGCGTGGCACCGATGGTAGCTTGAGTGAAAGCGGCGTCTTCGGCGCCGCAGTCCAAAGGGCTCTCGCCGGTCTGCACGGCCCTGCTGCGCAGGACCGTGACACCCGTGGAAGCGGGACCTTTGACGCCGCAACCTTGTTCGGCGAGTTTGCGGGCGGCGTCATAGTTTTTCTTGAAGAACATCGCCCACTTGCGCGTCAGGGTCATGCGCCGGATCGGGTCGTTGATGTCCTGGTCGCGGATCTGGTCGAAGGTCAGCGGCATCCGGCCGATCAGCTGCATCGCCTCGGGGTTGCCCTCGGGGCCGCCGTTTTCCAGAATCGCCCGCCACGCCGCCTGCAGCTCGCGGTGCGGCTCGAGGGCCATCGTCTGGATGAACACCCGCAGGAAGTTGAACATCGGGCCCGTCCAGTCGCCGCGGTAGGTCATCTGCGCCGCCAGCTCGTAAGGCTCCTCCTTCGCATCGGCCATGTACTGCCGGTGCTCGGGGGTGTACATGTCGCGCCGCACCGGCAGCCGCCTCAGGCTGTAGTGCATCGGCCCGCCCGGCGTGCCGACGCGGTAGTTCCACAACTTCTGCCCATCGATGCTCAGCACGAACTCGGCGAACCGCCGGGCGATGTCCCCGTGCGACGCCCCGCGAAAGACCGCCACCGGGTCGGCGCTGACGCTCGTGCCGCCGACCGGCGAGACGTACGCCAGGCGGCTCTCGCCGTCGGGGCCGGCGACCGATTCGGCCTGGAACCGCCCGTAAAAGTCGATGCACATGCCGGCCGCCGCGTTGCCGTCGGAAACATCCGTGACCACCGTCGAGGCGCCGTCGGTGAAGTAGCGGGCGTTGCCGGCGATCCGCTGGATCAGCCGCATCGCGCCGAAGAACCCCTCGGCGACCGCCTCTCGCTCCATCTCGGGCGTCCAGGCGTCGCCGGCTGCCGCCTTGCGGGCATCGACCGCCTGGTGCATCTGCTGCTGGACGATCATCTCGAAGGCCTTGGTGATCGAGCCGCTCTTGGTCGGGTCGGCCAGGCCGATCTGCTTGAAGTAGGCCCCGTTCGCCAGGTGTGCCCACTGTGTCGGCGGCTTCTCGATGCCGAGGCGCTCGAGCGAGTCGCGGTTGTGGCACAGGCCGAAGGTCGACAGGCACGCCCCGTACCAGCGGCCCTTCTCGTCGTAGTAGGTCTCGCCGCCGATCGACTGCGGGATCACCTCGGGGGCGAACCAGTCGGGGTGCTTCTCGAGAAGGCCGGCGTCCACGAGGTACCCCTTGCGGGCGGCGCGGTTGTGGTCGTAGGAGCCGCCGCCGAAGAACAGATCGATGCCGATGCCGACGTCGCTTTCGAGGAAGGCCTTGCGGGCGGCCAGGGCGGGGTCGGTGGGCTGCTGGCCGGGCGGCAGCGCGGCCAGCTTCGCGTCGAGCTTGTCGTTGTTGAAGCCGCCGGCGACCTCGGCAGTCCAGGGCCGCCCCAGCGTGCGGGTCCAGAGGAGCCTAAAGGCCGCCGTGTATTCGCTTTCGTAGTAGCGGACGATCTCGCTCGTGCCGCCCAGGGCCCGCCAGTCGATCGTGACGGGCCGGCCGTAGCGGGCCTGGTGCCAGTCGCTGAAACCGCGCTCGAACTCGTAGCGGATCGCCTCGTTGTGCGGCGAGATCGCGACCAGCTGCAGGGCATCGGCCGGGCGGGCTTCCGCCCCCGGCCGCATCACGAACGGCACCGCCAGCACGACGGCGAAGGCGGCGATGATAATCAGGGTTCGGGTCAGCATGGGTTTCGCCTTCCTACGCCATCAGCACGATCGCCTCGGTCGGGTCGAACTCCAGGGTCACCTTCCGCCCGGGCTCGGGCGGGGCGAAGCGCGGGTTCTGCTGCAGGGCCTTGACCGTGGCGCCGCCGGGGATCTCAACCTCGTACTGGGCGATCTCGCCGAGGTACACCGTGTCGACCAGCGTGCCCTCGAGTCGGTTCATGCCATCGCGGCCGGGCTCGCTGCAGTCCAGGCGGATCGCCTCGGGCCGGACCGAGATCGTCGCGTCGGCGTCGACGATGATGCCCTCGCCGCCGGCGCCGCGGAGCTGGCCGGCCGGGCAGTCCAGCGTGCACAGCCCGTCCTGCCGGCTGGTGACGCGCCCCTCGATGAAGTTCGTCTCGCCGACGAACTCGGCGACGAAGCGGTTGGCCGGCCGGTTGTACAGGTCGGTGGGGGTGCCGATCTGCTCGATCCGCCCCTTGTTCATCACCGCGATGCGGTCGGCCATCGACAGGGCCTCTTTCTGGTCGTGCGTGACGTAGATGGTCGTCAGGTCGAGCTGCTTGCAGAGCTTGCGGATGACCCGCCGCATGTGCAGGCGGAGCTTGGCGTCGAGGTTGCTCAGCGGCTCGTCCAGCAGCAGGCACTCCGGCCGGACGACCAGGGCCCGCGCCAGCGCGACCCGCTGTTGCTGGCCGCCCGAGAGCTGGTTGGGCTTGCGGCCGCCGAGGTCTTCCATCTGCACCAGGGACAGTGCCTCGTGAATCCGCTCGCGCCGCTGCCTGGCCGGGACGTTCTTGACCTCCAGGCCGAAGCCGACGTTGTCGGCCACGGTCATGTGCGGCCAGAGGGCGTAGTTCTGGAAGACCATCGCGGTGTCGCGGCGGTTGGGCGGGGTGGTGGTGATCTCCCTGTCGCCCAGATGGATGCGGCCGGCGTCGGGGGTGACGAACCCGGCGATGCTCCGCAGCAGCGTGGTCTTGCCGCAGCCGGAGGGGCCCAGCAGGAAAAAGACCTCGCCCGCCTCGACCGTCAGGCTGACGTCGTTGAGGGCGTAGAGGTCGCCATAGCGTTTGACCAGATTTTCGATTCGAACCGGGGTCATGGTTGCTCCGCCGTCCATATCTGCCCGCCCTACCCGGCGGACAAAGCGGTTATTATACAAGGAATCTCTGCCAGCGCCTTGCAGCCCGAAACGCCGTGCTGTCTGCGTGCATCCAACGAGCCGCGACCGTGAGGGAGCGGTAGGCAGGGGGCCGTGGTCGGGGGTCTGACCCCTGGTAGCACGCCCGTGCTCGGATCAACGCCCCGATTTCCTTGGGAGCAACAATACATGAGCGATCCGACGGGGTCTGACCCCCTTGGGAAAACGCCTCGACTCCGTCGCCACGGGGTCAGACCCCAGTAACGTGCATAGACACTCGGGCCGCCATCAAGTTTTGGCGTTGATTCCGCTGGGAAAGGTGCGACTCGGGGTCAGACCCCTAAAAGACGCCTCGCTTCCGGGAACACGCGGGAAGGAGCCGCGACCGTGAGGTCGCGGTGTCGTTGCCGACCCGTGCAGCGGCATCGCACCTGAAATGCCATGTTGTCCGCGGCCCCAGCTGAACTTATCATGCCTCACAACATGGACACCCAAGTCGTCGCCATCCAGATCTGGCCGCTGCAAATCCCGCTGCGGCGGCCCTTCAAGCACGCGGCCGCCGAGCGGAGCGTGGCCGACCCGATCGTCGTCGAGGTCGAACTGGCCAACGGGACGATCGGCTACGGCGAGACCCTGCCCCGGCCGTACGTGACCACCGAGACGCCGGCCACAGTCGAGGCGGCGCTGCGGACGGTGTTGCTGGAGGCCCTGGTCGATGCGCGGCCGCAGTCGATGCCGGAGGCCCTGGATCTGGCCGAGGCCCTGCCCTGGACCGACCGCGACGGGCAGGCGTGCCCGGCGGCACGGGCGGGGCTGGAGCTGGCGCTATTGGACGCCTACGGCCGGTATTTCCGGCGGGACGTGGTGCAGATGGCCGGCTGGTTCGACGCGCCGGGCTTCGGGGCGCCGGGCAGCGCCAAGAGGGTGCGCTACGCGATCGTGCTGGGCTCGGCCGAGCCGGCGAAACTGGTGCGGATGGTCCGCCTGGCCCGTTGGTGCGGCATCCGGGACTTCAAACTCAAGGTGGGCGAGGCAGACCCGGGCCGGGACCGGGTCCGGCTGGACGCGCTGATGCAGGTCCTGGGGCGGGACCTGGCGTCGGGAAAGGTGACGCTCCGGATCGACGCCAACGGGGCCTGGCAGCCGGATGCGGCGATGGAGATCCTGAAAGGGTGGAAGGGCCTGCCGATCGCGGCGGTCGAGCAGCCCACGCCCCGCGGCCTGGAGCAGACCTGGCGGGACCTGCACGAGGTGTCGGGCCTGCCGATGATGGCGGATGAGTCGCTGGTGACGATGCAGGACGCCGAGTACCTGCTGGAGAGCGACGCGGTGCAGGCGCTGAACGTGCGGATCAGCAAGAACGGCGGCCTGACCGCGGCGGCCCGGCTGGCCGACTTCGCCCGGCGCAACGACTTGAAACTGATGGTCGGCTGCATGGTGGGCGAGACGGCGATCCTCTCGACCGCCCATGTGAAGCTGCTGAACCTGGTGGACAATGCGGCGTTCGCCGAGGGCTGTTTCGGCCGATTGCTGCTGCGGGACGATGTCGGCCCGCCGGTGCAGTTCGGCGTGGGCGGGCGCCCCCCGCGGGTGCGGCGGCAGGGGCTGGGGGCAAAGGTGGATCGCCAGCGGCTGGCGCGGTTGTGCCCCGAGGGGCCGAAGCGATGGGCGCCGTAGCAGGTTGACGGGGTGTTCCGGGTTCAGTAACTTACTGAATGGACGCGAATTGCAGTAAATCAGCGGATTGTGGAGCCTTGCCATGCGATCGTATGCCTTTAGCCTGTGCGGACTTCTGATGGTCGGGGCCCTGGTTGCCGTGGCGGGCTGCGCGCAGGATGAGCCGGTCCCGGCGAGCCATCGCAACCTCGGGACCGAGCCGGGCGAGATCCTGGTGCCCTACGGGCCGGTCCCGGACCGCAAGGCGATCGAGGATCCGAGCCAGTTTCCTCTGCCGGCCCCGACGGCCAACCTCTATGCCGACGCGCCAGCTGCGGTGGGGGCACCGGCTGATGGGGCGGTCGCGGTGGCCAACCAGGTCGTCGACGCCCTGATCGCCGGTCAGTTCGGGCAAGTGGCGGCCGTGTTCGACGAGACGATGGCGGCCCAGTTGCCCGAGGCCCAGCTGCAGACGACCTGGGAGGGGCTTGTCGCCCAGGCCGGTCAGGTGCAGCAGCGAGGTGAGCCGCAGACGCAGCAGGCACAGGGCATGACGGTCGTGGTTGTGCCGGTGACATTCGAGAATGGCGCTGCGAACGTGCAGGTCGCGGTGAACGAGCAGGGGCAGGTGACGGGGCTGTTCATCATGCCGGCTGACGGGGCTGCGGGTGCTACGGACAGCCCCGCGGCACCGGGCGAGGCGCCCGCGGCGGCGGCGCAGGGGCGTCCGGCTGGGCGGACCTCCGGGCAGCCGAGTTCGGGCTCTTCTCGCGGGATGGACATGCTGCCGCCGACGGCCCCGGCGCCGATCGGGTTGGGCAACTGACGCCCCGGCCGAGGGCGAGGCCGGTTCCGGCGAATGGACCTGTTCGGGCATGCGTTTCTTGAGGCTTGCGCGGGCGAAGAAGACAATGCTGATAAGCGGGCGCAGGCGCGCTGCCCGCGAGCGGGCAGTCTGAATGAAGATGCGAGTCGTCGGAGTCGTTTTCCGCGTCGGGGTCAATCATTTCTGGATCAGTCTGGCAGAAGGATCGGGTAGCGCATCGTGGCGGACACGCCGGTCAAAATCCACAGTGTCGGGGAGGCGTACCTCCTGCTCATGGTGACTTCTTGCGCCGAGTGCGGCAAGGGGCCGCTGGAGGCGGTCAGCAGCGACGAGGTGGACCTCGGCGGCGCGTCCGGGCGCCGGCTGCAGGCCGTCTGCAAGGCGTGCGGCCGCCAGCAGGAACTGGTATTCGACCTGACGCACGTGGCTGATGGGGGCGAATCAGCCGGTCCCGACGCCCTGCCGCGGATCAACCCGACCGACGAGCCCTCCCGGGCGATCGACCTGGCACAGTGGCTGATGCTCTTCGAGGCGATCATCCGCAAGGCCGACGAGGTGGCCGACCCGGCCGTTTCGCGCCGGCTCGGGTACGAGGCGGCACAGTGCCTGGAAGAGGCCCTCAAGTTCTACGGGACCGACGGGGGTGAGTGGCCGGACGAGGCCGCGTTCTTCCACCCGTGGACGCGGCGGCGGTTTCGCGAGCATCGGCAGGTGTTCGCCCGGACGCGGCTGGTCGAGATGCGGGGGCGGCTGCCGAGCCTGGGGCGGATGGAGCAGCGGCTGACGGCGCCGGCGACAGCGACTCGCGCGCCGGACAAGCGGCGGTGGTGGGCGTTCTGGCGGCGGTAGGTGGGGAAGCGGATCGCGATTCGGAAGGATAGCCTCGCTCACGCTTCGGGCTTCTTCCCGTTTGTTTCCGGGCGCAACGCTCATCCGAGGAATTCCATGGCCGCAACCCGGCTTCGCCAAACGACGGCTACGCCGTGGCAAGCAGCGCGGTCATGGCACCTGGCGGGGTTTGCCGCTCCCTCACGGTCGCGGCTCGTTGGCGTCAGACCGTGGTACTCAATTCGCACGTTTCAACTACTTGCCGTATCCCCGTGGCAGCACTTCCTTGCCGTCGATCCAGCCCCACCATGTCCGCTGGGTGATTTCGTTGGGGCGGGTCGGGCTTTGCCACTTGAGGCGCAGGCCGTCCTGGTCCAGCTGGCAGTCGTGCGGGCCGCCGGCCACCGCCAGGCCGAAGCGCCGCTCGGCGCCGCGCGGCTGGACCGCCAGCGCGAACGGGGTGAAGACCTCCGGCATGTGCAGCCAGTCCCACTGGATGTCGCTGTCGCCGTAGAGCTGCAGGCAGTCGACCGGCTCGTCGCCGGCGGTGCGATTGTCCATCCGCACGATCCGGGCCCCGGCCGGCACCTCGATCACCGCCTCGATGCCGTTTTCGGCAAAGACCCACTGCGTACCCGCCGCGTCGATCTGTTCGAAACGCCCCGCCCCGATCGGGGTGATGCCTACGAACAGCCGCTTGACCCGCTGCATGCGGATCGGCCGCTCGATCGACTGCCGCCAGTGCGTGCCGAGCAGCCAGGCGATCGGGTCGCGCGGCGTGTACAGGTCCGCCTTGCCCGGCCCGAAGACCCGTGCCGGGCACGCCAGCACGTCGCCCTGCTGCGCCGGCACGATCGGGGCGTTGCGATAGGCCCCGATCAGTCGCGGGCCGGCCTGCAGGCTGACCAGTTCGATCGACTCCATGAACAGCCAGTCGCCGAGGTTCTGCTTGGTCGCGCCTTCGATGTCGAAGCGGACGTGCCACTTCAGGCCGGTTGGTCGGCCTTCGGTGTCGTTCCAGTAGACCAGCACGCTGCGCCGCTGGAGCCAGGCGTCCTGCTCGTTGACGCTGCCGAGGCAGAAGTCGGCTGCGCGGTAGCGGGTGGCGATGCGGAAGCGCGGGGCGGGCTCGGCCGGGTTCGGTGCGGTCAGGTCGTAGGGTGGCCACCAGGCGCACCGGCCGATCCATTCGAGCAGCTGCTGTGACGGCTCCGGGGTTTCGAACGTGCGATGCAACTCCGCATCGACGCCCTCTGGCACGCCCGCCGGCACGTAGAGCCCCGGCGCCGCCAGGCCGTCGTACATCGTGCTTTCGCGCTGGATCAGCGGCATGGGCCGGCCGTCGCGGAGGTCTTCGTGCGAGACCGTGAACACCTCCGGCGCCGCCAGGTGCATCCAGGCGTACATCTGGTCCGCCTTTTCCGCCATGGTGTCGCCATAGGCGCGGGCGTGGGGTCCGCACAGCTGCCGCGTCGGGCCGTGGGCGGCCGCGCCGAGCTGCCGCCAGATCCGCTCGAGCAGCTCCCGCGCCAAGGGCTCGTCGGGGGTGCCCCTGGTGTAGTGGGCGAGCATCGTCGCCGCCGAGAGGTTCACGCCCATGTACGTCGGCGAGACATATTCCTCGAAGGTGTCGGTGGTCGAAGCGTACTGGAGGAAGCGCCTCAGGTCATCGCGGGCGTGGTCGCGGATCGAATCGTCGCCCAGGAAGTCCGCCGCCGTCCAGTGCAGAAAGAAATCCAGCACCTGCGGGTTGGCGTAGCCGATCCGTACCGGCAGGCGGATCGACGCGTCGACCGACGCGCGGACCGCCTCTCGCAGGGTCGCCATGTCGGCCTCGGGCCAGTCGGCGAGTTTCAGCGGGTCGAAGGCCCATATCCGCATCAGCCCGCAGCCGACGAAACCCGGGGTGTTGCGGTCGCCCGGGCGGGGCAGCGGCCCGTCGCCGAAGGCCCACGCCCACACGCCGTCGGCGGCGTCGCCGGCCTTGCGGTATTGCCCCTGGCGGATCGCCCGCAGGATCATCTTGCGGGCCAGCGCGCGGTCCTCGCTCTCGCGGCCGGGCCGCGGTTCGAGCGTCAGGTGCATGGCCGGGTAGACCCAGCTGAGGGTCGACTGCTCGCGGCCCGTGCCCAGCGGCGGATAGCGGCCGTCGCGATCGGTCTCGAAGGCGGCCGGGTCGAACCGGTCGTATTTCTCATGCAGCATCTCGACGATCCGTCGGCGGTGGGTTTCGTCGAGGGAGTGGGGGTATCGGTGTTGCTGCAGGGTTTGGATCTGCCGGTCCGTCAGGGTTGTTCCGGTTTCTTCACTGCTCACTTGCGTATCTCCGACTTGCGTATCTTTCATTCGAGAGTCTACCGCGAACTCACGGTCGCGGCTCTTTCCCTGCCGCGTCCGGCAGTCGGTTCCCGCCCGAGGAGCACGGCCCTGCTGGGCAGGACCGTGGCACCCGACGCTGACGGCTTCGGACGCACCCGTTGGTTTCCGGCATTTGCACGCCGCCGGCGAGCCGGTAAACTCGGGTCGTTCCCGCTGGCTGCATGACAAGGAGAATACCATGCCCGCCGCCACGATCAGTGACAAGGATCGCAAGAATCACCTCGACCGCGCTGTAAGGGCCGCCGACTGGTTCGTCAATTCCCAGATTCATGGCTCCCACGTCTGGGTTGGCGACAACTTCCGCTTCCTCTATTACTACTACATTCCCGAAAAGAAGGAAGTCCCCGGGCTGAATTGGTCGCACGGGCGGGCGCAGTTCACCCTCAGCGAGGCGTACCGGATCACCGGCGATTCCCGGTATCTCGAATCGATGAAACTGGGTGCCCGGTACATGCGGGCCCTGCAGCCGCTGGACCCGTACTACGAGATCACCTGCGGCTCGATCCGCGAGGAGATCCCCCAGGCGCCGCGCGGCGGCGTGCTGGATGGGGCCCAGGCCGCCAGCGGCTTTCTGATGCTCTATCACGCCACCGGCGATCGCGACTACCTGCGGCGCGGGCGGGCCTTCTGCGAGTTCCTCCGCCGCACCTGGCGGCCGGACCGCGGCATGCCGGTCTGGGCCGAGTACGACCCCGAGCGGGTCGAGTACGTCAAAGGCTCGATGGGCTGCATCCACCAGGCCAGCGCGATCCCGCTGTGGCACCTGTACAACATCACCGGCGAGGGGCAGTTCCTGCCGATCATTGTCGATGCGGCCGACCGGATCCTCGCCTGCCAGCGGGACGACGGCGGGCTGAACTACATCCAGGACATCCGCACCGTGCCGGATGTGCCCTTCAACCACCACTGGGGCCTGGGCGAGGGGGACGACCGCTACCTGCTCCGCAACGACGACGGCGTGGTGGTCGTCGTGCTGGCGGCCTACAGGATCACCGGCGACCGCAAGTACCTCGACGCGATGGTC
>JAWLBS010000051.1:13106-20442 GCA_041687575.1 Phycisphaerae bacterium | reverse complement strand
TGGAGACGAGGGGACTCGAACCCCTGACCTACGCATTGCGAACGCGTCGCTCTCCCAGCTGAGCTACGTCCCCATCAGGTGCCCTGAGTATAGCGGCACATCACGCCGGGGACAAGAGACCCGGCCCGCCGAATGGCCGGGGGGCGCTCCTGGAACATGGCAGGGCCGACTGCCTGCTGGGGGTCTGCCCCCTGGCAGCACGCCCGCACGCGAAATCACCGCCGAAACTCCTGGGGCCGCGCCAATACCCGAGGGATCGGCCGGGGGCCTGTCCCCTTGCAAGGCAGTCCCCGGCGGCCAAGTCATATCCAGTTTGCCCAAAGCCCCGATGTTTACGATATTCAAGGAGGCACTGCGGTGCCCGGCAAAACGCAAAACCGCGCCATCCACCAGCGGGGAGTAACCATGCGGTGGCAAGCGACATGAATAATACCGAAACATTCAACCGGAAAACGCTCTCCGGCGATGCGCCCGAACTGACGCCGCTCATCGAGGCCGAAATCACCGCCGGGGCCGGATCGCTGGAGCAGAAGACCTGGAGCCTCGGCCGCGCCGTCACGCTGATCGGCCGGTCGCGGCACGCCCACATCCGCGTCGACGGCGACGACATCGAATCCATCCACGCCGCCCTGCTCAACACGGGCGACGCGATCGTCCTGGCCGACCCGGCCAGCCGGTACGGCATCTACTGTGGCAACCAGAAGGTCAAGGTGCGGGTCCTGCAGCCGGGCGAGATGTTCCGGGTCGGCTCGTGCCTGCTGCAACTCGACGGTCCCGGCGGCGGCCCGACCGCCAGGCTCGACCCCGCCGAGGTCGTTCGGCTCACCGAACCGGTCCGCCTGGCCGACGAGCAGGGACAGTCGTGGACGGCCCGGCAGGTCGGCGTGGTCATCGGCAGCCGCCCGGGGTGCACCGTGCGGCTGCAGCACCCCGACGTCCTGCCGCTTCATGCCATCCTCACCCGCGTCGGCTGCCGGACGATGGTGGTCAGCCTGGTCGCGGACCGACTCGTCCGCATCAACGGCGAGCCAGCCGGCATCGCCCCCCTGGCCACCGGCGACAAACTGTCCATCCGGCCATTCACCCTTGCGGTAACGGTCGGAGGCGAGGCGCTGCGTCCCGAACCGGCCGGCTCGGGCGAGCAGGACCACCGGCACGAGTGGCAAGAGGCGACCGATCGACAGACGAAGACTGCCCCGGCGGCAACACCCCCGGCCGCGCGAGCACTCCCGCCGGCCAATGCGGCAGGCGAGGCACCCGCCCAAGCCAACGCGGCACCTGCGCCATCCGCCCCGCCGTGCACGGATCCGCCCGCCGCGACGCAGGCGGCGCATCCCGCCGGTCTACCCGACGTGCCAGCCGACCCCGCGGCAAGGGGCTGCGACACGGACGCCCGGCTGGCACAGGTGCAGGAGCAGGTGCTGAATTCCTCGAAGCACCTTCGCCAGTGGCATCAGCAGCTCGAGCAGTACGCCAATGGCCTGATCCGCCGCGACGCGGAACTGACCCGCCGCGGCGAGAGGCTCGACGACCTCCAGAAGTCGCTCCGGCAGTCCGAGGCCCGCATCGAGCAGCGCAGCAGCGAACTGGACCAGGCCCAGGCCGCCCTCGCCCGGCAGGAAGAGCAGTACCGGGCCCGGGCCGGCACCCTGCGTCAGGAACGGGAAGACCTCGAGCGCGAAAACGGTCGCCTCCTGCAACAGATCGACGACCTGACCGTCGAGCAGCAGCGCCTATACCGGCGGATCGAACATCTCGAGGCCCGTGCGCCCGCCGACCCCGACCCGGCTGGCCGGGACAGCCGCAGACGCCGGTGGTGGCCCCTCGGTTGAACCGAACCGCAGTTGCCGTGTCTTGCGAGGGAAAACCGGCACCGGCAACGAGCGGCAACGAGCCGCGACCGTGAGGGAGCGGTAAACGCCTCAGGACCCCGGATCTCCCCCCTCCTACGGGGTCAGACCCGGCAGCATGCACAAGCAGTCGGGCCGCCACGACGTTTTGGCGTTGATTCCGCCAGCAGACGTGCGACTCGGGGGCAGACCCCTGGAAAACGCCACCAGATAACGGATGCCTTCTTTTCCGGCTACCGGGCGACGCGCATCTGCTCCAGCGCTGCCTGTTCCTGCTCGCTCAGGTGCCGGACGTTCTGCTCGAGGGGGAACCGCCGCTGGCGCACGTCGCCGACGTACCGGCCGATCGCCTCCAGCGACCGCGCGTTGAGGTCTTCGTATTTGGTCACGTGCCGCAGCATGAACGGGCTGATGCCCAGCAGGTCGTGGACGATCAGGACCTGCCCGTCGGTGTACCGGCCGGCCCCGATGCCGATCGTCGGGATCGTCAGCCGCTCGGTAACCAGCCGGCCGACCTCCTCGGGGACCAGTTCCAGCACGAGCAGGGCGGCGCCCGCCTCCTGCAGGGCCAGCGCGTCCTGGAGCAGTTCGACCGCGGCGGCGGCGGTCTTGGCGTGCAGGCCCTTCTTCTCGTGCAGCTGGGGGTTCAGGCCCAGGTGGCCCCAGACCTCGATGCCGCTGCCGACCAGATGCCGGACGATCTCGGGGCGGGGGCCCTCCAGCTTGACCGCGTCGGCCCCATGACCGATCAGCGTGCGGGCATTGTCCAGTGCCGCCTCGGGCGTCTCGTAGGTCATGTATGGCAGGTCCACCAGCAGGTAGGCCTCGCGGACGCCGCGGCGAACGGCCCTTAGGTGATGGACCATGTCTGCCATGGTCACCTCTCGCTCGTGCTCATAGCCAAGGGCGTTGGTCCCCAGGCTGTCGCCGACGAAGATGACGTCCATACCCGCCTCGTCCTGGACGCGGGCGGTCGGATAATCGTAACAGGTCAGCACCGCGATCCCGCGGCCAGCCTTCTTGAGATCCTGCAGGTAAGCGAGTGTCTTGCTCATCCTCGTAAAGTACACAAGCTCGAACGGTCCGACAATCACCCCGGCCGCAGGTCTCGCCAACCGACCCGACGGACCCCGCACGTCGGGGGGCTGACCCCTGGTGGCACGCCCGCATTCAGATCCATGCGCCAATTCCCTTGGGGGCACCAAGACCTGAAAGATTCATCGGGGTCTGCCCCCCTGGGCAAAACGCCCCGGCGCCCGCACGACGGGGTCAGACCCCAGTGACGTGCACAGGTATCCAGGGCGCCGTGAAATCCGGGCAGTGATTCCGCTGGGAGACGTGCGATCCGGGGTCAGACCCCTGGAAAACGCCTCGGCACGAACCAGTCCCCGCCAATTGACCCGGCGGACCCGAAAAACGGCTTTTGTTCTTCGATCGCCCCGTTCGGGTCGGTATAATGCCCCTGTCGACTCAACGGCAGGGGAGCCAAACATGTTGCACATACGGCGGGTCCTCACGCTTGCGGCGGTTGCACTGGGCGGGCTGGCGCCGGCCTGTCAGGCCATCATCACGTACTGGTCGCCCTTGCCGGCCACCTTTGAGCCCAAATCGTGCTACTACGCCGACAGCGGCTGGCAGTACCAGGGCCAGTGGAGCTCGTACCTCGGCACGGCCATCGCCCCGCAATACTTCGTCACCGCCAAACACGTGGGCGGTTCGGTCGGCGGGACGTTCACCTACGGCGGCCAGGCCTACACGACCATAGCCTCGTACGCCTCGCCCGCCAGCGACCTGCGGATCTGGCAGGTCGACGGCACGTTCGACGCCTGGGCTCCGCTTTACACCGGCTCCCGCGAGGTCGGCGAGACGATGGTCGTCTTCGGCCGCGGCGTGAAGCGCGGCAGTCCCGTCGTCGTGGGCGGCCAGACCAAAGGCTGGTACTGGGGCGCCGCCGACCACAGCCAGACGTGGGGTTCGAACACCGTTTCCGAAATCGTCAACTTCGGGGGCACGTACGGTCAGACGTTGAGCTGGGATTTCGACGCCACCGGCGATTTCTACGAAGGGACCCTGGCCGACGGCGACTCCGGCGGCGGGGTCTTCATCCAGGCCCCGAACGGCCAGTGGCAGCTGGCTGGCATCAACCTGGCCGTGGACGGCCCCTACAGCCTGACCGGCCAGCCGGGCAGCGGCTTTAGCGGTGCCATCTTCGACACGGGCGGCCTGTACGTCGGCGGGGACGGCAACTGGACCTATGTCAACGACACCGGCCAGGACAAGCCCGCCAGCGCCTACGCCACGCGGATCTCGGCCAACCGGACGTGGATCGAATCAGTCATCGGCCAGTCCCCCCTGGTGCCCGAACCGGCCTCCGTGCTGCTGATGGTGACAGGCCTGGCGGCGGCCATGCCGTGGCGAGGACGCAGGACGGCGGCGCCTCGCGCAAGGCATGTCAGACGGATTTGCACCCGGCAGGCGCACGGCCTATATGTATGGCATCTTCTCTCGTCCGCTGGAGACATGCGACATGGAGATGCAGACATCGACGCAGGCGGCGACGCGACGGCCGGGGCTGTTGCGGAATGTGGCGAGGGTGGCGCTGCCCGGTCCGGCTGCGCGGCGGGTGGAGTCGGCGACGGCGCTGCCGGGCTGGCTGACCTTCGGCTTTGCCGCGGTCGCGATCGTGCTGTTGGCGGAGATCGTGTATTTCACCGGCGACATCCTCGATTCGATCGGCGGAACCCACTATGTGCACCCAATCGCCGGATCGCCCTCCTTCCCGGGCTACGTCTGGGACCGCCTTGAGCCGCGACTGTTGTTGGAAATATCTTCCCACCCCGAAAGCATCTTCGCCGGGCTACTGGCGCTGGCGATGCTGATCCTGCTGGCCGACGCCTTCAACCTGGTTTTGTGCGCGCCCTTCGCCGCACCGTTTGGACAGCGGCTGCGAATGCGGATCGGGCCTTGCCGGAAGGTGGTCCACGTACTCGGCGGATTGTGGGCCCTGCAGTTTGCCGTCGGCTGGGCGCTGGTGGCGGTGTTCGTTGCGCCGGCGCTCTGTGTGGCGATCTACGGTCAGGATGCGATAGGGACTACGGTATTCAACGGCTCAGGCTCGACCATGGGGTCGGAAATCGTGAGCATATTCGTCTGCGGCTTTGCCTTGGGCGTGGGGCTCCTGCTGGCGTGGTCGTTGCGCGTGATGCGGGCCTGCACCCAGCTGGCGGGAGGACCTGCGACCGAGGTGGAAATGCGCTGCGGCGGGTGCGGCTATCTGCTGGAAGGGCTGGCCGATGGCGCAGGCTGCCCGGAATGCGGGCTGGCGGAGCCGGCAGCGCCCCATCGCCTGCGGCGGCCGTGCCCGTGGACGAGGTCGCGCGGATGGAGGCGAGTCGGCGGATTTCTGTGGACGAGCGTGGATGTCTTCTTCCGGCCGCGGCGGTTCTTCAGTCAGTTGCCCGCGATCGATGCATCCCGGGAAGGATTGCGATTTCTCACTCGAGCAGCCTGGTTGACCCCGGTATTCTGCGTGTCGGCTTATCCGACCGTCGTGATGCTCTTCGGCCGACAATGGGACCTCACAAGACAGGATTACCTTGCACTCCTCGCGGCGTTGCTGAGCGTTGGCCTGCCCATCAGCCTGATCGTGGTTGCGGTCGTCGGGCTGCTGATCAACGGCATTGGCGTAGGCGCAGGCCGGGCGCGGCAGGAACCGGTCTGGCCGATCGCAGCCGGGGCGGGGGGGTATCTGGCTGGGGCGATGCTGTGGGTGGTGATGGCGCAGGGGCTGTGGCTGTGGCCGGTGTTCTGGCTGGATCAATACGGTGCCGTGCAGCAGACCTGCTACGGACTGGGCAGGGACTGGGGGGTGGACGGGGATCTCGTCATGGCCGGCTTCGTGCTCCTGCCGTCGCTGGCCGGGCTGGCGATGGCGGTGCGGCTGGCGGTGATCTGCTACAGGAATGTGCGGTATGCGTGTCGGTGATGGGGGCTCTGCCTGTTTCGTGGCGACGCGATGCAGGACGGTCATGGGGTCCCTTACAGGTCCCCCGAAAAGACATGTTAAACACAATGTGATCTTCGGGCTTTGGACCCAGGTTCGCGGCGGCTGCGCCGCCTTGCCCCTGGGCTTACATATCCGGCCCTTGCAGGGCCTTTTCGCCAACGGCATTGGTTGGCGGGCACAGCCTGCTCTACACTGGATGATAACTTGTGGCGGGGGACGCCCGCCCGCGTCCGGCGCTGCGGAAACGGACTGCTTGACGCCATCGCCGGTAACGTCTAGCTTCATCGCGTGGACTGGCACATTCCACCTGTTTTTGAACCTGAACCGGACGAGGAAGAGACGATGACTCCACGGCAACGGGCATTGGCGGTGATCGAGGGCACGGGCAAGCCGGACCGGCTCTGCTGGCTGCCGGAACTCAACGACGGGTTCATCCGCAAGGTGATCGAGGCGGAAGGACCCGCACCGGCCGGGGCCGACAAGCAGACCTTCGCCAACCAGCGGATCGGGGCCGATCAGCTCGGCCGGGCGGTGGCTGTCAAGCAGGTCTTCCACCGCGTCGAGGTCGAAGAGCGCAAGGACGAGGGCCTGACGATCTGGCACACCCCCAAGGGCGACCTGGTCCACCAGATGCAGCCTGACACCGTCGCCCAGACCAGCTACATCGTCCGGCACAAGCTCGACGGCGAACGCGCCTTCGAGGCCTACCACGCCCTGCTCGACGACGTGACCTACGAGCCCGACTACGAAAGGGCGCAGGCGACCATCGACAAGATCGGCGAGACAGGCCTGGCGACCATCGACGCGCCCGCCACGCCGCTGATGCACATCATCATGTGGGACTGGGGCATCGAGTCGTCGCTGATGGCGGTCTACGACCGCCCGGAAGAGATGGGCGAACTGATGGCCCATATGCACGAAAAGAACCTCGAATACTACCGCATCGCCGCGGCCGGCCCCGGCGAGGTGGTGCGCCCGATGGAGGACACCTCCAGCATGCTGACCGGCCCGGGCATGTACGCCGAACACTGCAGCGAGCGGCTCAGCGAGTACGGCCGGATCGTCCACGAACATGGCAAGAAGTTCATCGTGCACATGTGCGGCCACCTCAAGGGCATGCTGCCGGTGATCAAGGGCATCGAACTCGACGGCATCGAGGCAGCCACGCCCGGCCCGACCGGCAACGTCGAGCCGGACGATATCCGCGAGGCCCTCGGCGACGTGGTGATCATGGGCGGGGTCGACCCGACGCGCTACGCGATCCAGTCGCCCGAGCTGATGGTCAAGGAAGTACGGGCCCGGCTGGAGCGGATCAAGGGCGATCGGCGGTTCATCCTGGGGCATGAGGAGATCCCGGTCGCGGCACGGCTGGAGACGGTGCATGCGGTGGGCAAGATGGTGGCGGAGACGGGGGAGTGGTTTTACAGCTAATCAGAGGGGCGGCGCGTATCTGGCGGGTTTACCGCGACCTCACGGTCGC
>JAWLBS010000051.1:0-13006 GCA_041687575.1 Phycisphaerae bacterium | reverse complement strand
ATGCGGTGGGCAAGATGGTGGCGGAGACGGGGGAGTGGTTTTACAGCTAATCAGAGGGGCGGCGCGTATCTGGCGGGTTTACCGCGACCTCACGGTCGCGGCTCCTTCCCGCTCGCTTCCGGGAGTCTTGCGCATCCGGGACGACTCCCTCGCTTACGCTTCGGGCTCTTTCCCGCAGAATATGGAAGCGCTGCACATGCGCGGAATTCCATGGCCGGAAACAGCCCCTGCCATGGCACCCGGCGTCTACCGCTCCCTCACGGTCGCGGCTCGTTTCGGCAAGGGGATGGAGCGTGTCAAACGACCGCCAGCACGCCGGCGGCGCTCTTTTCAACGATGCGGCTGGCGAGGATGACATTCTTGCCGTCGACCGCGGCGACCTGCAGGTCGCTCCGGAGACGCAGGTCGACCGCCTCGGGATTCACGCGGGCGCCCCGTTTGAAGACGCTGTCGGTCAGCACGCGGACCGTCGGACGGCACGGGGCCTCGGTGTGGTTGTCCACCACCACGGCGTACTCCCCGCTACTGAGCTGCACGACGCTGCCGATCATATACGGAGGGATCAGCTTCAACAGGTATGACACCAGGACCGGGTCGAACCAGCCCTCGAACCGGGGGCCGAGCAGGTCGGCCAGGGCGAAGACCGTCGGGCGCGGCTTGCCGGTGGCGGGGTCCCACAGCAGCCGGTCGAAGACATCCAGCAACCCCACCACGCGGCAGAAGATGTGGATGTTGCTGCCGGAGGGCGGCGGCTTGCGGTCGCCGCTGACCGGGTCGATCCGATCGGGAAAGCCCGACCCGTCATAGCGCTGGTGATGGTGCAGCACGATGTGGCTGACGGTCGCGGGCAGCTTGCCGCGGACCTGCTCAAAGCCGACGACCGTGTGGTAGCGGTACTCGGGCGTTTCGGCCTCGGCATCCAGGATCGTCTTGCTGCGAAGGTGCTCGGGCAGTTCGGCCTTGCCGATGTCGTGGAGCATCGCCCCCAGGCCCAGCCGGTGAGTGTCCTCGGCGACCCGCGGCGGCAGGGCCTTGCGCTGCCGGCGGAGGTAGCCGGACATGTGGGCCCCCAGCAGCAGGCTCATGTAGCAGCAGTTGGCCATGTGCCCCGCCATCTCGGTGCCGCAGTCGGCGAGGTTGTTGGTCAGAACCTGGTGGTCGGGGTCGGAGACGATGTCGTAAAGGATCTTTTCGATGGCCCGCCGGTAATCGGTGAAGTTCATCTCCAGGACAACGCGGCGTTTGAACCGCGACACCGCCCCGCGGAGCTCCTGGAACAGGGCCATGTGGTCCACGGCCAGCTTGGTGTTGATCCGACTGTCGATCTCCTCGAGGTCCGGGAAATCGATCCACACGCAACGGATGTCGAACTCGACAAGCCGCGCGATGATGGCCGGAGAGAGCTGGAACCCCGGTTCCAGCAGGATGATCTCCTCTCGCTTGGGATGGAAGACCGGGTGGGCGATCTGCATCCCGTCCTTGAGCGCTTTGGTCGGTATCAACAGCATTCGCTGAATTCCGGCAATACGGCCCTTGTTAACCCACGGACGCGGGCATGGCGGTCCCCGGCGCCTGATAATGCATCGGACGGGGGGCAGCGGCACTTGAGTTGGCGAACCACGCCGCGGGAGTTCGCCAAGGGATTTCCCCGTTGCCGTCCTGAACGACGCAGGGCGGGCGGTGCCCGCCAAAGGTTGTCATCCTGAGCAGCGCGGAGGATCCCTGACAAGCGGGCCGCTCAGTTCTGGGCGCTCCGTCCAATAGAGATTCTTCTCAGAATGGCATCTATGAGTGGTAGCTATGGAGGGAACATGCTGCACATCCGCTGAATTCCATGGCCGCAAACAGCGCGGCCATGGCACCCGGAACCCAGTCTACCGCTCCCTTACGGTCGCGGCTCGTTGTTGCTGGTCACCGCTGCGTTACAGTCATGGCGGAGGATCTCGTCCCATTCGGACCGGTTGAGGATGCAGCCGGGGTCGGGGCCCATCAGGTCGCCATAGTAGGCGTCGGCGCGGGCGCGGCAGCCGCCGCAGTACTGCTTGAACCGGCACGACGCGCAGCCGCCGTAGCGGCGGTCGCGGTCGTTGAGCACTTCCCAGGTCTCGCTGTGCGTCCAGATCTGCTGGACGGGCTTTTCGCGGACGTTGCCCATCACCCGGTGCGGCAGGTACACGCAGGGGGTCACGTCGCCGTTGGGCTGGATGCACATGTAGGTCCGGCCGGCCCCGCAGCCGCCGAGGTACCGCGCGACCACCCGCGCCTTGAAACCGCTGCCGCTGCCGGCGTGGCTGCAAGTAACCCGCCCATCCACCGGAGCGTGCGTCAGGCAGACCCGGCCGAGCTGCGGGGCGGTCGAGATCACCCCGAGCGTGCCTTTCTGCATCCAGGTCTGCAGCAGCTCCAGCAGCTCCTGCCGCTGATCGGGCGTGAGGTCCTGGTGCGTCATGCCGGTGCCCCGGCCGACCGGGACAAAGTTGAAATGCGCGAACGAGCCCGCCCCGATCCGCTCGCAGAACTCGAGCATCTGCTCGACCTCGTCGAAGTTGTCGCGGTGGACGCACATGGCCACACCGAGGCGCAGGCGCGGCTCGGCGACCACGTGCTTCATGCCCCGGACCGTCCGCTCCCACATTCCGGGCACGCCGCGGAAGGCGTCGTGCTTTTCGGGACGGATCGAGTCGAGCGAGATCTCGACGTACCGCACGCCGGCGTCGGCCAGATCCGTCGCCAGCCGCTCGGTCATCGTCCCGCCGTGGGTGGCGATACTGGTGTGCATGCCATGGTGCTGACACCGCCGCAGCACCGGCAGCAGGTCCCTGCTGAGTGTTGGTTCGCCGCCGGCAAAGGCGATCATCGCCATGTAGTGCGAGGCGAGCTCGTCGATCAGGCGGATCTTCTCGTCAGGCCCCAGCTCATCCGCCAGCTGCTCCGGCGTGGCAGACTGGTAGCAGTGCCGGCACCGCAGGTTGCACTTCTGCGTGAAGTTCCAGACCGCGAACAGCGGCATCACCCAGCGCTGCGGGCGGGACAGGCCCAGCTCCGCGACGCTCCGCATCGTCGCGACGATGCCGCGAACGGTCGGGCGGTGCTCGGCGATCCGCCCGTGGAACGACTCGACCGGTGCGCCGCCGCGGATCCGGTCGATCGCCAGGTGGATCGGCCAGTACCTGGCGCGGGTCCAGATGGATGCCTTCGGGTTGCGGTACGAGTAGATGATCCGCTCGATGATCGTGTCGCCCTCGGGCCGGCCGGCCGCCAGATACCCCAGCAGCCTGCGGACGGCGTACCGGCCGAGCAACCGCTCCAGCCAGTGCTGTTTGCCGTCGTCAAGCGTAGCCCCGCCATAGGGCCAGACGGGAGCCGCGCCGGGTTCGAGACGATCAACCTTGTCCGTATCGAGCAGGGTCACGACATGTCACCTTCGCGGGCCTGGCCGGCTGTCGCCGCGGTGTTGAGCGGCCGGGAGTGGGCCTTTTCGACGAAATCGCGGAAGCACGGGCCGCTGTTGTACGAGCAGAACGGGAAGACGCCCTCGGGCGTGGAGTAGTGGATCACGCACCGGCGGACCCGCTCGGCGTCGTAGTTGTAGCGGTCCATGAAGTGCATGCCGGCGCACATGAGGGTCTTGTAGTGGCGGGCCTGCTCGGGGCCGCGACTCTTTTTCTTGTCGAGCATCCCCTGCAGCGAGCGGATCCACTTGATCAGCGTCAGCCCCTCGGGGGCACCCTTGCGGTCGAAGTGGCGGGCGAACAGCCACACCACCTGCAGCTTCGACAACAGGCCGATCCGCCGCTTGCGGCCGAGCTTGTCGGCCAGACGCTTCATGTCGCTGAACAGGCCGCCGATGTCGAACACCCGCGGGATCGGCGTGAGGCGCTCGCGGGCGGGCTGACCGGGGTACTTCTGCGGAGCGACGAAGAAGTACGTCCCCTCGGCACAATCCGGATGGCAACTGGGGCGGATCTTCGGCTTGCGCTCCAGGGCCGCCATCAGGTCGCACAGCGGCGCGACCGTGCTGAGCGGCCAGAAGTCACGCTTCAGGTCCGCGCCGGTCGCATCGGCGATATCCTGTGCCAGATCGCCCAGGGTGTATCGCTGCCGCTCGAGCTGATCGCGGCTGATCCGGCCGGTGAAGCAGACCGGCTGGAAGCTGATCGCGCTGACCACGTCGATGTTCTCGACGGCGAACTCGATGATCGGGGCGACCTGGTCATTATTGTCGCCCTTTACGATCGTGGGGACCAGGCAGATCTTCAGGCCGACCTGGCGGCAGTTCTCAACAACCTTCTTCTTGACCTCCAGCAGGGGCCGGCCGCGGATGCGCCGGTAGAGGTCGTCGTCCAGGCCGTCGAACTGCAGGTACAGCGTGTGCAGGCCGGCTTCGCGGGTCTTGCGGGCGAACTCCAGGTCGGCCATGCGGATGCCGTTGGTGGCGATCTGAATATTGGTAAAGCCCATGTCCCGCGCGGCGCGGAGGATATCGTGGAACCGCGGGTGGACGGTCGGCTCGCCGCCGGAGAACTGGATGCTCGTGCACGGGGTCGGGCGGCTGTCGAGCAGCTGCTGCAGCATCTCGACGATCTGCTCGTAGGTCGGCTCGTAGACGTAGCCGGCCGCGTTGGCGTTGGCGAAGCAGATCGGGCAGGTGAGGTTGCAGCGGTTGGTCAGGTCGATGTTGGCCAGCACGGCGACCGACTGATGCTGGTTGCACAGGCCGCAGTCGCTGGGGCAATTGGCGCCGCCGAGAACCTGCGGGTTGAGCACACCGGTGCCCTCGTCGAAGGACCAACCCGCACACTTGAGGTACAAATCGACGTTGCTGTGGATCTTGTCGCGAAAGTAGCCGTGGTCGGGGCAGGTCTTCTCGATGTAGACCCCGCCGCCAGTGACGTAGTACCGGCCGACCAGGATCGCGGCGCAGTCAGGGCACAACGTGCGGACCGTGCGGGGCAGACCGCGGACGACCGGCCGGATCGGCGCGTCGGTCAGGGTGGTCAGCGCCTCGCTGTCGGGGGCCTGGGTGAAGATGGCGTCATGGTGCGCCTCGCGGCTGGGGCCGCACGTGGGGCACTGCTTTTCCAGGACGACCTGACCGTCCGCCAGCCGGAAGGTCGCAGGCACCTCGCCGCCGCAGGAAGTGCATTCGCTGCGCATCTCGTATGGCAGGCAAAAACAGCCCTGCTCAAAGCGGCGCATCTGCACGCGCATCGCGTCGGCCTCGGTCTCGGCGCCGCCCGCGGCGACGGGTCGCGACCGGCCGCCCGCCGGCGGATGGGCCTCGACCCACTCCTGCACGTAGGCCGGCAGCGACCGGCACGTCTGGCTCTGCTGCGGTTTCATATCTATCTCATCACCTCCGGGCGACGCCAAACCCCGTCGCCCCTTCACGTACAGATTATAAGCGGGGCACGGTCCTGCACCAACAAGCCGCGACCGTGAGGGAGCGGTATACGCCGGGTGGAACTATGAAGCAAGCCCCCCGGCCATGGCCGCCGGGGTACCCTCTGTCAAGCGCAGCGCGGTAGTGGGTCGATGCGGCCATGGAATCCTTCAGCTCGCCACCGCCGAATCACCGGGCATCTCGCTCGGCTGCCGTAAAAGCTGCTCCTCGAACCGCCGCACGCGCTGGTCAATCCGGCGCAGCAGCCGCCTGCGCTCGGCGAGCTGCTCGCTGTAGCGCTTCAAGAAGTACCCGATTGTCTCGATGCGGATCTTGATCGAGCCGGTGGGTTTGTTCTCGTCGATGTCCTTAAAGCAGAAATACGGCGTGCCGCTGGTCTCGACAATCTCCTCGATGAGCGTGTAGATCGGCGAATCGTGCCCGCACTTGAAACTGCTGAGCTCCAGGGCGACCAGGTTCGGGTGCCGGGCGGCAAACTTGGCCGCCCAGATCTTGCGGTTCGTGTTCTCGCTGTAGGAGTTCTTCCACACGTCGTCGATGGCCAGCGGCGAGCTGCACAGGTCCGCGGCGACCTCCTCGCCGAAGAGCCGCTCGAGCACCGGCGGGTCCAGCGGCAGCGTGTCCTGGGTCAGCACCGGGTAGCCCAGTTTCTGAAGTTCTTCGACAATGCCGTGGTTGATCCCGGGATCGGCGTGGTAGACCCGCGAGAGGATCACCAGCCCGACGCGGTCCTCCCGCTCGATCTGCTCGAGAATCTCACGCCCCTTCTCGTGCAGGGCGTCCTGGAAGCGGTCGTTCGCCTCGTAGGCCAGCCGGACCGCCCGGCGGGTCTCCGCCATCGACAGCCCCAGGTGCGGCGCCCACGCCTCGTACAGCTCGCGGACCAGCAGGGCCGGCTCGTCCATGTAGAGCATCGGGTTGAGGTAGGTCACGCCCGCCTCGGCGAAGGCGTCGCCCTCCTTGATGTACGCCGCCTTGACCGTCTCGGGCGTCAGCGAGGCGGTCGGGCAGGCCCGGTTGTCGATCGTGTTTTCCAGCCAGCTGGGAAACGCGTCGATCATCGGGAACCAGATGTAGTGCAGCGGCCGGTCGGGACGGTGCTTGCGGTACAGCAGGTTGTGCATATGGGCGATGCAGACCTTGCTCGGCCAGCATGGGTCGATGCTGCCGCGCTTGCAGCCGGCCTTGTACAGGTCCAGCGTGGTATAGTCGCTGAAGACGATGTTTTCGGCCGGCACGCCCAGCGATTCGAAAAATGTCGTGAAAAACGGCGCCAGGCCGTAGAGGTTCAACACCCGCGGGATGCCGATGCGGATATCGCCGCGGCGGCGCATCGCCCGGTGACGCTGGCGGACCGGCTTGGGCAGGGCCCGGTGGTACCAGCGACGCGGCGGGATCGAGTCGTGGATCCTGGGTGGATTGGTCGAGGCGAAGGCCTCGCGGGCGACGAATTCCATCAGGTTGGGGTTGGCCTTTTTCACCGCGGCCAGGCCCTTCTGGATCTGGAGCATGTCCTCGCGATCCTCGACGGTGCCCCGCTCGCACGTGGCAACGATCAAGCGCTTCTCGCCGCCTCCCAGACAGAGCCGCCCGGCGTCGGGCTCGCCGGCCGCCTGCTCGCCCTGCTCGTCGTGGCCCTTCTTGAACCGCGACGGGTGGCCGGCCTCGGCGCCGGTCTTGAGGATCCGCGTGGACAGGTCGACCTCGCCGGCGGCATCGTCGGGGGCGACCTTCACGTCAATGAAGGTCCGCAGGCAGCGGTTCTTGCAGAAGTGGCAGCGGGTCCGCTCGTCGCGGGTGACGCGGTACTCGATCCGCCGGACGTTGTCCAGGCCGATGAAGGAGGTCTGGCGCCCCTGCTCGCGCCAGATCCGCTCAGCCTCGATCGCGCAGCCGATCGCCCCGCTCTCGCCGCAGTGAGGGTGCACGATGATCTTTGGCTCGACGCCGGTCCCCTTGAAGCGGTCGCGGATGAAATCGACCTGCGCCTTGACCGCCGCAAGGTTGTGCTGCGTGCCGCCCTGCAGCACGAAGGTCCGCCCGAGCTTCGCCAGGTTCGGCATCTGCGCGACATAGAGCCAGATGTTCTTGGGCAAAACGGCGGCCAGGCCGGCCATGATCTCGGGCGCCTGCCAGCCCTTGCGCTGGAAGTCGACGATGTCGGCCTGGAGGAATACCGCGCAGCCGTACCCGAACTCCGGCATCGCTTTTGCGGCAAAGGCGATCTCGGCGTACTGCTCGACGTCGAAGCCGAAGCCTTTGGCGGTCGACTGCAGGAAATAGCCGTTGCCCGCCGAGCACTGGGTGTTCAGCTTGAAGTCCTTGACCTGCCCGTTTTTCAAAAAGATGAGCTTGATGTCCTGGCCGCCGACGTCGCAGATGATGTCGGCGTCGTCGTAATAGTGCAGACACGCCTGGGTATGCGCGACCGTCTCGACCAGGGCGACGTCGCCGCCGATCACCTCGCGGAGCATGTCCTTGGCATAGCCGGTGGTCCCGACGCCCAGGATCTCCAGCGCCGCGCCCTGGCTCTCGACCTGCTCGCGAAGCCGCCCGATGATCTCGATCGTGTCCTCGATCGGGTTACCTTTGCTGAGCTGGTAGGCCTTGGCGATGACGTTGCGCTGCCGGTCCATCAGGATGCCCTTGGTGCTGGTCGAACCGCCGTCGACACCGATAAAGGCGCGGACGGTCCGGCCGGACTCGAACGTCGGCGGCTGCCACGGCTCGCGGCGATACTCGTCAAGGAACGCCTGCAGCTCTTCGGGGGTCTTCCACAGGCCCCGCAGGCCCTCGCGGTGCTTGTCCTGCATCCGGCCGACGTCGATGTACCACGCCAGGTACTCGCAACCGCGGTAGACGCCCAGGTCCGGGCTGTCTTCGATCTCGAGCTTGCCAAACTCGACCGCCCCGATTGCCCCGAAGTACTGGGCGTTGGGCGGAACCACGATCAGGTCGTCGGCGGTCGCGCCGGCCGGCACGTCGACGCCGCGTTCGGCCCACATCTGCGGCAGGTGGTGCCGCCAGCACTCGACCATGCCCCTGATGAAGGTATTGGGCCCGCCCAGCAGCAGGACCTTGGGAAGCAGCGTGTGCCCGCGGGTCAGGACCGAGAGGTTCTGCAGGACGATCGACTCGAACAGCGAGGCCATGAGCTCCTCGCTACCGACGCCCTGTTTCTGCAGGCCGTTGATGTCAGTCTCGGCAAAGACGCCGCACTTGCCCGCCACCGGGTGGATCCGCAGCCCGTCGTACCCCAGGTCCGGCATCCGCTCCGCCGGGATCTGGAGCTTGTCGACGATCTTGTCGATCACCGCGCCGGTGCCGCCGGCGCACTTGTCGTTCATCGAGGGGATCTTCTTGAGCCGCCCGGTCTCGGGGTCCTCGCGAAAGACGATGATCTTGGCATCCTGGCCGCCCAATTCGATCACGCTGCGGACGTCGGGGAAGAGGCGTTCGACGGCCAGGCTGACGGCGTTGACCTCCTGGACGTGGCGGGCGTTGATGTAGCCGGCGACACTCGCCCCGCCCGAACCGGTGATGAAGATCCGCATGGCCCGGGGCGGAACGGCCGGAAATTCTGCCTCGATCCGCCGCAGGAACTCGAGGACCGTCTCGGGCTGGCGGGTGCCGTGACGGCGGTAGTCCTGCCAGAGGATCTCGTCGGTGGCGGTGTCGACGACGACTGCCTTGACCGTGGTCGACCCGACGTCCATGCCGATCATCAGGCCCCGGGGATACCGCTCGGTCGGGTGGAAGGTATTATCCGGCCGCAGCGTCGCCTCCGGTCCGTTGCCAGCCGGCGACGCCCTGTCATGTTCGCCGCGGGCGTCCAGTCGGCTATGAACGTGATCGGCCGACCAGCCGGCCTCGCCCCGGGGCGCGGCCGATCGCGACTTCGGCTCGTTGTTTGTGGATTCAACCCGCATCATCCATCCCTTGTCAGTCGTCTCAAATGCTTCGAGTCCATGATGCTATGCCATTCGACGGCAATGACAATCTCATTTCGCGCCATTCTGTCCACCGACCGGGCCGACCGTAGCGGCCGCATCAACCCGCCGCCTCGCCACGGACCGTCTCCTGAAGGCGGCGGCCCGCGCCCCGCTGCCGCCAGGCATGGTCATGTTGCATCCGCCGGGCCACGTGCAGCACGAAATTCGCCGCCCGCCCGACGACCCCTTCCTGGACGGGCACGCGCTGCAGCGGCCGGCGAAGGTCCGGATGTTCGGCGATGTACTCGCGGATCTGTTCGAGGGAGAACCCGCCGCGGCGCAGGGCCTCGGCGAACTCGGTCTTGCAGCGCATCTTCGCCTCGCCCAAGGCCATCTGCACCCGGCTGTAGGCGTTGACCTCGCCTTCGGCGCCGGTCTCGACCGGCAGGAAGATCGCCTCGGGGTGGTGGGCGACGACCGCCGCCTGCGCCCCGTCGGACTGGGTGCTGGGCATGCACGTGAACGGCTTGACGCTCAGGAGCATGTGGCTGAGCTTCTTTTTCGCGTAGTAAATCGTCTTGGCGACCTCGAGATGCCCCTCGCCGCCGGCGGCGCGTGGGTTCATGTACGGCCGCGCGAGATTGCGCAGGTGCCTCTGGACCGGCAGGCGCGGGATGAAACCGCCCATCGCACCGCGCAGGCGGTCGTACTCGTGCCGCAGCATCCACTGGGCCAGCCGCAGCAGGATCATGATCCGCCCGTGGGCCTTCCATGCGTCCAGCCGATCCCGCAAGCCGTAGCGGTCGCGGATCTGCATATCGGCCGGCAGGCCCCGACGGTCGGTGCGGTTGAGGATGGCCTGGTGGAGCATGTAATCGATCCAGCCGGCCACGGGCTCGACGATCGCCTCGGCATTTTCCTGTTCGAGAAACTCGAAGATGCGGTAGTTGCCGTCGCCCTCGGTGGTCATGGCCCAGAACTCGCCGATGACCTTGACCTTGGGCTTGACCCGCGCGTAGTCGACCTCGACCTTCTCGTCGAGCAGCCCCGCGCAGCGGCGCAGCACGTTGACGTACCAGTCGCTCCGGATCTGGTCCAGGAACCGGGCGGCGTCGTGGGCGTCGTAACCGGCCGTAAACAGCGAACAGAGCCGCGCCAGCGGGCCCGGTTTGATGTCGTAGGACTTTTCGCTCATCGCCCGGGCGCACAGGGCGAGGCACTCGGCGATGACCTCATTGGTCCGGCCGGGCACGACCTCGTAGGGGCGGATCTGGCAGGCCATGCCGTTGAGGCAATCGGCCACGAACAGGGCGTTGAGGAACGTCAGGAAGAACTGGACGTTGAACTCGATGGCGCTGCCCTCGCGGATCTGCTTGAGCCCCGCGCCCTGCTGGAAGACCAGGACCCGAAAGTCGGGGAAGCCCGCATTCGCCAGCGCCAGGCGATACTCGGACTCGTACATGCCGAACCGGCACGGCCCGCATGAGCCGGCGGTCATCTGGGCGTACCGCTCGGCGATCTGCGAGGCGGTCAGCCCCTCCTGCTCCTGCACCCGTCTCAGGAAGTTGATCAGGGCTCCGACGGTGAAGTAGTTGGGATTGCACTGGCCAGGGTTGCAGTACTCCTTGCCGGTCTGGCAATCGAACCGGGTGGGGGTCGGCAGGTGCTTGACCTTGTATCCCAGGCCCCGCATGCCGGCCTCGATGAGCTCCTCGTGGGCGAAGGTCAGGCCGCCGAACAGGACGGTCACCTCGTCGCGGTGCGCGCGAGTCACCGGCCGCTCGGCGGGCCGGCGGAATTGCCCGGCAGCGGGCTCGAGGAGTCCGTGTTCGATCAGCTGCTTGCGACGGAACGCCTCGACGCGTTCGCGATTGCCTGCATTGTCCAGCGCGTGCATGCATCCCCTCTGGTCAGCCATCGCCACCAACACTCCGACACATCCGGCAAGAGGACCGGCCGGTGACCGGGGGAAACGGCCCGGATGCCCCGTCACGACCTTGTAAACATATTCAGGATCAAGCGCCCGATACTGCGCCGCGGCCATGCATCGCCAGCATGCACTAACTGTAGCCGGGTCCGACCGTTGCTTCCACGCCATCGACCGACAGACCGCTGCGCGCCGCCTGAAAACGGCGACCCGCGACCGGACGGCATGACCGGCCGGTCGTCAGCACACCCCTCAAGAAACGAGCAAGTATAGCACCGCCACGGCCGGCTGAACAGTTCCGGACACCAGCACGCCGATGCGACATCGGCGCGCCGCCCAGGCCGGCAGGCGTCCCACCCGGCCAGCCGCCGGACCGACGACGACCGATAAATCGCTATAAGTAATATATAGAGCACGATTAACGGATATCTCCCCCTGTAGCCCTGAAATATCGGGCCGGTCCTCGGCACCCCGTCCGAACCGGGCGGCGGCACCACAGCGGCGGCATGGTCACGGCTGACGGCGGCCGACTTTTTCTGGAGGTTCACTCGACAATTTGTTACACTATGGGGGCAAATGCCGTCGGCAGCGGCAGAAAGGCGCGTCTTCACCAGCGGCGCGCCCGCCGGCCGGTGCCGGATCTTTTTTCGGTGATTACGGGCATGTGGACCCGGGTGAGGATCCGCAGCCATATCGGCCGCGTCGCGCGGCCTTTCTGATCCTTGGGAGGCGGAATGAGCATGGAAAGAAGTATGAGGTGCGCGGCGGCATGTCTGGCCGTGGCGGTGGTGTTGTCGTGGGTTCCGTGCGGCTTTGGCTGGCTCGATCCGGAGTCGCCGGACGTCGCAGTGTTTCCGACCACGGAAGATACCGGCATGAGTTCGATATGGAGCCCCAGCAATCAACTCGAGTGGACCAATAACTGGGGCGCGTGGGGATACGTGACGTTCAAAGGCCACCTGAACGTTCTGGCACTGAAGTTCGACAGCCTGGCCCCCTACGCGGGCCAGACGGTCGAGCAGGCGGAACTGCACCTGTGCAAGTACAACAACGAGCCGGTCTATGGGCTGGCCAGTTCGACGATCAACACCGACTGGCAGGAGAGCCAGGCGTCCTACCGCTACAAAAGCAATACCGGAGCGGTCGACTGGACCTTCTCCCACGGCGACTTCACGACCGCCACGTTCGGCAACTTCGGAACCCTGGTCTCCTATGGGTATAAGGCCCATGGCACCTTCAAGACGTACAGCAGCGGCGGGTACAACTGGGTGGCGATGCAGCTCGACCCGGACCTGGTACACGCCCTGATCCTCGACCAGCACGGCCTCGCCGTCGCCGACCCGCGCGGCTACGACATGCCCAACGTCAGGATCTGGATGACCAGCCCGAGCTCCCCACAGTACAAGCCGCGCCTGCTGATCAAGTTCGCCGCCGCGACCGACACCACCCCGCCCGACGCCGTGACGAACCTGCAGGCGGCGCCCGGCCCGGAAAACGGCGAAGCGGTCCTTTCGTTCGGTGCCCCCACCGACCCGCAGGCGGAAAAGGCGTTCGGCTACACCGTCCGGTACTCCAGTGTCGATGACTTCGCCGGCGCCACGAGCGCCCAGCGATGGCGGATCCCCCGGCCGCTGCCCGCCGGTCAGCCTCAGCGGATGCTGATCGAAGGGCTGACCCCGGGTCTGACCTACTACTTCTACGTGCAGGCCTACGACGCCGCGGGCAACGACGGCCCGGTTCAAA
>JAWLBS010000050.1:13985-20998 GCA_041687575.1 Phycisphaerae bacterium | reverse complement strand
GTATGCCACCCGTAGCGTCGAATCATCGCGGTAGAACCCGACGATCGCGGCGGTGGTCATCGCATCGAGGCCGCGCCGGGTGATCTGGCGGTTCAAATCGGCAAGCAGATCCTGCCCGGCGGGGTTGTTCATTTGAAGGGCGAGCACGTCGTAGACCCACTCGCTGATAGCGCTGACGGCTTGGCCGTGGCCAACCACGTCCGCCACCGCCACCCGCGTGAGCCGGTCGGTGTCGCAGACGCTGAGGTAGTAGATGTCCCCGCCCTTGCCGCTGCCGGCCGCGCTGGAGTAGATGCTGGCTTCCAGTGCGCCGGTGCGGGCGTCGACGTCGACGTTGCGGATCCCGCCCCAGATCTCCGAGCAGGAGACCCGGTGGGGCGGCAGGACGGTCGTCATGTTGTTGGCGTCAATGCGCATGCGGCACGTACCTCACGTTACATCTCTTGCGGCGGTCTGCTCACCGGCCCACCAGTATAGAGGATATCGCCGCATGCGCCAGCGCCGATGCGCGATTGTGGGACAGTTGGGCAGCGGATGCTGTGTAAGGCCCCTGCCGGCCGCGCGTTCGCCGGGTGCCAAAGTCCCGCCCCAACGAGGGGGTCGGTTTGGCTGAATTGCAGGAAATGAGCGAAAGCCGCCCGAATTCGAGGGTCTGTGGAAGCGAAACATGGCTAAACCCCACAGGATGACAACATGTGGCGGGCGCATCCCGCCCTACACCTAATCCAGGATGACAGCGGGCCGTCCGGCCGCGAGCGGCATTGCTGCGCAGCGGCGGTGTGCTTACTCAAGCCTGCCCCCTTTGTGGTACGATATGACAAAATGCAATAAAGGAAGGACCATCATGATCCTCGATCATATGACATGGCCTGAGATTGATGCCATTGACCGCGACGGCACCGTCGCCGTCGGCTGCATCGCTGCCACCGAGCAGCACAGCCACCACCTGCCGCTGGCGACCGACCACATTATCGGCAGCGCCATCCTGCAGCGGCTGCACGAGGCGGCCGCCGACCGCGTGCTGGTGCTGCCGACCGTCTGGCTGGGCGTCAGCTCGGCCCACATGGGTTTCGCCGGCTCGTTGACGACCTCGCCCCGCCACCTGATCGACACCGCCTGCGACCTGGGCGAGTCGGTGCTCCGCCACGGTTTCAAGAAGGTGTTATTCGTCAACAGCCACGACGACAACCAGCCCGCCCTGACCGTCGCCGTGCAGGACCTCGCCGACCGCCACGAAGGCGCGACCATCGTCGCAGCCAACTACTGGACGATCGCCGCGCGGGACCTGAACGACCTGCGCGAGAGCCCGCCGGGCGGGATCGGCCACGCCGGGGAGCTGGAGACCTCGATCGTCCTGGCCATCGCCCCGGACCTGGTCCACATGGACCGGGCCGAACCCGACGGCTCGCAGCCGGCCAGCAGTTTTTCCCAGGGCGAAATGCTGCTGCCGCCGAAGGTGACCGTCCCGCGGCCGTTCTCGGCGTTCACCACCCACGGCGGCTTCGGCGACCCCACCCTCGCCACGGCCGAAAAGGGCGAGCGCTTCCTCGACGCGATCGTCCGCCGCCTCGCTGCCCTGTGCGAGGACATCGCCGCCGGTCGGGTGTAAGCCGGACCCCCTACGACGTCGTCTGGCTGCCGCGCTCATAGCGGCGGATCAGGAAGTGATCGGCGAAGCTCCAGATCAGCAGGTTGATCGGCAGCGCCAGCAGCAGCCCCGGCACGCCGAAGATATAGCTCCAGAACACCACCGTGAACATCGTGATGACCGGCGGGATATGCACCGCCCGCTTCATCACCAGAGGCATCAGGATGTACGACTCCATCAGGTGAATGATGGCAAAGGCCCCGAAAATCCAGAGGACCGTCGTCGTCCCCTGCGAGGCCGCGAACAGCAGGGCGATCAGGAACGCCACCGTCGGCCCGATCGTCGGCACGATCTCGGACAACCCGGTCAGCACCGCCAGCGGCACCGCCAGCGGCAGACCCGCCAGGGAGTAGAAGATCCAGGAGGCCACACCGATGACGATGATGTCGATGAACGTGCCGATCAGCCACCACCGCAGCCGCGGCGCAAGATCGTCCAGGGCGTGCTGAAAGTCGGCGCGGCGATGCGGGGGCAGCGCCTTGAGCACCGGGCTGATCAGCCGGGCGGCAGGCTCGGTCTGCATATACAGATGGCCGATGGCGATGGTGATCAGCGCGATCAGGATCGTCCAGACGGTCGAAGCCGTCGTCGCGGCCATACTCATGCCGCCTTCGCCGAAGAGGTACTGCTCCGCCTGCTGCAGCATATCTTCGACCGTGACCACCCGCGCGACACCGAAATGGCGGCTCCAATCGCCGATCAACTGGTTGAGGCTCTGGCGAATGTTCGGCCACTGTTGCATCTCCTCGGTCACCGGACCGGTGATCAGGTAGCCAACCAGGTACAGCAAAGCGATCCCCACCACGATGGGAAGCAGGCCAGACAGCGCCCCCGTCAGCCACCGGGGGCCCGGCATCCGGCGGCGCAGCGGTGCCAGCGCCGACGCCAGGGTGGCCGCGGCAAGGACGGCCAGGAAGACGAACTTGAACGCGGTAAAGAAGTGAAGGAACAACCAGATGCCAGCCGCCCAGACGAAGACCGTGACCAGCGGGTACATCCACACCGGCAGCATGCGCTGGTCGTGCCGTATTTCCGTTGGCGGACCCCTGTCTGGCACAGCTGCTCCTCAACCGTCGACCAAGCCGGTGCTGACTGCGGCCGGCGTTTTCAGGGCCGCCGCGCCATCTCATCAACTGGCACGCCTGGGCGAAAAACAGGCGCCGCAGATGTGATCGGCGACCGCCACAACACTTGCGGCCGGCGGACACAACGTGTTCGCCGCCACTGGCTGCACGTACCCCTGTGTTTCCGATGGATTCTTCCGCGGCCAATCAGCGATGTCAAACGGCCGCACCGGGCGCTGCCTTGCTCAGGTGCATTCCGGGGATCCGCTTGCCGGGGGGTCTGACCCCTGGCAGGACGCCCCCGTTCAGAATCAGCGTTCCAATCCCCTTGGCCGCACCGATACCTGAAAGATCCACCGGGGTCTGACCCCTTGGGGGAAACCGCTTCGGCCTCCGCGCCACGGGGTCGGACCCCGGTGAGGTGCACAGGCATCCTAACCGCCATGAAGTCCGGGCGTCGATTCCGCTGGGAGACGGGCGACTCGGGGTCAGACCCCTGACAAGCGCCGCCCCGGAGTTCACTGCCACCGAACGGAGGATGTGCTGCCTTGCTCGGGCCCGTGGCCGGCAGGACCCTGCGCCGCTGTGCGCAACCCGGCGGCGGCGGGAATACAATCTGTGCAGAGGCCGTGAGTGCCCCGCCCGCGCGGCAGCCGGACAGGACGATGCCGCCCGGCGGCGGCCTGGGTAACTCCTGCGAACCACAACCTGCCGGCCCGGTGCAGTGAGGCGGCAGGGGGATCGACAAAACATGAGCGCAATCAAGATCTACGGGACGGGCAGCTGCCAGCAGACGCAGCACGCCCGTCGGCACCTGAAGCATCTGGGCGTGCGACACGATTATTTCGACATCCACTTCGACCCGCACGCCCGGACCTTCGTCCGCATGCAGAACAACGGCAAACACGTCACGCCGACGGTGGTCATCGACGGCGACGTGCTGACCGAGCCGAGCGACCAGGAGATCGAACAGCTGCTGCGCGACAAAGCCCTCATGCCCGGCATGAGCCGCGGCGGCTGAGCCTCCGCCGCCGCAGCAAAACAACGAGCCGCAACCGTGAGGGAGCGGTAGACCCGGGTGCCATGGCCGCGCTGTTTGCGGCCATGGAATTCTCCGAATGCGCAGCGTCTTCCGTCCCTGACCACCCGAAGATGTCATTCTGATCGCATGTAGGGCGGGCTGCGCCCGCCAACGCCGTCATTCCGAGCGCAGGGAAGAATATCTACTGTACGGGGCGCCCATGGTTGAGTGGCCCGCTTGGTAGAGATCCTTCGCGCTTGCTCAGGATGACAACCTGTGGCGGGCACAGCCCGCCCTACACAGGATGACAATCTGGGGTTGCTTCCCAAACCACCACCCGACGCTGACCCGAGGGGATCTGCTCCCCCGGAAGATGCCCGCCACTTTCGATCTGCCGGCCGGGGCGTATACTGTCAGGCTGGCGAGCAGACAATTGCCACTGTCAAGCGGGCCGTGCGGGATCACGTCGCGGCCGGCCGCGACCAACCAGGGAGAACCGATACATGAGTACCGACGGAATGAACTACGCACCCAAGGGCAAGCCCGCACCGGTCGTCGGGCCGGGGGAATTCACGATCGCCGCCGTCTCGCTCGAGCACGGCCACATCAACGGCCAGTGCAACGGCCTGATCGAGGCCGGCGCGACGCTCAAGTGGGTGTATGACCCGGACCCGAAAAAGGTCGAGGCGTTCCAGAAGAATTTCCCCCAGGCCAGGGCCGCTCGCAGCGAGGCCGAGGTCCTGGAGGACCCCGAGGTCCAGCTCGTCGCCAGCGCCGCGATCACCTGCGACCGCGCGCCGCTGGGCCTGCGGGTCATGGACGCCGGCAAGGACTACTTCACCGACAAGGCCCCGGCCACCACGCTGGAACAGGTCGAGGCCGCTCGCGCCAAGGCCCGCCAGACCGGCCGCAAGTTCATGGTCTACTACTCCGAGCGGTTGCACGTCGAGTCGGCGATGTTTGCCGGCGAGCTCGTTCGCGACGGGGCGATCGGCCGGGTGGTCCAGGTCATCGGCACCGGGCCTCACAAGCTCAACCCGCAGAGCCGCCCGGACTGGTTCTACAAGAAAGAGCAGTACGGCGGCATCCTGACCGACATCGGCAGCCACCAGATCGAGCAGTTCCTGTTCTACACCGGCGCCACCGATGCGAAGGTGCTGCACAGCAAGGTCGCCAACTATCGCTGGAAGGAGCAGTACCCCGAGCTGGAGGACTTCGGCGACGCGACGCTGCTGGCCGACAACGGGGCGACCGGCTATTTCCGCGTCGACTGGTTCACCCCTGACGCCGCGCGGACCTGGGGCGACGGCCGGACCTTCCTGCTGGGCACGCACGGCTACATCGAGATGCGCAAGTACATCGACGTCGCCCGCGACACCGGCCCGGACCAGCTGTTCCTGGTCAACGACAAGGTGGAGGAGAGTTACTCGCTGCGGGGCAAGGTGGGCTTCCCGTTCTTCGGGCAGCTGATCCTCGACTGCATCAACCGCACCGAAAACGCCATGACCCAGGAGCACGCCTTCAAGGCCGCCGAACTGTGCATCAAGGCCCAGAACCAGGCGATCCGGGTGGAAGGATAGAAGTGTGCACCATGTAGGGCGGGCTCCGCCCGCCAAAAGGACCGAGGACTGAGCCGGGTGCAACGGGTGCGATGGTCCTGCGATCTCGTCACGGTGTAGTCGTCGTTTGACGAAGACGGGAGCAGGGCCGTATCCTCCCGACCGCAAGGCGGTCCCATGTGCAAACGGGAAGGAGCCCGAAGCGTAAGCGAGGGTGCTGTTAAGAACGCCCACAAGTCGTGGAGCCCTGCAATGACAGACGAACCGACCCGTGAAACATCGACTCCCGTCGCCCCGCCGACCCGGCCGGACGCCATGCCTGTCCGGGAAACCCGATCAACGTGGCCAACCGTGCTCGGGGTACTGGCGATCATATTGGGTGGCCTGGGAATCCTGAGCTGTGCCTGGCTCATGGTACCCACGGCGCCCGGGATCGAGAGTGATCCGCAGCCGTCCGGCGGGGTCCTGGAGGCCTACCAGGCCGCCAGCGATCCGGTATGGCTGGGCATCAGCGCCGTTCAACTGGTTGGTGGTATCGGCCTGATCCGCCGGCGCCGATGGTCGCGGACCGTTTTGCAGGTCTGGGCGGTGCTGACCCTTGTGGTTGCCATCGTCCATGCCGTGCTTGTCCCGGACATGCTGGCGGAGACGATGGCACAGCAGCAATCCGGATCGTCCGGCGGCCCGGGTGCGGCACCCGGGGCCTTCGAGATTGTCTTCTATGTCTTCGTGTTGGCCGGTATGCTGTTCAGCGCTGCGCCGCCGGTATTTGTGCTCATCTGGTTCGGGCGTCAGAAGATCCGGGATGAGGTCGCGGCGTGGAGGTAGAATGCACCGACACCGAGTGTCGTCGCGTACAAGTGGGAAGGAGCCCCGAAGCGTGAGCGAGGGTATCGTTGTCGTTACGATACCGGATGCAGCGGTCTTGCACCCTGCACCGCGCCCAAACGAGCCCGAAACGTAAGTGAGGGTATCCTTTCGGCCGTTGTCGTTCGAGTATGTCGCGTCCCCGCATTCTGCGGGAAAGAGCCGCGACCGTGAGGTCGCGGTGAACCGTCGGACGAGGGTCATGTTCGCATCATCGACCGCATCGGTCGCGCAACGTCGTGGTGGGCAATAGCCCACCCTACAATTACAGACCGCCGGAGCCCTGCAATGACAGATGAACCGACCCATGAATCGCCATCCGCCGCCCCGCCGACCCGGCCGGGGCCGGTGAAGGCCACGCCGCCCGAGTCGACCTGGCCGAAGTGGATCGGCATTCCCGCAATCATCATCGGTGGCCTTGGCGTGCTGGGCCTGGCGATGCAGGCAGCGATGTGGACATTCATGCCGATGCCCGTGCCTGCCGACGATCCTGCGGCCGAGTTGCTCGAGCCGATGGTCGCCTGGTTCGGCGTGATGTCGCTGGGCGGGACGGTGCTGTCGGCGCTGCTGCTGGCCGGCGGAATCGGCCTGGTCAGCAGGCGGCGCTGGTCGGTGCGGGTGCTGCAGGCGTGGGCGGTCCTGGGCCTGGTGATGGTGGGTGTTTCCACGCTGATCATGACGCGGATGGTCTCCGGCCTCACCGACGTGATGATGCAAGAAATGACTGCTCCACCCGGTGCCATGCCCGCGGGGGCTCCCGTTGCTGTGGGCTCGGCCATGATCGCGGTGATGACGTGCGGCAGCGTGCTGTTCGGCTGCATACCGCCGGTGTTCATCCTGATCTGGTTCGCCCG
>JAWLBS010000050.1:0-13885 GCA_041687575.1 Phycisphaerae bacterium | reverse complement strand
TCCCCGTCTTCCTGCTGATCTGGCTGGCCCGACCGGTCGTCCAGGAGGAGATCGCCACGTGGGATTCGCCCCGGGACGCGGAAACATGACCGTTGGTGCATCCGCTGGTTTGCAGCAGTAAGGAGCGGGTGGCGTCTACCGGGGGTCTGACCCCGAAGCGAACGCCGCCAACGGAACCAACTCTGAGACTTCTTGGCGGCCCGACTGCTTGTGCATGCCACCGGGGTCTGACCCCGTGGCGTTTGAAGACACGGCCCTGCTCCCTGCTTCGTCGAACGACGACTACGCCGTGGCAAGGACGCAGGACCGCACCCCTCGGAGCGTTTGCCCCAGGGGGTCAGACCCCGGTGGATCTTTCAGGTATCGATGCCGCCAAGGGGGTTGGGACGTAGATCCAAACGCCGGGGCGCTACCAGGGGTCAGACCCCCGGCATGCATTCGCCCGCCACTGATCTCCGGATCCAGCCACCCCTGATGCTCCGCAGGTGGCCAAACCGACGGCCGATGGTATGATTACCCGCGAGCGGTACGGATTGCGGACGGATCAACCTGCGGAGCGAACCTGCGACCATGTGGTGTAAGACCTGCGACTATCAGCTGTGGAACATCAAGGCCCGGCGCTGCCCCGAGTGCGGCACGCCCTTTGCCGTCAGCGACTACGAGTTCGTCCCCAACAGCGTCAAGTTCTGCTGCCCCCACTGCGGGCAGGACTACTACGGCACCGGCCCGCGCGGCCACCTCGACCCGCCCGCCTTCGACTGCGTCTCGTGTAGTCAGCCGGTGACCATGGACGAGATGGTCCTGCTGCCGGCCGAGGGCCTCGACGCCGAGCAGACCCGGGTTTTTCGCACCCCGTGGCTGCAGCGCAAGACCAACGGCTGGTTCGGTTCGTGGTGGTCGACGGTCAAGATGGCCCTGTTCTCGCCGACGAAGCTGATGCATGGCCTGGCGCCGGCCCCCCAGCCGGGCGAGGCGATCCGGTTCGCGGTTGCCACGTATCTGTTCATGATGGCCGTGGGCGCGGCGATCTTCACGATCATCGGCCTGCTCGGCGGCATGTTCGCCGGCTCGACGCCGGGCGACGCCATGCTGCTGCCCATGCTGGTG
Source organism: Phycisphaerae bacterium (assembly GCA_041687575.1). Classification (GTDB taxonomy): domain Bacteria; phylum Planctomycetota; class Phycisphaerae; order UBA1845; family JANYLN01; genus JANYLN01. The sequence goes on along the minus strand of JAWLBS010000050.1, from coordinate 12,778 downwards.
ATGGGGCTCTACGCGGCGGGCCTGCTGATCGCGGTGCTGATAACGGCCAGTCTGGCGCATCTCGTACTGCGGATCACGGGGGGCACGGCACATGGGTTTGGCCGGACAATCGAGGCTGCCTGTTACGCCGCGGGTGTGAGCGTCCTGATCCTGACCGGATGCGGCACGCACCTGTTCTGGCCATGGTGGCTGATCAGCGCGACGCTCATGCTGCGTCAGGGCCAGCGGGTGCACGGGGCGCGGGCGGCGCTGAGCCTGCTGGCACTGCCGATCCTGTTGATCGTTGCGATCATGTTGCTCGTGGTGGCACAGCAGCCGATGGGTGTGAGCCTGGCCCCGGCGCCAACGGCGCCGCCCCCGCCGGCGCCGCCGGCCGCACCGGTTCCCGCCCCGGCCCCTGGGGCTGTGACGTTCTGACTGTCGCCAATCTCTCGCGCGCCTGTTGGCGCCGGCTGTCTTGACGGTAAACTAACGTTTGTGCCAGTGCGGCAGTGCTCTCCGTTTCCTGTGCCCCTGATCCATCCGTGGTGGCCGCACATGCGCCGGCAGCGACGGCTCGACTCGTCAGAACCCGCCGGCATTGGCAGGCAAGAGGATACTATTGGTCAATGGGAGAATCGGCTGCGCCGCTATCGCTTGCGCGCCGACGACAGCCACTCATAGCGAGGACGCGGCATGTCGGATATGGTCAGCGGAGTTCTCAAACGCATCAAACAGGGCGGGGTGTTGCGCGACCCGAAACGGTCGTTCCGCGCCAGCCCGCGCGACATTGTCGTGCCGCCCAACCTCATCCAGAAGTACCTGATCCCCGAGGGCGCGAGCATCACCGGCCCGGTTGCCAAGAACAAGCGCAACCCTGAACTGGCCTCCATCGAGTCGATCTGCGGTATGGAGCCTGAGGACTTCACCGACCGCACCCCCTTCGATGAGCTCGTCGCCATCGACCCCAACGAACGTTTCCACCTCGGCGCCTCCGGCAACATGAGCATGCGGATCGTCGACCTGGTCGCCCCCATCGGCAAGGGCACCCGCAGCCTGATCGTCTCGCCGCCCAAGGCCGGCAAGACCGTCCTGCTCGAGCAGCTCGCCGCCGCGATCCACATCGACGACCCCGACTGCCGCATCATCTGCCTGCTCATCGACGAGCGGCCCGAGGAGGTCACCAGCTTCCGCCGCAGCGCCCCGGCCGAGGTCCTCGCTTCCAGCAACGACCAGACCGTCCAGCAGCACGTCGAACTGGCGGAGCTGACGCTGGCCCACGCGCGGGTCGAGCTGGAGTGCGGCCGCGACATCGTCATCCTCGTCGACAGCCTCACGCGAATGGGGCGGGCGTTCAACCTGCGGGGCGGGCGGGGCGGCGGCGGCGGTGGCGGGCGGTCGGGCCGGACCATGAGCGGCGGCCTGGAAGCCGGGGCCCTGGAGATCCCGCGGCGGTTCTTCGGCCTGGCCCGCAACATCGAAAACGGCGGTTCGGTGACGATCATCGCCACCTGCCTGGTCGACACCGGCTCGCGGATGGACCAGCTGATCTTCGAGGAGTTCAAGGGCACCGGCAACAGCGAGCTCATCCTCGACCGCCAGCTCGCCGAGCAACGGATCTGGCCGGCCGTGAACGTGCCTGCCAGCGGCACCCGCAAGGAAGAACGGCTTTATGGCGAGGACGAGATCCAGCGGATCGGCAAGATGCGCAAGGCCCTCTACGGCCACAACCCCCGCGAGGCCGTCACCCGCATGGTGGACCTGCTGACCAAGCACCCGACCAACGAGGAGTTTCTCAAGGCGATCCCGGTGTGAGTCTTAAATGGGCGCCTGACGGGGGTCTGACCCCTTGCAGCACGCCCGCACTCGAATCCCCGCATCCGATTCCCGTGGAGGCACCAACACCTGAAAGATCCAACGGGGTCTGACCCCCTGGGCAGAACGCTGCGAGGGATGCCCCGGTCCTGCGCCAACGAGCCGCGACCGTGAGGGAGCGGTAAACCCCGCCGTGCCGGTCGAACCCCACGGGGTCAGACCCCATATGCGTGCACAAGTATCCAGGCCGCCACGAGATCACGGCATTGATTCTGTCAGGAAACGTGCGACTAGGGGTCAGACCCCTGGAAAACGCCAGCGCCTGACGGGGGTCTGACCCCTTGCAGCACGCCCGCACTCGAATCCCCGCATCCGATTCCCGTGGAGGCGCCGATGCCTGAACGATCCACCGGGGTCTGACCCCCTGGGGAGAACGCTCGGGCGGGTGGCGGCAGTGGTGCCAGTGCCCTGCGCAAACGAGCCGCGACCGTGAGGGAGCGGTAAACCCCCGCCGTGCCGTTCGATCGAACCCCACGGGGTCAGACCCCATATGCGTGCACAGGCATCCAGCCCCCCACGAAATCCCGGCGTTGCTTCCGGCAGGAAACGTGCGACTCGGGGGTCAGACCCCATATGCGTGCACAAGTATCCAGGCCGCCACGAGATCACGGCATCGATTCTGCCAGCAGACGTCCGCGTCGGGGGTCAGACCCTGGAGAGTGCCCCGTGCTTGCCGGGCCCCGCGCAAGAAAATGGCCCCGCCGAAGCGGGGCCATGGTATCTGCATTGATCTGTGATCGGCTCAGACCTTGCGGACCGAACCGTCTCGCCTAGCTCGGCTGCGGCACCGCACCGGGGCCGAAGCCTTCTTCGGTCTCGGGCGGTCGCTTGGCCGGCCGCGCCTTGACCGGCGCCGCGTGCTCGCCGATCAGGTCGGTCACCGTCGGCTTGTGCAGCGGCTCGCCTCGCATGATCCGCTTGATCTCGTCGGCATCGAGCGTCTCGTATCGGAGCAGCGCCTCGGCGACCGCCTTGAGCTTGTCGCGGTGCTCATTGAGCAGGTGGCGGGCGTCGGTCAGCCCTTCATCGACCAGACCCTTGACCGCCTCGTCGATGCCGCGGGCCGTCTCGTCGCTCAGGTCGCGGCTGTTGCCGCTCTCCATCCAGTTGCGCCGGCCGTCCTCGCCGTAGAACACGAAGCCCACCTTCTCGTCCATGCCCCAGTCGGTCACCATTCGCTTGGCGATGTCGGTCGCCTGGCGGATGTCGGCGCCCGCCCCGCTGGAGATGTCGTCGCAGAACATCTCCTCGGCCACGCGCCCGCCGAAGCAGATCCGCAGCATCGCCAGGCAGTACTTCTTCGTGTACAGCGTCCGGTCCTTTTCCGGCAGGCTGAACGTCGCACCGCCATACGGGCCGCGCGGGATGATGCTGACCTTGTGGATCGGGTCGGCCTCGGGAACCAGGCTCTGGACCACCGCGTGGCCGGCCTCGTGGTAGGCGGTCGTGAGCCGCTCCTTCTCGTCGACCTGGCGGCTCTTTTTCGCCCGGCCCCAACGGACCTTGTCGCGGGCCTCCTCCAGGTCCTCCATCTCCACGGATTCCTTGTTGGCCATCGTCGCGATGATCGCCGACTCGTTGATGACCGCCGCCAGCTCGGCTCCGCTGAACATCGGCGTGCCGCGGGCCAGCCGCGTCATCTCCACGTTCGGGCTCATCTTGACCTTGCGCGCGTGGACCCGCAGGATCTCCAGACGCCCCTGCAGATCCGGCAGCGGCACGTAGACCCGCCGGTCGAACCGCCCCGGCCGCGTCAGCGCCGGGTCCAGCACGTCCTCGCGGTTGGTCGCCGCGATCACGATCACCTGGTCCGACGAGTTGAACCCGTCCATCTCGACCAGAATCGCATTGAGCGTCTGCTCCCGCTCGTCGTGCCCGCCGTTAAAGCCCATGCCGCGCTTGCGGCCGACCGCATCGATCTCATCGAGGAAGATGATGCACGGCGAATTCTCCTTCGCCTGGCGGAACAGGTCGCGGACCCGGCTGGCGCCGACGCCGACGAACATCTCGACAAAGTCCGAGCCGGAGATGCTGAAGAACGGCACCTCGGCCTCGCCGGCGATCGCCTTGGCCAGCAATGTCTTGCCGCAGCCCGGCTCGCCGACCAGCAGCACGCCGCGCGGGATCCGCCCGCCCAGCCGCTGGAACTTGCGGGGGTTTTTCAGGAACTCGACCAGCTCGCTGACCTCGTCCTTGGCCTCCTGGACCCCTGCCACGTCCGAGAATGTGACGTTGGTATGTTCCTTCGTGGACACCTTGTGGCGGCTGCGCCCGAAGTTGCCCAGCATCCCGCCGCCGCCGCTGGCCATCCGCAGCTGGCGGAACAGGAAGAACCAGAGCACGCCGAAGACCAGCAGCCACGGAAGCATGCCGATCAGCATCTGGTAAAAGACGCTTCTCTCGGCGGTCTGCTCGATCTCAACGACCCACTTGCCCGCCTCGTCGGCCAGCCCGATACTCTTGTAGAAATCCATGTCGCCGAGAAGCTGCGGCAAGACGCTCACCTCGAACTGCCGGTTCATCTCCGGATCGTTGGCGTCGGGTTTGAGCGTGCCGGTGATCGCCGACGTGCCGATCGTGACCTTCTCAACCTGCTCCCGGGCGAGGTATGCGTGCAACTGGTTGACGGTGATCTTGTTAGGCTGCTGTATCGATTGCTGCAGCAGCAGGAACAACAGCATCGCCATGCCGAAGAACATCATCCAGCCGAGCATGCCGCGGGGCATCCGGCTCATCGGCGGCTTGGGCGGCTGGTTACGCGGGTTCTTGCCGTTGCCATTTGGTTTGTCTGACATCAACCTCTCGCTTTTGTCAAAAACACAAGCCGCGACGCCACAGCGGGCTCGGTCGGGGCCTGCACACTGCCTGTTACCTAATCTATCTTATCGGGTAAGGGGAGCCAATCCAGCACTTACATACGCTGCACCACGTCCCCCACGGCCCATGCCGCAGGGCGGGTGCCGGTATGTATAGTACGCAGTTGACGACGATTTGGCGCGAAAATTTACCAGGCGGTCATCATTTCCTCGACCATCCGTTCCGCCAGATCCCCCAGGGCCCGGTCCGAGGCGATCTCGAAGGTCTCCCCGACCGGCGGAACATAGTCGATCGACTGCACGAACCGCGGCCGATCCAGCAGCACCTTGCCGGTCCGCATGTCGCGCCACGTGAACCGGATGACGAAAGTCGCCACCAGCTCCCGCGGCTGACCCGTCTCAAAGGTGCGCCCCAGGATGTTCTGGCGGACCTCCAGCACCTCACCGGTGATGACCGTGTCGGCCGTCCGCTTGTCGGCGATCTTGTAGGGGGTGTCCTGCAGGATCTGCTTCTGGAGGGCCTCGGTCAGGTTGAACTCGAGGTCCCGCCGGAACTCCCGCGTGTGGAACATCTCGACGTAGACCGTGCGGACGTTCTGCGGAAACGGCCGGGACATGCTGTAGCCGCAGCCCGCGATCGACAGGCCCGCCAGCACCAGCAGGATGCAGCCCATCCGGTAACGCCGGCCGGTCCGATCCGCCGAACCCGCCTGGTTGTCCGCCCGGCCAAACGCTTTATATGCTCGTGTCACTGACGCGGCTCCTTCTCGCTTACGCATGATTCCCGCCGCCTGCCGGGGTCTGACCCCGACGCTCAGGCCTCGAATCCCGACCCAACACCCGATCAGCCGGCCCATATTCCGCGCTGCCCAGTCCCCAAGGGTCTGACCCCTTGGGCAAACACCCCGAACGGGTGGTCCTGCAGCAGGGCCGTGCCGCCATGGCCAGCGCGCGGGCCTCCGGGGGTCTGACCCCGACACTCAAGCCTCGAATCCTGATCCAGTGCCCAATGATCCGAAGCACGCTCCGCGCTGCCCGATCCTCAGGGGTCTGACCCCCTTGGCCCGGGTGCGTCCTCATCCCTCGCCCGTCTGCCCGTCCTGCGACACCGGCGCCTCGTGCTCGCCCGCCGGCGCCGGCGCCTCCATCGACGCCGCGCCGCCGGCCTCGCTCAACATCGCCAGCCGATTGCGGGCCTCGCTTGCCGCGGCCGATTCCGGCCAGCGGTCCACGACCTTCTGGTAGTAGACCGACGCCGAGGTCGGATGTTTCTGTCGGCTGTACCACTTGCCGATGGTCAGGTGCTTTTCGGCCATGGTCTCATCGATCCGCCGGACCAGGCTGTCAACGTTTTCCTGCTCGGCATGCTCGGGATACCGGTCGTCGAAGACCAGAAATCGCTCCCGCGCCTCCAGCAGGGCCGATTCGTCGAACCGTACCCCCGGAAACCGCGCTATCGCCGACTGCGCCGACATCAGCAGCGCCAGCCGCGTGTACCGCCCGCGGGGGAATTCCTGCGCCAGCCGGGCATACTCGGCCTCGGCCAGTTCGAACCGGCCCGTGCGGAAATAGTAGTCGGCCTTGGCCTTGATCGCATCTTCGGCAAGCGTCGCCCCCGGGGCCCGCAGCACGACCTTGTCGAGGATGTCCAGCCCTTCCTCCTGCGCCGGGAAGCGGAAGATGCCCAGCACCTTCTGCTTGACCCCGCTGAGGAAAGCCACGCCGATGGCGAACTCGTTGCGGGCGATCCGCTCCTCGCTCTCGAGGTTGGGGTACTGCTCAAGGGCCTTTTCGTACTGGCGATACGCCTTCATCCGGTTGCCCAGCGCCAGCTCGGCATCGGCCAGCGCGACCATCGCATCCGACCGCCGCGGCGAGTCCGGGTACTTCTTGAGCCACTCCTTCAGCCGCGAGCGGGCCTGCTTGGGACGACCCTCGGCCAGATCGATGATCGCCAGCTGCAGGTCGCCCTCCTGCGTGCCGGGAATCGGCGAGGGGGCGGCCGTCCACGTGTCCGTCGCGGGGTCATACACCCGCCGCTCCGGGTACTGCGGTTGTTCGGCTGCCTGCACCCGGGCAGTTCCCAGGCAGACCAGCACGGACGCAAGACAGACGATTTCGAAAAAACGGATCCTGGTCATCATGGGTACGACCTTTGCGGCCGCGACAGGACGCCATCGCGCGACTCGCGGGCGTCCCGACCGCGGCGTGGTACGGGAACCAAGACAAAGCCCTTCAACGGGTGCGGATTATAAAGTCATCGGTTGCCAGGGGCAATTCCGGCCAATATCCGCCGCAGATGGCGGGTGCATCGCGGGATTTGTGGCAGGAGGCCCCGGGCGGATTCACGGTCCCGCATCAACGAGCCGCGACCGTGAGGGAGCGGTAGACCTCGCCGGATGCCACGGTTTTCGACGAAGCCGGGAGCAAGGCCGTGCCTTGCATGCGGACGCTGCCGGGGGTCAGACCCCTCTAGCACGCTCGCGTTCGACTCCGAGGCTTTAATCCCCTTGGGGGCACCGATACTTGAGCGATCCACCGGGGTCTGACCCCCTTGCGTGGACGCCTCGGATTCGAGTCCCACGGGGTCAGACCCCGGTGGCGTGCACAATCAGTCAGGCCGCCAGGAAGTTTCAGCGTTGATTCCGCTGGGAGGCGTGCGACTCGGGGTCAGACCCCTGCAAGACCTCGAACCCCACGAGGTCCGGCCCCTGCAAGCCCGGCGGGTCCGGCAAAGATCGTGTACAATACCCGCGGTCTTCGCGGCTCGCTGCGAGCCGGGGGCTTGTCGATCCCCCGGTGTCGACGGGCCCTGCCCGGCGTCCGCAGCGGCTGCGGGCGCCAGCAAGAGGAGTGATGCCGATGCCCCCCGCCACCCAGATCGCCGAGACGGGAAACAGCCTGCTGCGGATCTTTCTGGAAAACGCCCTGGCCCTGACGATCCTGTTCATCTTCCTCGGGGCGATCATCGGGGCGTTCGTCACCTCCCGCCGGCGGGACCGCTGCCTGAAGCTCTTCGACGATTTCCCCGCCACCCTCCAGCGGACCAGCGGCGCGGGGACGTCGGGGCAGATCCGCGTGCTCAGCAAGGGGCTGATCGTCTCGTTCGACCGACCGGTCGCCCCGGCCGGCGTGCCCGCCCGCAACAGCCTGGTGCTCTACGAGACCGAACTGGCCGAGGTGCTCTGCCTGATGCGGCATGTCGATCACCTGAACCAGCAGGCGAGCCAGCGCCGGGCGAGGCAGGTGCGGCGGATGGTCCGCCCACCGCTTGGCTACCGGCTGCTCCGCCGGTTGCGCAACATCGTCAACACCCTGCGCGACGCCTTCGGCAAGGCCTTTGCCAGTGTCCTGGGGCACATGCAACGGACCCGGCCCAGCGCCGTGCTCACCGCCGGCAGCGGGACCATCAACGACGTGAGCTCCTACGTCCTGACGGCCGTTGGCAACGCCTACGAGCCGATCCTGGAGCTGATGATCGGCCAGGCGGTCGTCGCGGAGGTCAAGGTGCCCGCCCCCGCCGCGGGGGTCCTCGACGTGCCGGGCTACCTCGGCGAATACAGCGACCGGTTTTTGCTGCTGTGCGACGTGCCGCTGCGGCTGCGGACGGTGGTGCCGCTGGCGGAGAACACTTCGGCGAGGCTCGACGGGCAGATCCAAGTCCGCCGGGAGGGCGAGGAGCTGCACGTAGCCAACAGCTCCAAACAGCCGGTGCGACTGGTGGCGTTGCAGGTCGGCGAGGTGGCCGTCGATCGGGACGTCGCCCTGGCCCCCGGCGCGACCGAGACGATCGATCTGGAATCGCTGGCCCGGCCGGACGTGTCGCTGGGACCGGTCGAGGCGACCTTCGAGCTGCGGTGCCGCTGCGACCTGATCGTACCGCGGACCCTGGCGGCCGTCCGCTACGCCGGCCTCGATGCCGACGTCACCGCCTGCACTGTCGTCTGGCCCCACCCGACCGCGGCGCCGATGGCGACGGTAGCGTCATCGTGAGGGCGTTATGCCGGGTGCGGTCCTGCGCCAACGAGCCGCGACCGTGAGGGAGCGGTAGAGCCTGTCACAGCGCAGCCGTCGCCTGGCGAAGCCGGAGGCAGGGCAGCGCCACATGCCTCGCACCAATACCGGCATCATTGGGCCCGTTTCTCCCGCCGCGGCCGGGGACGCGCTTTGCCCGGCCTCAAATCGACGATCTTTGCGCCCCGTCGCTTCTGCCTGCGCTGAAGGTCCGCCACGATCTTGTCCAGATCGTGATCGTGTTCCGCCGCGTAGGCGTCACGGTTGCGCCAGACTTCGGCAATGACCTCGTCACTGTACATCGTCAGCGTTCTCCATGAAGAGTTCCAGAGGCGTACAGATCTCCGGACAAGTGTAGCCTGCTTGTTCACAAACCGCACGAAGGGTGCATCCGTTATTCGGTGGCAATTTCAGGGGTCTGACCCCGAGTCGCACGTTTCCCGGCGGAATCAACACCGGGATATCGTGGCGGCCTGGATGCCTGTGCACGTCGCAGGGGTCTGACCCCGTAACACGGATGCCGGGGCGCTTCCCAGGGGTCTGACCCCGAGTCGCACGCCTGCCAGCAGAATCAATGCCGCGATTCCATGGAGGCCCAAGTGCCTGTGCACCTCACCGGGGTCTGACCCCGTGGGGCGGGGATGAGGCGTCTTCGTTTCCGGGGGAAACACCGCGACCTCACGGTCGCGGCTCTTTCCCGCTCGCTTGTGGCAGTATTGCCCCAGCCGGATAGCACGGCCCTGCTGCGCAGGACCGTGGCCCCCCTCGCAGCGTTTTCCCGCCCGCCACCGATCGGATGCACCCCCGCACGAAGGGCGAGTTGCCGCCGCGTCCGCCTGGACCTACAATCGCCCTCGGCGCGGCCGCGGGATGTGCGCAGCGACGGTTGGGCGGCCCGACAGTTCCATAGGGCAAAGAGCAGGAGAGTTCCGCATGCAAGCGACGCTGGAGAAATATCGCCGGGGCATCCAGGACGGCCAGATCGACCCGATCGTCAACTGGGACGGCATGAAAAGCGGGCTGATCTTCGACCCGGCCGACCCGAAGGTCGCCCTCGAGGTCCTCGCCTTCGGCGGCTACCGCCTTGAGGACGGGCCCTTCACCATCGAGACAGCCGACCGCGAGTACGTCCTGGTGCCGGTGACCGCGAAGTTCGAGGTCAAGGTCGGCTCGAACGTCTTTTCCGGCGACCGCTCGCCCGGTCCGTTCGCGGCGCTGCCCGGCCCGAGCAACTCCTGCGCGATCTACATCGGCCGCGACGCGAGTTTCACCATGCAGGGCACGGGCGAGATGGTGCTGTTTTCGGCGCCGGCCCGCGGCGACAAGCCGCCGGTCTACGTCGAGCCGCGCAGCCGGCCGAACCTCCGCCGCGGCACGGGCATCTGGCACCGCGACGTGATCACCACCTTCACCCCCGACGACGTGACGACCAACCTGGTCGGCGGCGAGACCTACAGCCCGCCGGGGCTCTGGTCCGGCACGCCGCTGCACGTGCACGACAAGGACGACGTCGCGGCCGGCCAGAGCGACCACGAGGAGGTCTACTACCACCTGGCGCGGGTGACCGAGGGCGACTGGGGCGCCTACGGTGTGCAGATGCTCTTTGATGATAAGGGTCTCGACAAAAGCTACACGATCCACAACCGTACGGCCGTGGCGATCCCAGGCGCTGCCCACCCGGTGGTCGCGGGCCCGGCGTCGGACATGCTATACATCTGGGCACTGGCAGGCACGAGCGATCAGCTGGCGATGCTGGACATCCCCGAGTTCGCCTACCTCAAGAAGGTCGGCGAGGTGATCGACGCCCTGGAGGCCAAGCGCGGCACCGTCTCGCTGGGCAAGGCTGAGTTCGACGCCCTGTGCAGCCGGCACGGCCTGACCGGCGAGCAGGCGACGATCTGCAGGCTGCACCTGCAGGAGCGCGGCTACCAGGTCGGGTGAACGGCGTAGTTGCCAGTGGCCAGTCGCCAGTTGCCAGTGAACGGCAACAACGGCAACGGCAGGCGTCAGGGATCAGGGAACTGGGTGCCACGGTCCTGCGGCTGTTCGCAGGGCCGCGCAGCTCTGAGTCCCGGCTTCAGCCGCTGTAGGGCGGGCTGTGCCCGCCAAGTCAGGAGTCCCGGCTTCAGCCGGCGTTAGGAGTACCGCCTTCAGGCGGCGCTTGGAGTCCCGCCTTCAGGCGGTCCGCCCGAGCGAGCGATGCGATGCGAGTGGCCGAGCCGAAATGTCGGCACGGCCCTGCAAACAACGCAGGACCGTGACCCGGCGGGCTTTTCAATTATGGAGCCGCGACCTGATGGCGAACCGTAACTTCTCGGTTATAGAGTACTTCAACCACCGCTGCGCCGAGATCCAGCCGCGACTGCACTTCGCCGGCCGCACGCAGCAGGACTGGCAGACATGGCGTGCAGACCTGCTGGCCGAGCTGAAGAACCTGCTCGGCGAGCTGCCCCGCCCCGTCCCGCTGGCCGCCGACGTCGTCTGGCAGGTCGTCGAGGACGGGATCATCAAACAGCGGGTCGTCTTCGACTGCGAAGAGCACATGTCCGTCCCCGGCCTGCTGTACATCCCCGAGGCCCGCAAGCCCGACCAGCGGCTGCCCGCGATCCTCTGCTGTCACGGCCACGGACCCTACGGCAAGGAGGCGGTCATGGGGGTCCACTACAACGACCCGGCCCGCAAGCAGCACACCGCCGGCTGCAACTACGATTACGGTCTGCAGATGGCGCGAGCCGGCTACGTCACCTTCGCGGTCGACTGGCGGGCCTTCGGCGAGCGGCGCGACGACGGCAATCCCTACCCGGGGCGCGACCCGTGCAACGTCCACTTCATCCGCGGCCAGCTGCTGGGGCTCAACCTGCTGACGCTGAACATCTGGGACGGGCTCAAGGCGATCGACTACCTGCAGACCCGCCCCGAGGTCGACCCCGACCGCATCGGCTGCATGGGCCTGTCCTTCGGCGGCACGATGACCACCTGGATCAGCCTGCTCGACGAGCGGGTCCGCGCGGCCGACATCATCTGCTACAGCGACACCTTCCCTCGCTTTGGAATCGCCCGGTCCAACTTCTGCGGCAACCAGATCCTGCCCGGGCTCTACCGGGCGTGCGATGTGGGCGACCTGCACGGGCTGATCGCCCCGCGGCCGCTGCTGGTGGAGATCGGCGTGGGCGACTCCTGCTTTCTCTACGAGGACGCGATCGTCGCCCGCGACCAGGCGCGACGGATCTACGCGGCGGCCGGCGCCGAGGACCACTTCGAGGTCGAGGAGCACCCGGGGCCCCACGGCTTCGGCGGCGGCAAAGCGTTTGGGTTCTTCGATCGGTTCCTGCGGGGCGAGGCGTAAGCGACGGGAGGACGCGACCATGAGGGCAGGTCCGGGCACATGCAGGCATACACCGCGGCAACGGGTGGGGCTCGTGTGCCTGTGTCTGCTGCTGCCGCTGGTCGGCTGCGGCGGCAGCCGCGACACCGAGGCCGAGGTCCCCGCCCGTCTGCTGAGCGACCTGCGGGAACTGCACCGGCAGCACCGTTACAAGGATATGGAATCTCTGGTCGAGACCGGCCGCGCCGGGCCGCTGATTGACACCCTCATGGCTGTCGACCGGTTGCTGGCCGCCAGCCGGCAGCTGCAGCAGACGGCCGAAAAGCATATCGGTCCCCGCGCGGCTGTCGCCTGCGACCTCGGCGATCTGGCCGACTACCTCGGCCCGTTCAGTCGCCACGTACAGATCGTCTCGACCCGCCTCGAAGATGACGGCACGGCGCAGGTCGCCTACCGGGTCGGCCAGCGGGTACCGCTGGAGCGGGCGGAAATCCGCCGCGTCGCCGGCCGGTGGCGCTACATCCCGGACAAGCCGGACCCGGCCCTGCCCCGGCTGCTGATGGACCTGACGGAGCGCATGGGCCGCCTCGACGCGATGGCGCCCGCGCAGACCTGGACCGAACAGGCCTTCATCGATGAATACGCCGCCCGGATCGTCGCGCCTCTCCAGGCGCACATGCAGGCCGCCGAGCAGTAGCACCCCGGTCTGTCGTTCCGGGTGCCGCTGTGCCAACGAGCCACGACCGTGAGGGAGCGGTAGACGTACGGA
>JAWLBS010000049.1:0-21392 GCA_041687575.1 Phycisphaerae bacterium | reverse complement strand
CAGCTCGGCCCGTTCCGGATCGCTAAGTGTCAGGGTGCGTCTTGTCATGAATCATTGTAGACTCAATACCCGATTAGTCTGTCAAAGAGCATAAGCCGGTACTCCAAGCGCCCGCTGAAGCGGGGACTCCTGACGCTCAGTCCGCCCTACTTCAAAGGCCGCGGGGTAAATGGCTCGATGTGGCGGGCGTGGAGGAAGGCGAGCCACAGGCGGCAGACCGGTTGCCGCCAGATCCGCCGGATCGCCTCGGCGTACAGGTCCAGCTGCTCCTGGTAAAGCGCGATCCGCCGGTGCAGCTCCTGCCCCCCTACCGCATCGGTCTTGAAGTCGGCGATGTCGACTCCCTCGGGGGTGCGCCAGAGCACGTCGATTACCCCGCGGACGATGCTCGCGTCGGCCAGGTCGTCGCTGCCGCTGCCGGCGAGAAACCGGTCCGGCTCGAGGCGCATCACGAACGGCATCTCGCGGTAAACTTGATCGCGGTGCTTGCGGATCAGCCGGCCGGGCTCGGTCTCGTTAAAGAACCACGCCGCCCCCGCCAGATCGACCTGCTCGGCCTCGACGGCGCTGAGCAGCCGGCTCTCGACCATCGCCTCCAGCTGCCGCTGAAGATTCGCGGGATCGGTCGGGCCGGCCAGATCGACCTTCTCCATGAACAGGTGCGTGGCGGTGCCGCGCTGGCGGGCGGCGTCGCCGCCGGTGCTGGGGCGCAGCCGCCGCGGTATGCCGAACCCGCCGCCGGCGTGGCGGTGCGGCGGCTTGCCAGCCGGGTTGTCCTGGTCGTCCTCATCGTCCCACTGGAGCCGGCCCTTGAGCTCGGTCACCGGCTTGATCGCCTCGATCCGCGTGAGCCTCTGGAACCGGTACTCAGCGGTCAACCGGGCGATCGCTGCGGCTGCCGCGCTGTCGCGCTGCGAGGCATTCATCTTGCCGCCGACCAGCGCCGCCAGGACCCGCCGGCTGTCCGGCCGGTCGGCCTGCTCGGCGCACCGCCAGGTACGGGTCGCTTCGGCTGGATACAGGAACACCGCCAGCGGATCGGTGCCGCGGCCGGCGACGGGCTGCTCGGCATCTCGCCACGCAAACAGCGACGGGATGCCCGCCTCGGGCGTCGCCAGGGCCGGCACGATCCAGTCCAGCGGACAGCCCGCGTGGCGCACCAGGTACCGCGGCAGCGGCCCGTCATAGTCTTTCCAGAGATCCCGCTCCTGCTCGAGCCACTCCCCGGCCCGGGTTCGCGTGGTACCGACCAGCACGAGCCGATGCTTGGCGCGGGTCATCGCCACGTAGAGCACGCGGAGCTCCTCGCTGCGGTTCTGCCGACGGACGCGCCCCGCGGCCAGCAACTTGATCAGCGTATCGCTGCGAAGCATCCGCTCCGGGTCGCGGGCCTCCATGCCGAGGGTGCCCTCGCGGTCCAGCACGATCGCGCCTTGGAAATCCGTATCGTTGAACCGCCGGCCAAGGTCCGCCAGAAAGACCACCGGAAACTCCAACCCCTTGCTGGCGTGCGTGCTCATGATCCGCACGACGTCCTGCGCCTCGCTCACCGCGGTCGGGGCATTGCTCTCGCGGCCGGCCTGAATCATCTCGGTGACGAACCCCACGAACCGCCGCAGCCCTTGCCGGCTGAACTGCCCGAACTGGCGCGCCCGCTCGTAGAGGCCCAGCAGGTTCGCCCGCCCCTGCCGGCCGTCCGGCAGGAGCGTGACGTATTCGAGAATCCCCGTCTGGCGGTAGATCTCGGCGACCAGCTCGGCAAGCGGCCGGAGCCTCGCCTCGCCCCGCCATCGGTCCAGCGTATCCAGGCGGCTGGCGACCTTTTTGCGCAGCACGTCGTCGGGGCCGGACTCGGCGTACCAACGAACCGCCTCACAGAATTCCGCCGCGGGCCGGGCCAGCCGGATGTCGGCGAGGTCCGCGTCGCACAGCGCCTCGCCCAGCAGCGGCGAGCGGAGCACGGCGGCCAGCGGGATGTCCTGCCGCATGTTCTCCAGGACCTGCAGCAGACAGAGCATGTCCTGGATCTCGCGGCTGGCGAAAAAGCCGCTGCGGAGCTCCGCATAGACCGGGATGCCCATGCCCCGCAAGACCTCGTTGTACACGGGCGCAGCCGTCGACGTCGATCGCAGCAGGATCACCATGTCGCGGTACGTCAGCGGGCGGGTCCTCTTGCCGTCGAAGTAGGGCTGGCCGAGCATCTCTTTGATTCGGCTGGCGACGAGGAAGGCCTCTTTCTCGCGGTCCCGCAGTTCCTCCTCCTGCACATCGTCGGTGGCGGGCGTGTCCTGCTTGTCGGCGGCGGGTGCTTCTTGGTCGTCGTCGCCGGCAGGCGGCTTGGCGCCGTCGAGCACGTGCAGCTCGATCGGCGGGGTATCGGTCGGGGCGTAGCCTTCCCGGCCGGGCTTGAGTTCGGCCAGAGCGTCATAGGCGACCTGCGTCTCGTCCTTGCGAAGCAGCTTGCGGAAGACGCGATTGACGAAGGCGAGGATCTCCGGCCGGCTGCGGAAATTATCCTGCAAACTGATGCACCGCCCCGCGATTTTGCCGGCCTGCACCGCCTCCTGCCGCCGGTCGAAGAGCATCGGGTCGGTCATGCGGAAGCCGTAGATGCTCTGCTTGACGTCGCCGACGACGAAGAGGTTCGGCTCGGGCGGCTCGGCCGACTCGCGACTGACCAGGTGCAGGATGGCCGCCTGGATCGGGTTGACGTCCTGGAACTCGTCGACCAGCACATGCTCGTAGCGGTGCTGGAAGGCGCGGGCGATCTCGCTGGGCTTGCCGTCGTCGCCCGCCAGAATGCGGTAGGCGTACTCTTCCATATCGCTGTAATCGATCCGCCCGATCCGCTGGCGGGCCCGGGCATAGCCCTCGTCGAACCGATCGACCAGCCAGATCAGCAGGTCGACGTAGTCGGCCGCGATGCCGATGCCATGCGCCCACGCCTCGGCCGAGGCGACCCAGCGCTTGCCGGCCGAGTCCTTCCACGTGTCATACAGCCATTTGGCCCACTTGCGGCACGACTCGGGGACCTCGCCCCAGCGGATGCCCCGAGGCCAGGGGACGTTGCCGGCCTGCTCGACCCACTGGCGCAGCGCGGTTTGCGTGGCGACCTTCTCCAGGGAGGCCCGCAGCTGCTCGACGTACTCGCACACCGCCTGGCCGGCATCGACCGCCTTTGACGGGCCGAACTGCGCTTCGAACGCCCGCAGCCGGATCCGCCCCATTTCCTGCAGCAGGTCGATTTCTTCGAGCACCGCCTCGCGGAGCTGCGCGAAGTGCTCCGGCGTCAGGCCGCCGTCGGCGTCGAGGACGTACGCCGCCAGGGCGGCCTGTTTCCACGCCTCGCGCCGCGGGGGCGGCAGGGATCGCAGGTATTCGTGCAGGTGGACCACCTGCTCGCGGACCGTGTTGTCGCGCCCCTGGCCGTAGTCCGCGACGAACCGGGCGAACTGCCGGCCGCGCTCGTCCTGACTCGTGTAGAGCGACTCGAACAGTTCGTCGAGGGTGTCGTCCTTCAGCAGGCGGGCCTCGTCCTCGTCGAGCACGCCGGCGTCCGGCTCGATCCCGGCGGTGGCGAAGTTCTCACGGACCACCTGCAGGCAGAACGCATGCAGCGTGCAGATCGGCGCGGCATCCAGAAGGGCGATCTGCCGGGTGAACCGCCCGAGCGGATTGCGGTCGTACTGCTCGCGGAGGCACTCGCGGATGCGGTCGCGCATCTCACGGGCGGCGGCCTCGGTGAACGTGACCACCAGCAGCCGCGTGATGTCCACGGGCTCGTCGCCGATCACCAGCCGCACGCACCGGCGGGTCAGCACGGTGGTCTTGCCCGTGCCGGCCGCGGCACTGACGGCCAGGCTCCCCGAGCGGTCGGTGATACCCGCCCGCTGGGCCGGCGTCCAGTTCGGGTCGCTGTTCGCAGTAAGGTCGCGCCGCGCCATCCTCGCCCTCGAGAAAAGGTTCCTGATGGCGCTTGTTGTAGGGTCAGGAGAGAGGAAAAACAAGCTGCGCCGTTCGGCGTCGGCTCAGACCTGTTCCCACCCCCGCCCGATCCGCGAATCATCCTCTTGCACGAGAAACGCCTCCACCCGCCGCGCGACGACCGCGTCCTGCCGACTGCGCTCCGGGTGCTCCACGTGACCGTAGGAGAGGACGCACCGCTCGGTCGGGCCGGCCAGCGCATTGCAAACGGCGAACTGCCCCGGCGGCGGCACGCTCGGATCGTACAGGGCCGCCGCAACATGCACGGGAATGTTCACCCGCGCAGCCGCGGTAGCGGCATCGTAGTAGCGCAGGACCTCGACCACCTCGGGATGGTGCTGCGCGTGGATGCGGACCGCCTCCCCGCTGCCGGTGCAGCGGCACTGCAGGCGCAGGGGGTGATGGCCGAATGTCGGCACGCTCAGATGCGCCCGCCGCAGTCGCGGTTCCCATGGCAGCGCCAGCGCGCCCAGCCCGCCGCCGAAACTGCCGCCTCGATAGCAGATCCGCCCGCCCACTTGCGGACACAGCTCCTGCAGGACCGACACCGACTGCCAGATCGTCGCCACGCAGGCGCGCAGGATGTACGTGTCTCGCGACTCGATGCCGCACAGAACGTGCCGGGCAGCCGTCGATGGTATGCGCGGTGCGGCGGACAGATCGAAGCCGGGCATGCACGGGTAGAGGCATGCAGCCGGATAGTCGACGTACTCGGGGGCCTCGCGACCGCCGTAGCCGTGGCCGACGACCACCCCAAGGTCAACGGTCCCATCGGCCGGCACGACCAGCCATGCCCCCGCGCGGAGGTCCTGCCACACGCCGAAACGGACCTCGAACACCCTGTGCTGCGGACTGCCGCTGTCGACCTCGACCCGCTCGATGGCGAGAGGGACCTCGCACGCCTGCTCGTACGTGCACCGCCAGAACGCGTCGAAATCAGCCGGCACGTCCCCGCGAGCAGCGATCCGCTGCAGGTCCTCGCGGCTGTAACCGTACGTCGGGTCGAACGGGAATTCGGGCAAGTCCATATCGGTATGCACTCCTCTCTATCGCCAGCGGCGAACCGAGAGTCTAAGGGGCCGGGGGCGTTTTCCCAAGGGGGGCAGACCCCGTCGAATCTTTCAGGTACCGGTACCGCCAAGGGAATTGGATCGTGGATTCGAACGCGGGCGTGCTGCAAGGAGGCAGACCCCCGCCCCCTGGTACCACAGGCCTTCGTCGCCGCGTCTGCCCGTGTACCGTATCCGCGCCCGCGCCCTTGTCGCTGCGCCCTGGCGGCAATATCCTTCAAGCATATACTGGATGAATAGCAGGAGATATTTCGACAATGGCTACAACCTTGATCACGAACGGCCGCATACTCGCGGACGGCACCTTCCACGACAACTGGGCCCTGCAGATCGATAAGGGCAGGATCGGCTACGTGGGTCCGAAAACAAAGGCCCCAAAGTCCGGCCGGACAGTCGACGCCAAGGGCCTGGCGGTCGTGCCGGGCTTTATCGACCTGCACATCCACGGCGGGGGCGGCAGCGACTTCATGGACGCCACGCCCGCCGACTACTGCACCATCGCCGCCTACCACGCAGCCGGCGGCACAACGGCCTGGATGCCCACCACCGCGACCGATCGCCATGAAAATGTAATGGCCGCCCTGAAGGTCATCCGCCAGGCGCGGGACGAGAAGTTCACCGGCCCGGCCTGCCTCGGCGCGCACATCGAAGGGCCCTACCTGACGCTCAGCAAGTGCGGCTGCCACGACCCGGACCTGGTCCGCCCGCCCCGCGACGACGAGACCCGCGACTATTTCGATAACGCCGACGCGATCGGCCGGATCACCATCGCCCCGGATCTGCCCGGCGCGATGGGGGTCATCAGGCAGCTGGCCGGCATGGGCGTGCTGGTCAGCGGCGGCCACAGCGAGGCGACCTATTCGCAGATGATGGAGGCGGTCGAGGCGGGCATGCGGATGGTCACCCACATGTACAGCGTGATGAGCACCATCGGCAAGGCCGGCCCCTACCGCACCGGCGGCATGCTGGAGGCGACGCTGCTGGACGACCGGCTCAGCACCGAGCTGATCGCCGACAACCGGCACGTCCCGCCGGAGCTGCTCAAACTCGCCATCAAAGCCAAGGACCCGAACACCGTCGGGTTTACCACCGACGCGATGCGCGGCGCCGGCGCGCCGGACGGCATCTACACCTTCGGTGGCAAGAACGGCACCAAGGCGGTCGTCGAAAACGGCGTGGCGCGAAACCTGCTGAACACGGGCTTTGCCAGCAGCACGGTCCAGATGGTCACGCTGGTCCGCACGGGCGTCGAGGTCGTCGGCCTGTCGCTGGCCGAGTCGGTCCGCCGCGCCGGCGAGGTGCCCGCCCGAATCGCCGGGGCGTTCGATCGCAAGGGCTCGCTGGAGGCGGGCAAGGACGCTGACATCGTCCTGCTCGACGAGGCGTCCTGGCAGGTCAGGCGGACGATCGTCGAAGGCGAGACGATCTTCGGCGGAGAATGATGCATGAACGGCCTGAGTCGTTGGGTTGCCGTGGCGGGTCTGTCTCTGACATGCGTGGCGTGGTGCGCGGCCTCCCCGGTGACGTTCCACCCCGCCTCGGCGATGGTCCGTATCGGCGGGACGGACGGCGTGGCACTGCCCGATTCAGCCGCGTCGTATCGCCTGGAGATGGTCCGCAACGAGCGCGAGGGTCTGCAGGTCGCCATTCAGCCCGCGGTCCTGCCGGATACCGGCAAGGGGACAGCCCGGCGAGTCGCCCCGCTCGCCCACGTGCTCCGCGTCGAGGCCGATTCGCCCGACGCGCCCGCCGTGCGGGCCTACCAGGTGCTGCCGGTCAGGCACGTCGCCCCGCCGACGGCCGGGCAGTTCGTCATCCCGCCGCGACGGCTGGGTCTGATCCCCGACGTGCTCATGCCGATCGAGGGACGCGGCGAAGCCCTCGCGCCGGCCACGTACTACATCGAATTTCACACCACCCGCGACACGAAACCCGGCGTCTACCACTACACCGCCCTTTGCCAGGCCGGCCAGCAAACGGCGCGGATGCAAATCGAGGTCGTCGTCCACGAGCCGGTCATCCCGGACCGCCTGCCGTTTCGCACCGCGACGATGTGGAACTGGTCGCTGGAGGACTATTTCGGCCGGGACCTCACCCATCGCGAAAAACAAATTTTCTGGGACTTCTTCCTGGACCAGCGCCTCAGCCCGACGGCGTTTTTCACGAAGATGCCCAGCCCCACGCCAGCCGAGGCGATCGCGATGAAGGACCGCGGCCTCTCGGTGATCAACCTGACCTTCGTCGGTGGCAAGCGCCCCCGCCCCCTCTCGCCGGAGTTCAAGGAGAAGATGGCCCCGCTGCTCAGACAATGGCGCGAGCAGCTCCAGACAGCCGGCATGGTCGACGACGCGGTGATTCTCCTTGCCGACGAGCCGGTCGACGAGGCCGTCGAAGTCTGCCGCGAGAACGCCCGCTGGCTGAGGCAGCAGTTCCCCGAGGTCAAGATCTGGGTCGCCACGCAGCCCGGGCCGCAGTGGGCCTTCGTCGACGTGTTCGACCCGGTGATGGCCTGGTCCACCGACTTCTACAAACCGCACAGCCATACCGACGAGGCCTTGGCGTGGTTGCGCCGCACGCACCCGGACAAGCAGTACTGGTGGTTCCACTCGGTCGAGCCGTACGCCCCGTGCACCAACGTCCGGCTGGACAACCTGCCGATCGAGGGGCGGGTGGCCGGCTGGCAGAGCGCGCTGTACGGCGTGGACGGCTACGAGTATTTCTGGATGACCGCCTGGGGCGACAACAAGCAGACGAAGGACGTCCCCTGGCCCAGGCGGGCGATGGAGTGGAAGACCGGCATGAGCGGGGCGGGCACGCTGTGCTACCCTGACGAGCAGGGCCTGCCCATGCCGAGCCTGCGGCTGGTGAACCTGCGCGACGGCCTGGAGGACTGGGCGTTGATCGAGATGCTCGCGCCGCGCAGCGACCACGCCGCCCGGCAGAAGATCACCGCGCCGGTGACGACGGACCTGGCCCACTACACGACGCAGCCCCAGACGCTGCTCAAGGCCCGCGGGAAGGTCATCGAGCAACTGGAAAAGGCGAAGTGAACCTTGGGTGCCATGGCCACGCTGCTTGCCGTGTCCTCAACCCTGAGGCTCGGACCCGAAGCGAACGAGCGCAGCGAGTCGAACGGTGTGGCCATGGAATCCCTCAGATGAGCGTTGCGCCCCCAGACAAACGGGAGGGAGCCCGAACCGTCAGCGAGGGTGTCGTCCGCCTTTGTCCGCGGCGTCCCGGACCGCTATACTGATCGCTATTTCGCCGGACCCACCCGGCGCCTATTGTTCAGCATGGACAGGGCATCGGCTTGGCTGGCCATAGCGAGCAACGTGAGGATTATGGCGACAGAACTGACGAACATCGCGGGCCGCATGAGACGACTGGTACTCGGCGGGGCCCGCAATCCCACCGAGCCTGGCGTCTACCGCAAGGTCTCCCTGCTGGTCTTGCTCGCCTGGATCGCGCTGGGTTCCAACGCCATTTCCTCGATCTCGTACGGTCCGCAGGAGGCCTTCCGGGCCCTGGGTCAGCACACCGGCCTGGCCTGGCTGGTCGCCGGGGCGATGGTCCTGACCGTGCTGGTCATCACCGCCAGCTACATGCAGATCGTCGACCTGTTCCCCAACGGCGGCGGCGCCTACCTGGTCGCCAGCAAACTGCTCTCGCCGGGCATGGGCATGGTCGCCGGCTCGGCTATGGTCCTGGATTACACCCTGGCGATCACGATCTCGGTCGCGGCCGCGACCAATGCGGTTTTCAGCTTTCTGCCGGGCGAGTGGCTCGGCTACCGTCTGGCGGTGGCCGCCGCGGCACTGGCCATGCTGATCGTGATCAACCTGCGCGGGGTCCGCGAGATCATCGCCCCGCTGATCCCGATCTTCGCCCTGTTCCTGCTGACACATGGCGGGGCGATCATCTATGCCCTGCTGGTCGGGCCCGGACCGGCCGGGGCCGCACCGGGCACAACCACCGCCGCCGAACCGGCCGCACTGGGGACCGGCGCGGCGCTGCTGGTCCTGCTGTACGCCTACAGCATGAGCGGCGCGACCTACACGGGCATCGAGGCCGTCTCGGACAACATGGGCCTGCTCGCCGAACCCCGCATCCGCACCGGCAAGCGGACCATGCTCTACACCGGCGCGACGCTGGCGATCCTGGCGGCCGGGCTGCTGCTGAGCTATGCCGCGATGGGCGTCCAGCGGGCCGACGGCATGACGCTCAACGCGTCGCTGTTTGCGAGCCTGGCGACGGGCTGGGGGCCGCTGGGGGTGGTGTTCATGCTGGCCGCCCTGATCAGCCAGGCAGTCATCCTGCTGGTGGCCGCCCAGACGGGTTTCATGGGCGGGCCGACGACCCTGTCGGTCATGGCCCAGGATGGCTGGATGCCCCGGCAGTTCGCCCTGCTCAGCGACCGGTTGATCACGCAGAATGCCATCCTGGTCATGGGCGTCCTGTCGCTGGGGCTGCTCTGGCTCAGCGGCGGGAACGTCAACCTGCTCGTCGTGCTCTACACGATCAGCGTCTTTGTGACCTTCACCCTCGCCCAGTTGGGCATGGTCCGCCACTGGTGGATCGCCCGCAGCGACACGCCCGGCTGGATGCCCCGAATACTCGTCAGCGGCGTGGGCCTCGCCGCCACGACCATCATCCTGGCAGGCATCACCATCCTCAGATGGCGCGACGGCGGCTGGGTCACCCTCGGCCTGATCCTGGTGGCTGTGTTCGTCGCCGTGCTGATCCGAAGGCACTACACCCGCACCGCGCAGCTGCTCACACGGCTCGACACGTTGTTCACCTCCAACCTGCCCGTCAAATCCACCGGCGATGCCAAACGGGCACCGGAAGAACCGCCTCCCTCCGACACCAATACGGCCGCCATCCTCGTCAACGGTTTCAACGGCCTGGGCCTGCATACGCTGTTCAACGTGCTGCGGATCTTTCGGGGCCACTTCAAGAACTTTGTGTTCATCCAGGTCGGGGTGGTCGACGCCGGACGCTTCAAGGGCGTCGATGAGATCGAGGACCTCAAAAAGAGCGTCCAGGCCGACGTCGACCGCTACGTCGAATACATGCGCGCCCACGGCTACCACGCCGATAGCCGCTACAGCATCGGCACCGACGCGGTCCACCAGGTGACCTCTCTCGCCCGTCAGATTGTCCAGAGCTATCCGCACAGCGTAATCTTTACGGGGCAACTGGTATTCCCCGGCGATCCGATCGCCACCCGCCTGCTGCACAACCACATGTCCTTCGCGATCCAGAAGCAGCTCTACCACGAAGGCATCCCCGTGCTCGTGCTTCCGGTCCGCCTGTAGGCCCGGCCCCGGCGACTTCGCCGGGTGCCGAACCGTGCAGGAGCGTTACCAGACCAGGTGTAGCGAACGGATCCCCGTGCCTCCACCAACGAGCCGCGACCGTAAGGAAGCGGTGAACCCGCGGAGCCTATCCCTCCGATCCCGCCAAAGACAGCCCGGAGCCCCTGATGAAACTTTTCCCACCCTTCGCCTTGAGGTGTCTAAAGCTTCACAGTGTATACTCCTGCCCGACGACGTAAGCGAGGGAGGTGATTCATGCAGCAAGGCATTACCGTTGGACAGCTCGCCCGCCGCAGCGGACTGAGCCGCGCCACGCTCCTGTACTACGACCGGCTCGGGCTGCTACGGCCGAGCGCGCCGCCCGCTGTCCGCTCTGTGCGAACCGCCCCGCCCCCTTGACATTAGCGCCGGCAGGCGTATGAATCTTTCAGTGGGGTGTCTTATTTCTTTGTATCCGTTGCTGTAGACGAGCTGCCGACGTGTACACCGTGGCGGCCAGGCGCCGTCGTCTGCCGACGGCATTGGAATGTGCAGCGAGACCGGCCATCCATACAGGCCGATCCCAGCGAAAGGGGGAACCATGAGAACCGCATGTGCGATCGTGACGGCTGTGGCCGTCCTGGTGATGGCAGGCTGCCAGGCAACCAGTGGCCGCGGAGGAACCGCGCCCAAGGAGGAAAGCTTCCGTATCAAGGTACCCGCCAGCATCGACATCGACCAGGGCGAGACGAAGACATTCACCGCCAGTGTGGATCGCGAGGACTTCTTCAAACAGAGCGTCCGCCTAGTGGCCCGCACCTCCCACGCAGGCGTGCAAATCACGCCCCAGGAAACGGTCGTCGAGTCCGGGGAAGGCTCGGATGTGGTCTACAGGATCTCGGCCGCGGAAGACGCGCCCATCGGACGGTACAAGGCCTATATCGAGGGCATGCCGGAAATCGGCCTTCCCGCCAGGGTCGACTTCACCGTCAACGTCTCGACTCCATAGTCCGCCCCGGGTGCGTGACATGTTCCGCTGGTGGCTTCGGCGGTATGGCGGGGCTGTTGTCTCTGTTCTTTGAGCCCCGCCAGGGGCGGGGCGACCGAACGTAGCCCTGCCTTTCCAAGGCGGGGTCGGATGGCCCCCAAGCCATTGGGCTGTTGCTCTTGTTGTTGAAGTCCCGTCAGGGACGACTGAACTGTCCAGCCCTGACGCTTGGAGCCTGCCGGTTGCCGCGTATCCTGTCACGCACCCCGTCCGCCCCCCCCCATTGCCACATCCCAAGGTTCATTTCCCGGGACTCGCGAGATATAATGGCCCCTTGAGGGTGACCCTGGTCAAGCTGGCGAGAGGTCGTCGGCGCGACGCCGGGGTTGGCGGTGGTGCCAGCGTCGGCAAGACCGGCTGGACAGGATAAAGGCAGTTTACCTGGATGATCCGTAACGCGCGCATAACCGACGTCCCTGAGATCCACGGTCTCATAACCATGTTCGCCGAGCGCGGGCTCATGCTGTTTCGCAGCCCGACCGATCTATACGAAGACATCCGCTCCTTTCTGGTCTACGAAAAGGACGGCAGGGTCGTGGGCTGCTGCGCACTGGAGATCCTCTGGAGGGACATGGCCGAGATCCGTTCGCTGGCGGTCGACCCCGCGTGCCAGGGCGAACAGATCGGCTCGAAGCTCGTCCAGGCCGGACTGGAAGAGGCCTTTCGGCTGGGAGTGCCCAAGATCCTGTCGCTGACGTACCGGCAGACGTTCTTTGAGCGGCTGGGCTTTGCGGTGGTCTCTAAGAAGGCCCTGCCCCACAAGGTCTGGACCGCGTGCATCGGGTGCCCGAAACAGGCCTGCTGCGACGAAATTCCGATGCTGCTGGTATCAGACAAGCAGATTCCGCCGGCCCGAGGGGATCAGGCCACCACCCGCGCGGGCACGGGCATCCCATAGGCGTATCGCGAGCCATTCGCATCAAATCGCAAGGGGCTTTTGATCGATGAGCAAACGCCGAGCCAAGAAGAACTGGCCGAACTGGAAGATCATCCTGGTCGTTGTCGCCTGCACAACCGGCGGGATTGCGCTGCTGGCCTTGCGGGCGTACCTGCCCGTCCCGCAGGCGGACGCCAGTGCGCCCGCGCCGTCGGACGTCCCCGGCCCGGCTGGAAGCCTTGGCTTGAGCAATCTGCTGATGCTGCTCGGCCTGGTCGCCTGGGGCGTGGCGCTGACCTTTGCGGGTTGGCTGGTCCATCGGATGTACATGAAGATCCCGGCATGGCGCCGCCGGCAGTTGTTCGGCGGGGGCAGCTGACTTGCCGAGCCTCCCGCAAGCACCGGCCTGTCTCCGTGTCACGTGAGCGAAGATACGGCACCCGGCGCCCAACCGGCCAATGGCCTGATCGCCAGTCGGGGCGGTTTGCCGGAAGGGGTCAGACCGTCGGTTCTTCACTTTCGACAGGCTGGGGCCTGGAAGCGCGTGCAGCCTTGACTGCAGGAACTGAAAAGACGGTTGCGCAATGCCCGCACCGGACGGTCTTGCCCCGCACGCTGTCCGGCACCTGGAGCACGGCTCGGCAACGGAGATTCGGACACAGCAGTGTAATTGATGTTTGCATGCCTGCCTCCTGCAAGTGCACCATCAAGCCTATCGGCCCGACCGTGGACCTGCTTTAGGATCTACAATACAAGACGGGCCGCAGCCACCGCCCTCTCGACGTTGAATTCCGCCTGAACAGGCCTCCGCCGGCAGACGCACGGCCCTGCTCCCTGCTTCGCCGAACAGCGGCGACGCAGGGCAAACCGCGGCTTCGCCAGACTACGGCTATGCCGTGGCAAGGCGGGCCAAACCCGCTCGCGAGAAAGCGGCCGGGCATTCACGGACCCTGGATAGGAAAGAAGCCCTGTCGCCAGGGCTTCTTCAAACGTCTTTCGGTAGTGAATCCTGCCGGTCTGGGTTTACGCCGATTCCTTCCGCTTGCGACGGAAGTCCACCAGGCTCGCCTGGGACCTGATCACCTCCTCGGTGATCAGGAACCGTTCGCCCGTCTTCTGCTCGGGCAGGTCGTACAGCAGGTCCAGCATGGCCTCTTCGATGACGCTGCGGAGGCCTCGGGCACCGGTCTTGCGCTCCGTCGCCCGCAGGGCGATCACCCGAAGCGCCTCGGGCGTGAAGTCCACCTCGCAACCGTGCATCTGGAAGATCCGCTTGTACTGCTTGGTCAGGGCGTTTCTCGGCTCGAGCAGGATCCGCACGAGCGTGTCCTCGTCCAGCGGATCGAGCGCCACCGTCAGCGGCACGCGACCGACGAACTCCGGAATCATGCCGTATTCGACCAGGTCCTCCGGCGTCACGTGCCGGACGATGTTGCCCTCGACCTTGGCCTCGCCAAACGCCTCGCCCGCCTCGTTGGCAAACCCGATCGCTTTCTTGCCAAGTCGCCGCTTGACGATGTCATCGAGCCCGACGAACGTGCCGCCGCAGACGAACAGGATATTGCTCGTGTCCATCTGGATGTACTGCTGCTCGGGATGCTTGCGCCCGCCCTGCGGAGGAACGTTGGCAATTGTGCCCTCGATGATCTTGAGCAGGGCCTGCTGCACGCCCTCGCCGGAGACGTCCCGCGTGATCGAGACGTTGTTCCAGGTCTTGCCGATCTTGTCAATCTCGTCGACGTAGACAATGCCTCGCTGGGCCGCCTCCAGATCATAGTCCGCGTTCTGCAGCAGCCGCAGCAGGATGTTCTCCACGTCCTCGCCCACATAGCCGGCCTCGGTCAGCGGCGTGGCGTCGGCAATCGCAAACGGCACGTTGAGCATCCGCGCCAGCGTCTCGGCCAGATACGTCTTGCCGCTGCCGGTCGGCCCGATCAGCATGACGTTGCTCTTGCCGATCTCGACATCGTCCTCGTCAGCCGTCTCGGCGTGCAACAGCCGCTGGTAGTGGTTGTGCACCGCCACACCGAGCACCCGCTTGGCCTGCGTCTGGCCCACCACGTACGTGTCCAGGTGCTCGTGGATCTGCCGCGGCGTGGGGATCGACGTAAACAGCGGCCGCGCCGACGCCAGCTTCCGCTTCTCCTGGCGAATGATGTTGTGGCACAACTCCACGCAGGAGGCGCAGATGTAAACGTCGTTCGGCCCTTCCACCATGGGGCCCACTTCCCGGTAGCCCTTGCCGCAGAATGAGCAATAGCTCGATCGCTTGCCCTTCTGGCCGCCGGAGTCCCCTTTTCCAGAACTGCTCATAATCTCTTTTGCTCCCGCGCTCCCGGCCGGCAGGCGCTGGCGCCCTGGGCAAGCCCCTGCGACCGATCCGGTTGTTTAATCCTGTTATCGTCCTGTTTCACCGGCGAGTTTCGCTGCCGGTCACCGCGGCCCCGCAGCCTCGTCGATCGCCTGTTGCCGGAGTACCCGATACTCTTGCTCGGAGATCTGCCCGGTCTCTTTCATATGCCGCAGATCGTCCAGAGTCCAACCGCTGCCAGACATATCCTCGTCGGCCGTCAGACCCCGCCGGTACCGCGCGATCAACGCCCAGCCAATCCGCGCCGCGACCATCACGCCGATGATGGCCGCTACTGTCATGAAGACCTGTTGCAGATCCATACACTATTATGGCCACTGCGGCCAGATACAGACTCGGTTTTCGCCCAATCTTACGCGCCGCGCGACGCGCCGCTCAACCATCCTTGCGGCGGATCAATCCCATTCTATGGTACCCGACCACGGTTTGCACGGCTCTATCCCAGATTCCTCGGCCTCATCCTTTCAGGCACGGCACCGGGAGGTTGCCGGTCAGGTACAGCAGCATCACCTGGTGAAATTCCCGCGCCACGGCGATCTCGGCCGGCACGACCACGTCCGCCCCGGCCTTTCGGGCCATCAGGGCCGTGGACGTGAACTCGGTCTTGGCCATGATGACGATCTCCGGGTTGAGGTCCTTGGCGCAGCGGACGGCTGCGACGGTGGCCTTCTCGTCCGGAATGGTCGTGACCAGCAATCCAGCGGCCTGGATCTCGGCCGCCTGAAGTGTCGCGGCCTCGGCCGCGTCGCCGAAGATCACCTGCCTGCCGAGCGCCTCCTGCGACTCGACGGTCCGGGGATTGCGCTCGATCACCCGGTACGGCACGGAAAACCGCTCCAGGACATCTGCCACCCATCGACCGGCCGGACCGAACCCGGCGATCACCGCGTGCCCGCGCAGGTTCACTGCAACCGTGGCCGGGGCGACCTGCACCGCCACGCGCGACCCTTCAGGCAGGTTCAACGGGTGTTCGAATACGATCTTCCCGCCCTGGACCAGCCCCGAATAGGTCGGCAACGCCGCCGAGTTGCCGCGCGTGGTTTCATGCTGGCTGCACACACCTTGCCCCTGTCCAATTGCCGGATCGGCCGGACCGTACAAGGCCCGGCTGCGTGAGTCCCCTTCAGCACGACCATATCAGGTCTTGCGCCGGCAGCTACGCCTCATGCGGAGCATATGTGCCGGCCAGAATAGACCCTCGCAGATCGAAAAAGACCCGGTGCGTCGCTACACGTGCACGTGCGACGGCAGCTGCCGCCGGCTGGCGAACATCTTCTTCGCCCTGCCGATAATATAGCACGAACCGGTAATGCAGATAAGGTCGCCGCGACTGGTCGCGCTGCTGGCGATCCGCAGGGCCTCATCGAGGCTGTCGGACACCTGAGCCATCTTGCCGGTCATCTCCATGTACTGCTCGCTCATCTCATATGCATCGGCGCTGCGCGGAGAATCATTTGGCGTAAAGATGACCTTGTCCGCCCCGAGTGCCAGGGCGGCCAGCATGCGGCTGACGTCTTTGTCGCGGCAGCAGGCGAAGATCACGACCATCGAGTCGTAGGAAATGTGCTGGCCGAGCGCCTTCATCAGCGACTGCACGCTCAGGCCGTTGTGGGCCTTATCGATGATGATCCGCGGGTCCTCGCAGATCATCTCCATGGTCCCGGGCAGCCTCAGGCCCGCCAGGCCTTCCACCGCCAGGTCCTCAGGGATGTTGTGCCCCCCCTGACGCAGGGCGTCGATAATCCCCAGTGCCACCGCGCAATTCGTCGCCTGGTGCTCACCCGGCGCCGGCACGTTGACGTGCTCGAAGTGGCTGTACGGGGTGTTCATGCAGATCCGGTTGATCGGGGACCCGTCGGGGCCCGACTCGAACCGGCAGTTGTAGTCGATATCCTGGCCGACCACTCGCAACGTGCAGCCGACCCTCTCGGCCGTCTCGCGCAGCGCGGCCAGCGCCTCGGGCTCCTGCGGGGCCGCGATGGCCGTCACGCCCGGCTTGAGGATGCCGGCCTTCTCGCCGGCGATGCTCTGCAGCGTGTTGCCGAGCTGGGCCATATGGTCGTAGCCGATGCTCGTGATCGCACAGATCTCCGGCTTGATGACGTTGGTCGAGTCGAGCCGGCCGCCCAGACCGACCTCGATGACGGCATAGTCCACGCCATTGTCCGCGAAGTACTTAAAGGCCGTCGCCGTCATCAGTTCGAAGAAGGTGGGGTTGTCCTTGCTGAGCTTCTTGACGACCCGTGCGAGCGTGGCGACGAGTGACGCCATCGCCGGCTTTTCGATCATCTTGCCATTGATGGTCACCCGCTCGCGGATGTCCATCAGGTGCGGAGAGGTGTACAGACCGGCCTTGTAACCCGCCCCCTGGAGCATGGCGGCGACCATGCCGGCCGTCGAGCCCTTGCCCTTCGTGCCGGCGATATGGACGCAGCGGAGGTCCTTGTGGGGGTTGCCGAGCTCGGCCAGGATCCTGTTCATCCGGGCGAGATTGAAGTTGGCGCGGGTATAACTGGTCCGCGACATCCGTTCGTAGTCGGTGACGCTGAACAGGAAGCGCAACGCTTCGTCGTACGAACGAATGGTGCCGCTGGAGCCCTTGCTGCCTGTGGACTCATGGGTCCGGCGGCCCTTGGCGGGCGAGTTCCTCTTTCGGGCTACTTTGGTCTTGGCCATAGGGTTCTATTCTAAAAGGTTGGCAACTTCTGTCAAGCCCCGGGCGGACTCGGCCGCGGCGGCCGACACCCAGCCGTTAGGCTAGCAAACCATTTCCAATACGATATATTGTATTGCTCCACGATACGTGGAGCGGGTCTCCCTCGGCTTGGCCATACCGGCGGCCATGATATTGTACGCCCAAGACCCGCAAAAGTTTCAGGAATCACCATGCAACGCATACACATGACATTCTTTGCGCTCGCTGTCGGCGTCACTGGCGCCGCCGCCATGGGACAGACCCAACCCGCCGTGCCAGTACACATCCCCTTAAGCGGCATGGACTTGATGCAACCAGGACCCGGAATAGAGGCATCTGCCATCTACGACCTTCTCCCTAAGGTACGGGACCTGCCCGCCCCGTCCCCAAGTCGAGGCGTCCCATACGACAGGGACGTGCTCCTGGCACAGCCCGAGGCCTTCGCCGGCGACCTGCTGACGACCACCGCCCGTTACATGCAGACCGACCAGGTCCGCCTCCGCGACGCCGGCACCGATGAGCCCGCCTTGGCTTGGTCGACACTGGCGGTGGATTCGAAGGGGCGCCCCATCCAGGTCCTGTCCCTCGGGGCGCGCCCCGATTTCGAACCACTGGCGACGATCCGGGCGGTCGGGTACTTTTACCGCATCCGGCAGGACAAGGCCGCCGACCCCGGCCCCGACGGCAAGACCGGTAGCGTGCTGGTGCCGATGCTGGTCGGGTGGGTGCTGCCGACCGAGGCGCTGCCTGCTGAGACGCCGCCGGGCGCATCCCGCATCGGGGCCCCGGGAATCCCGACGATCGTGGCGGGCACGGTCGCGGCCGTCGTCGTGGTCTTCTTCGTGGTGGCGGCTAAATCGCGCCGACGGGTCGACTGGCGCCAGCGCGCCGCCCAGCGCCGGCCGCGGCGCGATCGTGACGGATCGGCGGATGAGGACCAGGCGTAGCGGCTGGGTGCCCTCCCGACGATTGAGCCCGGTTTGCGACGCGGCAAACCCGATACGAGGCGAGTGCAGACCGGTCGGCAAACGCAGGACAGGTATCAGGATATACACATGGCGGATCCACAGGACAGCTGGCGGCGATGCGTACAGGTGGAACTCGGCGACCGCAGCTACACCGTCGACATCGCAGCGGGCCTGCTCGACCGGCTCGGGGAGCTGGCACGCGAGGTCGTGCCCGCCAGCCGGGCGGCGATCATCAGCGACCAGACCGTTGCCGCCCTGTACGGGCAGAGGGCGGTCCAGTCGTTGGCTGCAGCCGGCTACCGGGCGGACCTGCTGCCGTTCCCGCCCGGCGACGCCAGCAAGAGCCTCGCCCAGGCCGAGCGGCTTTATGACGGGCTGGCGGCCGCGGGCATCGAGCGGTCGAGCCTGATCGTCACCCTCGGCGGGGGCGTCTCGGGGGACCTCGGCGGGTTCGTCGCGGCCACGTGGCTTCGCGGGGTGCCGTTCATCCAGGTTCCGACCACCCTCGAGGCCGACGTCGATGCCAGCGTCGGCGGCAAGGTGGCCGTCAACCACGCCAGCGGCAAAAACATGGTCGGCGCCTTCTACCAGCCCCGGCGCGTGGTCATGGACGTCGACTGCCTGTCGAGCCTCGACAAGCGGGAGCTGGCGGCGGGCCTGGCCGAGAGCATCAAGCACGGCCTGATCCGCGACGCCGAGCTGTTTGCCTGGCACGAATCGCAGGCCGAGCGCATCCTTGCGTGCGACCGGGCGGTGATGGCGGAACTGCTGGAGCGCAACGTCCGGATTAAGGCGGCGGTCGTGGCAGCTGACGAGCGGGAAGGGCACCTGCGGGCGATCCTGAATTTCGGTCACACGTTCGGCCACGCGGTCGAGTCGCACCTGCGCTACCAGTGGCGCCACGGCGAGTGCGTGGCGGTAGGGATGGTTGCGGCCTGCCGCATCGGCCAGGCCCGCGGGCTGATCGGCGAGCCGGAGGTCGCGCGGATCGAGGCGCTGCTGGCGCGGCTGGGCCTGCCAACGCGGGTCCCCGAAGACATCCCGGTACAGGTCCTGCTCGATTGGATGAAGAAGGACAAGAAGGTCAAGGCCGGCAAGATCCAGTTCGTGCTGCCCAAGGGCATCGGCGACGTGCTGATCACCGACGACGTGAGCGAGGAGGAGCTGCGTGCGGCGGCGCGGGCGATTGGGGCAAGGTAGTTGCCAGTTGCCAGTTGCCAGTTGCCAGTAACGGCAGGGGTCAGGGATCAGGGGTCAGGGGTCAGTGAATTGGGTGCCATGGTCCTGCGGCTGTTCGCAGGGCCGTGCAGCTTGGAGTTCCGGCTTCAGTGGTATGTAGGGCGGGCTGTGCCCGCCAAGCTCGGAGTCCCGGCTTCAGCCGGCGCTTGGAGTCCCCGCTTTAGCGGGCGTTCGGAGTCCCGCCTTCAGGCGGTCCGCCCGAGCGAGCGCAGCGATGCGAGTAGCCGCGCTGCGAACAGTCGGATGCTACGATCCTGCGTCCGTGCGCACGGTCCTGGTGGGCAATAGCCCACCCTACGAAAGCGGTCGTCGGCAGCCGCCAGGGGAAAACCCAAGTGAACAAAACCGTCTGCAGCGACATCTGCCGTCAATACCTTCGCCTGCACCTGGCGGGCGAGGTGGGGCCGATCACCTTTGCGCGGCTGATCGAGCACTTCGGCTCGATCGAGCGGGTGCTGGCCGCCTCGCGGTCGCACCTGCGGGACGTTGAGCGGGTCGGGGCGAAGACGGCCGAGTCCATCGCCGCCGGCCTCCGCTCCGACGCGTGGCAAGAGGAGGTCGCCCTGGCTGAGCGGCTCGGCGTGCGGATCCTCTGCCGCGAAGACGATGATTTCCCCAGGCCGCTGCTGAACATCCCCGACCCGCCGATCTGCTTGTATGTGCTGGGGGAATTGCGGCGGGAGGACGCGTTGTCGGTGGCGATCGTCGGCTCGCGGCAGGCGTCGATGTACGGGCTGGAGCAGGCGCAGCGGTTCGCCGAACTGCTCACCCAGGCCGGCCTGTGCGTCATCAGCGGCATGGCCCGCGGGGTCGACCAGTCGGCACACCTGGCGGCGCTGCGGATGGGCGGGCGGACCATCGCCGTGCTCGGCTGCGGGCTGACGCACTGCTATCCGCCGGAGAGCGTCGAGCTGCGCGACCGGATCGCCGGCTGCGGCGCGGTCGTCAGCGAACTGCCCCTGGCGGCCGGTCCGCAGGCGGGCAACTTCCCCCGCCGCAACCGGATCATCGCCGGGATGTCGCTCGGCACGCTCGTCGTCGAGGCCGGCCAGCGGAGCGGCGCCCTGATCACCGCGCGGGTCGCCAACGAGTACAACCGCGAGGTCTTTGCCCTGCCCGGCCGGGTGGACATGCTCCAGGCCCAGGGCACCAACGACCTGATCCGCCAGGGTTATGCAAAACTGGTAACGGGCCTGCCGGACATCCTCGATGAGCTCGGCGAGGTTGGTGAGCTGCTGTCATCCGCCGCGGGCCCGGCCGCATCGACCGGCGGTGATTCGGGCGCCCCCACCGCCTCCGCCGAACCCGGCACCCCCGCCGCGATCGGTCAGCTCACCCCCGTCCAGAAACGCATCTACGAGGCTCTGACGGCCGATCCGCTGCACATGGAGCAGCTCGCCGCCGCCTGCGACATGCCCATCGGCCCGCTCTCGGCTGCCCTGACGATGCTGCAGATCAAGGGCCTTATCAAGCAGCTCCCCGGCAACCAGTTCTGCCGGCGGAGCTGATTTCACCGCGCGTCGGGTGTTCGGGTACTTTGGCAAGGACGGGTGCCATGGCAGGGGCTGCTTGCCACGGCGTAGCCGTCGTTTGGCGAAGCCGGGTTCCGGCTATGGAATTCTGCGAATGCGCGATACGTTCCTGAGTGGAACCCCCCGAAGTTGCCATTCTGAGCGCAGCGAAGAATCTCTATTGGACGGAGCGCCCATGGTTCAGCGGCCCGCTTGGCAGAGAGCCTTCGCGTTGCTCAAGATGACAACGAGAGGCTCCGCAGAAAGCCCCCCTCTTGCGTCACGCGCCCCGACCGTCTCCACCACGTACATCGATCCAGCCAGGCTCTCCA
>JAWLBS010000048.1:12081-21490 GCA_041687575.1 Phycisphaerae bacterium | reverse complement strand
GTCGCGCAGGCGAACCCGTCGGCCGGGCTCGACCGCCGCCTGCAGTCCGGCGAGGAACCCTTCGAACGGTCCCAGCGTCCAGCAGTCGTCCGGCGCGAGCGTCTCGATCGGCTCGCCCGCTTCATTCAGCGGGCAGATGTCGCGGTACTCGACCGGCTCGCCGTCGGGGCCGTCGTCGATCCACCGAAGCGGATAGCCTTGCGTCCGACAGACGTACGGCCTGTGATCGTAGATGCGGCACGCGCCGTTCTCATCGAGCATCGCGCAGGCCCCCGGCGCGTGCGGCTCACCGGTCGCCAGCAGGTTCCGGTGGTGGCGGCGGATCCACTCGGCCTCGACCTCGAAGACCGTCAGGTCGTCCACGCAGCAGGAGTGGCAGCCCTGCCCGCACTGCAGCCTCCCGGCATGCACCGCGTCGAGCCTCGCCGTCAGCTCCGCGAGTTGTGCGTACATCTCTTCGAGGCTCGCAAGCAGCCCCGGCCAGTCGGGTCGGTGATTCATACCGGCCATTATAGCTCGCGGTCCGCACGTTGACAGGGGGCGGGTGGTCTGCGCCAACGAGCCGCGACCGTGAGGGAGCGGTAGCACAGACCGACTGAAAGCGCACCACTACGCCGCGGGCGATACGTTGACAGGCCGGGCCGCGAGTGTAGCCTGTTGCACCGGACTATACGTCGGGCGGGCGGTTCGGCCGCGTCGGTCCGGATCCTTGCAACCAGCGCGGACGAACATGAGCACGACAGAGCAATATGCAGGTGCGGCGGGTGGCGCGGTCGCGCCGGGGCGGGTGGAGGCGGCGACCGCCAGGCCGGTGTGGCGTGCCGAGGCCACGATCGGGGCGGCGGCCGCGGTGGCCCTGGCGACGTGGCTGATGTCCGGGGCGTTCCGCTGGCAGGGCTATCCGGTTGAGCACCCGTACGGCATTGTGGTGGCTGCAGTGGTGACGGCCGCAATGGTGACGGTCCTGGCGGCGATCGGCCGGCTGGCGATCTGGCCGCTGCCCGGGCTGCGGCCGGTCCTGGTCGCGCTGGCCGGCTGGACGGTGGTCCGGCTGACGTTCACGTCGATGTTCCCGTTGATCAGCGACGAGGCCTACCACTGGATGTGGGGCAAGTACCTCGACCTGGCCTACTTCGACCACCCCGGAATGGTGGCGTGGATGGGACGGCTGTTCGCCCCGCTGCACGGGAATCCGGCGGCACTGGCCCGGCTGTCGTCGATCCTGCTGGGCGCGGGCATCGTCCTTCTGACGTACGCCCTGGCGAAGATGACCACCGGCAATGCCCGGGTCGCCGGCCGGGCCGCCCTGGCGGTGATGCTGGTGCCGATGTACGCGATCGGCTGCATGCTGCTGGTCCCGTCGGTCGCCCTGAACCTGTTCTGGATGGCGACACTGGCATTCGTCTGGCGGGCGGTCCGCCGCGACAGGCTGATCGACTGGGTCCTGGCGGGGCTGACCTGCGGCGGGGCGCTTAACGCCAACCTCACCGGGTTCGGCCTGCCGGTCTGCGTGCTGGGGTACCTGCTGATCAGTCCGTCGGCCCGCCGGCTGCTGCTGCGGCCCGGCCCCTACGTCGCGCTGGTCGCGGCGCTGGTGGCATTCCTGCCGGCGCTGATTTGGAACGCGCGGCACGACTGGATCACCATCACCTGGAACCTCTACTACCGGCACGACCCGTCCGGTTTCAAGCCGCAGTGGCTGACGGTCTACCTGGTGGAGCTGCTCGCGTTCCTCTCGCCGGTGATGACGCTGCTGGGGCTCTGGATCGCCGGGGCCATGGCGTGGCGCGGCTGGCGCCGCCGGGACGAACCGATGCTCTACCTGGCGGTCATGGCGCTGGCGCCGCTGCTGGCGTGGGCGGCGATCAGCAGCACCAAGCTCATCGTGGCCTACTACGCCGCACCGGGGTTCATCCCGCTGATCATCCTGTGCGCCCGCGGATGCGTCGACGATGCCGGCGACTTGCGCCCCGACCGGCGCGGCTGGTGGTACACGCACGCCGTTGGCGTGGCGAACATCTTCACGGCCGCCGCGTTCGTCGCGCTGGTGGTCCCGGTGTTTGTCCCGGCCGGGACGATGGCGGGCGTCCTCAAGGGGATCTCGCTGCGCGGTGCGGAAAAGCGGATCGCCCAGGTGTACGGCTGGCCCGCGCTGGCTGACTATATCGAGAGCCAGGCCCCGCGGATCGACGCGGACACGCCGCTGGTGGTGGTCGGGCCGTCGTACGCGCAGGCCTCCTCGGCGATGTATTACGTTCGGAACCTGGAGATGGCTTACAGCCTTGACGAGGGCGTGGGGCGCTACGGACAGCAGTTCATCTTCTGGGCGCCCCGCGAGCAGATGCCGCTGGGCTGTGATGCGATCCTGTTCGAGGCGGGCGAGCCGAAGTACCTCGACCCCGGCGAGCCCGGACTGGCCGCCTGCTTTGAGCGCCTCGAGGTCGTGCGGCCCGAGGGCGACCCGCGGATGCGCTACTGGACGATCCTGAGGGGCTACGGTTACAAGGGCGGCCTGGACGCCTACCCCCGCCGCCGTCCCAAGGTGCCGATACCCC
The DNA here is from genome assembly GCA_041687575.1 of Phycisphaerae bacterium. Lineage (GTDB taxonomy): Bacteria > Planctomycetota > Phycisphaerae > UBA1845 > JANYLN01 > JANYLN01. The sequence goes on along the minus strand of JAWLBS010000048.1, from coordinate 18,935 downwards.
AATAAGGGACGGCGGTCACTCCAACTCCAATTCCTGCACCATATCCTTGCGCGCCTTGGCACGGAACTTCTGCGTTACCTGCTCGATCAGAGCCTGTTCACGGGCACTGACCGGGTTGCCCCAGCCCAGGATGCCGCCGCTGGCGGCGGCCACGTCGCGGCATGCCTCGACCACCGAGCGCGGGTGCAGGCCGCGGGTCGCCAGCAGGTCATGCAACACGTGCAGCACCCCCAGGACCAGCGTCGGGCTGGGGCGCTCTTCCAGCATCGAGGTCAACAGCATCGCCGCCGGCGTGCCCGGCTCGATCCCGTGGGCGGCGGCGATCTGCAGGACCGCCTCGCGCTCCCGGCTGGTGACAAAGCCGTCCGCCCAGGCCACCGCCACCAGCGGCAGCAGGTGCAGGGCGGGTGCGGTCTTCGCATCGAAGCCCATCTCCTGCAGCCGCGTGGCCAAACGCTCGTTGCCGCTGAGCTGGCTGGTCAGGGCCGCACGTTCGGCGGCGACGCGGGCCCTCGCTTCCATCTGCTCGCGAAACTGGCGGCGGGCTTCGGCCTCGCGCTGCAGGAAGTACCGATCCTCATTGCTCAGGTCCGCCATGAGTAATCTCCTTGACACTGAGACCATTATAGCGGTATCGGCATCCCGGTTCACGTCCCTGCGACCGTACCTGTCGCTGGCTTGTCGGGGGTCTGACCCCTGGCACAACATCCAGACCGGAACCCACTGCCCAATTCCCTTGGCGGCATCAGTACCTGAATCGTTCACTGGGGTCCGACCCCCTTGGGCAGACGCACCGGCCCCCGCGCCACGGGGTCAGACCCCGGTGACCTGCGCAGGCATCCGGGCCGCCACGAAATCCCGGCGCTGATTCCGGCCGGCTGCGTTCGCTCGGGGTCAGACCCCTGGAAAACGCCACGAGCCCCCCGCGACCGTACCTGTCGCAGGGGCGCGTCAGACTGGAAATACGCTAGAATGAGCATATGTTGGGAATGCCTGTTGTCGCTGGAGGCCGAACATGCTGCTTCACGTCGAATCGATCGCCGCGGGTACCGAGGTCGTGTTGACCGGGGCGGTCGCCGCGATGGCCGTGGCGGTCTGCCTGCTGGTGGCGATGGTCCGCCGCCGCGCCGCCGACAACGCCGAACTGGCCCGGCGGGTCGACGAGCTTCGCGGCCACCTCGCCGGCCTGCAGACCGACCTGGTCGAGCGGATGACCCAGTCGTCCGGGGACCTGCGCGAAAAGGTCGTCGAGCGCCTCGCCCACGGGTTCGACAGCGTCGGCCGGCGGATCAACGACGACCTGATGCGCGGCCGGCAGGAACAGCTCGACCGCCTCGACAAGGCAACTGCCGCGCTGCAGCTGCGCTTCGAGAAGCTCCAGGAGGCGACGGAAAAGAAGCTGACCGAGATCCGCGGACAGGTCGAAAAGAAACTCGGCGAGACCGTCGACGCCAACCTCAAGAACTTCTCCGCGGTAGCCGAGAAACTGACCCACCTGCACGAGGCGGCCGGGCAGATGGTCTCGCTCAGCAAGAACGTCGGCGAGCTCAAGACGATCCTGCAGGCCCCGCGGGCGCGGGGGGCGTTCGGGGAGTTGACCCTCGAGCAGATGCTGACGGACCTGTTCGGCAGCGACACCGAGATCTACGCCACACAGTATGAATTGGAGACCCGCGACCGGGTGGATGCGGCGATCTTCATCGAGCCGGGCAAGCGGTGCTGCATCTGCATCGACGCGAAGTTCCCCCTGACCAACGCCCAGCCGCTGCTCGACGACAACCTCGACGAAGCCGACACCAGACGCTGCCGCCGCGACTTCGCCCGCGACGTGCTGGCGCGGGCGCGGGAGATCGCCGACAAGTACATCCGCCCGCCGGCCACGCTGGACTTCGCGTTCATGTTCGTGCCGGCCGAGTCGGTGTATTACCTGTTGTTGCGGGATGCCGATCTTCACCGGCAGCTGCTGGCGATGCAGGTGGTGCCGACCTCGCCGAATGCGTTCTATGCGTATCTGCGGGCGATGGCGTATGCATTCCGGACGCGCAAGCTCCAGCACGAGGCGCGGCACGTGCTGACGCTGATCGAGCAGATCGGCAAGGACTTCGACGTGTTCGCCGAGGACTTTCGCGTGCTCGGCAAGCACCTGTCCAACGCCAAGAGCAAATGGGACGACGCGGCGAGGGAGGTCGACCGCTTCAACGAGCGGATCGTCGGCGTCCGGCGGATCGAGGTCGACGGCCAGCCGACCGAGCCGCCGCAGATCCTGCGTCTCACCGGCGACGGCGAGGCGGGTTGATGCGGCGTATGCTCTCCCTTTCAAAGCCCCCGCACTTGTCATTCTGAGAGCCTGTGAAAGAATTGGCAAAAAATCGTGTTCTCAGGGTCAAAAACGCGGGTGAAAGCTGAAAAATTCACAAACTCTGAGCGCAGCGAAGAATCTCTATTGGACAGCGTGCCCATGGTGTAGCGCCTTGCGGGGTCGTGATGGCGAGGAGGACACAAAACGCAAGCGATGGGCGCACCAAGAGTCAGAGACCCTGACACACGGGGCAGCTTGCAGGGGACGGGGGCGTTGGGCCATAATGGCGGCCAACCATTTACAGGAAGCAGGTGACCGGAATGCTCAAAAATCGTGCATCCTATGCGGCGGCCGGCGGTCTGGCGGTGTGTCTGGCGGTGGCGGCCGGTTGTCGACAAGGGACGAAGATGGACCTGGCCGCCCTGCCGGCGGACGAAGCGGCTGTCGCGGGCTATTACCTGCCGGTGCGGATCGAGATCCTGCCGTTCACCAAGGTGGGCAGCTTCGACGCCCGGGGCCTGCCCGACGGGATCAACGCCGTCGTGCGGCCCGTTGATGTGATGGGCGATTCGGTCAAGGCGTACGGGACCATGCGGTTCGAGCTGTACGACTATGTGCCGGCCAGCGCGCTGAGGCGGGGCGAGCAGCTGATGGTGTGGAACCAGACCCTCCAGACGCCGGATCAGCAGAGCAAGCACTGGGACGGTGTGACCCAGAGCTACCAGTTCCAGTTGGCATGGCGCCAGCCGCTGCAGCCGAATCGCAAATACATCCTCGAGGTCGTCTACACCAACCCGGCCGGCGAGCGCCTGACCAGCGAACACGTGCTGGAGTTCGCTCCCAGCGCCAGCCAGATCAGGCAGCAGTTGGGCGTGGAGTAGGGCGGCAGGGCATCCGACGCCGGCGCGGTTGGTCCGGCGAAGGGGGCGGTGTAGATCCGCGGGTTTACCGCTCCCTCACGGTCGCGGCTCGTTGAAGCATACCGCTCCCCGACGGTCGCGGCTCGTTTGAAGAGGAGCGTGGCACCCGGATTGGTGGGCGGCGAAGCCTACGCCGACCGATTCGAGGCGGCAGCCGGCGTCTTGGCGGCTGAGTCGGCCTGGTGGATTCCTTTGGTCCCGGCGTACTCGCGCCACCGCTGGGGGGTGTATTCGGGGACGATGGTCAGCAGCTTGGCACGGATCTGATCGCCGCCGCCGCTGTCCGCCATCGCGATCAGCTCCCCGATCGAGCAGCAGACCGAATCCCAGTCCTCGCGGCGGTGCCGCCAGACGAAGATCTTCTCGTGGCCCGTCTGGCCGATGTCCTCGCCGCTGATCGAGAGTTCCTCGTAAAGCTTCTCGCCCGGCCGGACGCCGGTGAACTTGATCTCGATGTCTTCGCCGGGGCGCAGCCCGGACAGGATGACCATCTGGCGGGCGAGGTCGACGATCTTGACCGGGTCGCCCATGTCGAGCACAAAGATCTCGCCGCCGTTACCCATCGCGCCGGCCTGCAGCACGAGCGAGCTGGCCTCGGGGATCGTCATGAAGTAGCGGCACATGTCCGGGTGGGTGACGGTCACGGGCCCGCCGCGGTCGATCTGGTCGCGGAAAATCGGCACGACGCTGCCGCTGGAGCCCAGCACGTTGCCGAAGCGGACGGTGACGAACCGGGTCTCGCTGCGGTGGTTGAGCTCCTGGATGTAGATCTCGGCGACCCGCTTGGTGCAGCCCATCACGCTGGTGGGGTTGACGGCCTTATCGGTCGAGATCATCACGAACTTGGCGACGCCGGCGGCGACGGCCGCATCGGCGACGGTCCGGCTGCCCAGGACGTTATTCTTGATGGCCTCGCCGGGGTGGTCCTCCATCAGGGGCACGTGCTTGTGGGCGGCGGCGTGGAAGACGGCGAAGGGCTTTTCCTGCTCAAAAACCGCGGCCAGGCGTTTGCGGTCGGTGATGTCGGCGATGTAGGAGACGATGCAAAGTTTCGGGTAGCGGGCCCGCAGTTCGCGCTCGATCTCGAACAGGGGGTTTTCGGCCTGTTCCAGCAGCACGAGGTTCTTCGGCTCGAACCGGGCGATCTGCCGGCACATCTCCGAGCCGATGCTCCCGCCGGCGCCGGTGACCATGACGATCTTGCCGTGGATGTACCGGCCGATCAGGTCGGCATCGAGGCGGACCGGGTCGCGGCCGAGCAGGTCCTCGATCTTCACCTTGCGGATCTGCTGGACGGTGACCTTGCCGTTGATCAGTTCGTCGATGCCGGGGACCGTGCGGAACCGCAGGGAGGTGCCCTCGCACAGGCCGATCACGTGGCGGAGCTGCCGACGGGTGGCCGAGGGGATCGCGATCAGGATCTCCTCGACGTCGTAGGTCTCGCAGATCTCCTTGAGTTCGGTGGTCGAGCCGAGCACGGGCACGCCGTGGATCCGCATGTGCCGCTTGTCGCGGTCGTCGTCGACGAAGCCGACGACATCGTAGCGGTCATCGCGCATCCTGAGGACTTCGCGCAGGACCGATTCGCCCGCGTTGCCGGCCCCGATGATCACCAGCCGCGCCCGCTGGGCGCTGCCGCCGGGGGCGAGTTCCTCGTGATACAGCCGCACGAGCATCCGCGCCCCGCTGACCAGGGCGATCGTGCCCGCCCAGTCGAGCAGGAAGATGCTCTGGGGGAAGTTGGACTTGCCGTCGCCGGTCACGTCGAACAGGACCTGCCCGTACATACGGGAGTAGATGTTGGCGGCGACGAAATAGCCGACGATCAGCACCACCACGCTGATGTGCGAGGCGATGGTCACGTTGACCAGGTCCCGCAGGCTCACGTACCGCCAGGACACGTCGTATTCGCCCCGAACGCCGAAAATGGTGAGTTTGACCAGCAGGGCGAACGGCAGCATCGGCAGCAGCATCGAGAAGAACCAGGCCGGCTGCATGTGGAAGTTGAAGGCCAGGCCGAAACTCAGCAGCAGCGACAGCGAGAACAGCACCGTGTGGATGCCCATCGAGAGGACGCGCCGCCGGCAGCCCAGCGACAGGAACGGCTCACCACGACTCGGGTCCTCTCGCGTCTCGGGCATGTGTTCTGTATCGGGCACAAACGCCTCCCATCACTGTGGCGGTCGCGACTCGCGGGCGCCATTGTACTGCGGGTCGACCGGACCGCACAAAACCTCGCCGGCCGGACCTTCTGCGGTCATCCCCTCGCGCCTTGCGCCGCGCGCATGGCCTGGAGCATCGCCGCGGCGGCCGAATCGTCTCCCATCGCCCGGGCGATCCGCTCGACCTCGGCCGCGACGAGCTGCGGGTTTTCCAGGTGCCAGCGGTAGAAGCCGTACAGAAGCTGGAGGTTGGCCTCGTTGCGGGTCGCAACGGCCTGGCGGATCTGCAGCAGGTTCGTTCGCATCAGGTCGGGGCGGTCGTAGAACTCCGCGGCGAACTGACGGCTGGCAAAGACCTCGGGCCAGCGCCGCGCCAGCGGGGCCATCAGGGCGGCGGCCTGGCTGTAATCCCCGGTCCTGACCAGTGAGGCGACCAGGCCCAGGACCGGCTCGGGCTGCTGGCCGAGCAGCAGCCGGGCCTGCCGGAAGTAATCGATCGCCCCCTGGCCGCTCAGGTCGCCGCGGAGTTTGCCCTGCCTCAGGGCGGCCATCGCCTTGTCCAGGCTTGCATCGCCCTGGTGGGTAAGGCGCGAGGCCTGCATCCGGGTCATCTCCTTGAGTGTGGCTCCGTACGTCGTGGCAGCGGCGTGCTGGGCGGCCTTGTCGGGTTCGACAGGGCCCGGGGCCTCGACCCCGGTGGCCGCCGTGACCGATGGCCCGGACGGGGTGATATCGGCCAGGCTGCTTTTCAGGCGGCTCGGCACCTGGTTCATCGAATCGGTATTGATGGCGGCATCGAACATGTTCAGCCTCTGGGGGCTGAACATCCGGACGGACTGCACCCGCGCGGCCGGCTGACCGAGAGGCAGCCGGTTGGCATACGGATGGCTCAGGGGCATCGTGCCGGCGTACGGACTGTACATGCTTGTAGCGAAAGGCGTCATGCCGGTGGTGACGCTGCCCAGGTACGGGGTCTGTCGTTGTGCGCCGATAATATTCGCAGCGCCGGCCTGGCTCATGCCGCGGACCCCCAGATCGACGGACAGCGGGTTGTTGTAGCCGCCTGCGCTGCGCTGCGACTGATAACCGCTGCCGGTGCTGCGGGTGTACGTTCCCCCGACCGAGCCGAAGCCCGACAACGGCGTACTGAACTGGCTCGGCCGACCGAAGTAGCCAAGCTGTCCGTACGCCCCCCGTGAACACAGCAGCGTGGCGGCAGCCACGCCCACCCATAGCCATCTCGTCGTGCGCATGCCGGCGGTCTCCATACCCTCGTGTGCGGGCGTCATCATACACGATGCCGCCATTTTCGCCAAGATGAAACCGGTATTGGCGAACGAGGGCCACCTACGTGTATCGGCCTGTGTACAGGGGACGGGCCACAATCTGTCGGCACAAAAGCGACCCGGGCCAGCAGGAAGGTTGCCTGCGGCGAGTCTGGGCCTCGACGCTCGCCACGCGCGGGCGCGGGAC
>JAWLBS010000048.1:0-11981 GCA_041687575.1 Phycisphaerae bacterium | reverse complement strand
GGGCTGGGGCACTTGCAAGAACGCCTGCCGCCTGAGAAACTAGCGGCCGCGGATCGGAGTCCGGCTGCGTCAGTCGCTTCGAGTCCTTGAGCCGGCGAGCAGGAGTAATTGATTTTGTTCTTTCCCGACCAGTCGCCACCGTTGCTGGAGGCCCTGCGGGATCTGTGGGCGGGGCACGCCGGAATTTTCATCGGCGCCCTGCTGACCTCGCTGTTGTTGACACCCGTATTCCGCAGCCTGGCCATCCGGCTGAAGATCTACGACATGCCCGACCGGCGGCTCAAGCCGCATGGCCGGCCGATCCCGTACCTGGGCGGTCTGGCAATTTTTCTGGGCGTGCTGGTCCCGTTGGCGGCCGCGGCACTGCTGGGTCACGAGGGGCATTCCATTGCGATGTGGGCCTTTCTGGCAGGCATGACGATCATCGTGGCGGCGGGCCTGCTGGACGATGTGATCTCGCTGACGCCGAAACAGAAAATCATCGCCCAGATCGCCGCGGCGCTGGTCCTGGCGGGCGGCGGGATCATCTTCCGGGGCATTCCCGCACAATATCTTCATGTGGACTGGCTGGCGGTTGATTCGGCGGCGGTCGTCGCCCTGGGGATCGCGTTCCAGGTGGCCCTGGTGGTCGGGGCCTGCAACGCGACGAACCTGCTGGACGGGCTGGACGGGCTGTGCAGCGGCGTGACGGCGATCATCGCGGTGGGCTTCCTGCTGCTGGCGACCTCGATCGCAGGCTGGAGCCTCTGGGGCAACGGCCCGGAGCACCGGTTCGCCGAGCTGGTCATCGTGATCTCGCTGGCGCTGCTGGGGGCGGCGATCGGCTTTTTGCCGTACAACTTCAATCCGGCCAGCATCTTCATGGGCGATGCCGGGAGCATGCTGCTGGGGTTCGTCTGCGCGACGCTGATCATCATGTTCGGCGAGCGGGTCGGTCTGCTCAAGTGGACGATCGGCGCGCTGTTCATCTTCGGGCTGCCGATCTTCGACACAAGCCTGGCGTTCGTGCGGCGGTGGCGAAACGGTCGGCCGATCTTCAAGGGCGATCGCAGCCACTTCTACGACCAGTTGGTCGATCGGGGCCTGACGGTCAAGCAGGCGGTGCTGGTCTGCTACGGCCTGGCGCTGTTCTTCGTGGCCATGGGCGTGGGCATCATCTTCATGCGGACACGCTACGGCATCTGCGTCTACCTTGGCGTGTGTGCGATCCTGGCCGTTGCGGTGTATCGCGCGGGCATGCTCCAGGTCGATCCGCAGGGGCCCGAGCCGGTGCCGGACCCGGCGGACGAGCAGGTCGGCACGGCGGATTGAGCGCGGGTTTGCCGCTCCCTCACGGTCGCGGCTCGTTGGCACCCGACACCCCCGCTATCACTTCGGCCGGGCGAGCCAGGCGACGGCGTAGCAGGCGGCGCCGACCAGGAAGACCGACGTGAAGCCGGCGGCCACGGCAAGCATCATCCCGCCGATCGAGCCGACGACCGAGGCCACGCCGTTGATCCCCCACAGGCTCGAGACCGGGGAGCCCTTCTCGTCCTCGGCGTGACGGCGCAGCCCCAGCGGAAACGGCATGCCCATCAGAAAACCGAACGGGAACACCATCGCCGCGGCCACGACGATCCGCTCGGTCTGGCCCAGCGGGATCGCCGCGGAGACCGCAGCCGGCAGGCCGAAGGCCGCCAGCACGATCATTGCGGTCACCCCCGGCAGGATCCAGCCCAGCGCCTTGTGGATCCGCTCGGCGGGGAATCGCGCGGCAAACCGGCTGCCCAGGCCCCCGGCCAGCAACAGCGTGAACAGGATCACCACCAGCGTGTAGATCGGGTGGCCCAGCAGCAGGATCAAACGCTGGATCAGTGCCACCTGCACGATGATGAAACCGACCCCCAGCGCCGCGAAGTAGGCGATCGTCCGCCCGCGGGGGGCGCGGAAGTCCAGCAGCCGGCTGCCGATCAGCAGCAGCGCCGCAAATCCCACCACCGCGCCGACCGGGATCGCCACCAGCCTGGCGGCAAACGGCGGGATGCCCACGGGCTTGTCATTGGCGAAGTAGAACGGGTGGTCGTCGTCCACCGGCGTGGCCAGCGTCTCGAAACTGTCCGTGTATTCGGCAAAGGTGATCCGCCCCGCGAACAGGTCGGCGTAGGCCGGCTCGCTTGGGCGATGGGCCGACCAGACCACGTGCGCGTCGTCGAAGCCCGCCAGCAACGCGTCGGTCTGCTGGGCGGTCAGCGGCTGGCGGGACAGCAGGAAAATCGTCTCGACCGGCTCGGGGCCGGCGGCGGTCATGCCGGCCTTGCGCTCGCTGACGGCCAGGATGTGCCGGCCGATCTGCTCGACGTCCATGCCCCGTTCTGCAAGGAAGCTCACGGCGTTGGCAACCAGGCGGGGCACGTCGCTCGGCCAGCGGATGATCGTCAGGGCGCCGCGGTCGGTAAGGTGGTCGTAATAGCTTTCGATCGCCTCGCGGGTGTAGAGGTAGTTCTCGGTCAAGGCCAGGCCGCCGCTGGCGACCGAGGCCCACGAGTCGACGAAGCCGAGCACGATGGAGTCGAACCGCCGGTCGGTCCGGCGGATAAAGTTGCGGCCCTCCTCCACCACCAGGTCCACCTTCGGATGGTCGTAGAGGTTGCCGGCCGCATCGCCGAAGCTGCGCACCGCCTCGACGATCAGCGGATTCATCTCCACGGCGGTGACGCGCGGGCTGCCGGCCAGGATCGCCATGACCACGTCCGAGCCGCCGCCGGGGCCGATGACCAGGACCTGCGGCTCATCCGCCAGCCGGAAGGGGAAGGCGCGGAACCAGTCGCTGCGTCGTTCCTTCGGCGGCCTGGTCGTCGTGCCGTCCCAGCGCAGCACGGAGGTCTCGGCGTCACTGTCGATAAAGAGCCGCGCGACGTGGAAGTCGTCGAAGCCGACCACGGCGGTGATCCGCGAGTAGGCGTTCCACCGGTCGCTGACGATCCGGGCCTCGGGCCGGTCGCGCAGGAGCCTGTAGAGCGCCTTGTCCGGCGCGTCGCGGATGGTCCACTCCTGGGTGCGGAGGTTCCAGCCGACCGTCGTCACGCAGGCGACCAGGACCAGCCCGGTGAGGACCTGCCAGCCGCGGCGCCTGGCGACAGGGTCGCTCACGCTGAGCAGCGCCGCGGCCAGGGCGGGCAGCACCGCGGTCGCCAGCACGGCGGTCTCGGCCCCCAGCCAGACAATCACCACGGGCACGACCAGCACACCGCCTGCCGCCCCGGCCAGGTCGGCGAAGTACAGCCGGTTGATGTCCCGGCCGTTGGTCTCGAAGGCGAGGCTCAAGGCCGCCCCGCCAGCCAGGAACGGCAGGATGCTCAGCAGGAAGTAGAGGTTCAGCCGCTCGGGCGTAAACGGCATCTGCAGGATCGCGTACAAAAATGCCTGCAACGCAACGGCCACCACCACTGACAGGACGATCATGATCGACCGCGCCCGCTGCGGCCGGCGGGCGAGCCCCAGGACGTACACCCCGAAGCCCCCCAGTCCCCAGCCGAGCAGGGCAACGGAAATGGCCACGAAGGTGTAATGGTACCAGATGGTGGCCGAGAAGATCCGCGTGAGCATCAATTCGAACATCAGTCCGCACGCGCTGAGCAGCACGACGACGGCGAGCCAGACGCTGGAAGCCCGGACGGGTGCCGGCGAGGCGACAGCGGGTTTTCTTGCGACGGAAACTTCGTTAGCCATGGACTGATCTCCCGTTGCGGATGGCACCACATTCCACAGAAGCCGCCCCAGCCGGCGCGGACACGATAAAAACCGGCTCCCGCCAGAGTTGCGCAACGGGGGCCACGCCCATACGTTAGGCGTGCGGATCAGTTGCGGCAAGCGCGAATCGCGTCACGCGGCGGACCTGTCACAGCGTAGGCGGATCCTGGTGGGCCTGCGACTCGTTCCACGTCTCGCCCTTGCGGATCATCGCCCTTCCTCGCTGCGGCCGGATAGACAAAAGGCCCGGCATCTCTGCCGGGCCCGAAGGTTTGCGACGGGTGAGAGAGGGGATTCGAACCCCCGACCCCCAGGACCACAACCTGGTGCTCTAACCAACTGAGCTACTCTCACCATCCTTGCAGCCCTAAAAGGTATGCAATTTTCGCCCCGGATGCAAGCTCAGCCGCACAAGTTGGCGGTTTGTGGGCGGGGTTTGCGGCACCGGCGTCATACCCCTGGCTGATGGCGGGCATGGGGGCCGTGATCGACCCCGTCGACAAGCAGCTCAACAACAGCTACCTCGACGCCCCCATTGGAGCCGAACGTCCGCGCCCCTTAGAATGTCTCGTTGGATGACCCGGACCCGGACGGCACCGGGCCGGTGAGCGGCGGAAAGGACGCGACATGCACACGGGCGGCTACGAGTTCATCGAGCACACCGCCGACCTGGGCGTCCGGGCAACCGCTCCGACGCTGGAGGGCCTGTTCGAACAAGCGGCGCGGGGCATGTACGCCCTGCTGGGCCGAATCGTCCCGGGACCCGAGTCGGCCGAGGCGACAATCGACCTGCAGGCACCCGACGTCGAGGGGCTGCTGCACGACTGGCTCGGTGAGTTGCTATGGGAAGTCGACGGCAGCCGCCGGGTGTTCGACACGTTCCGCTTTGAACGGCTTGACGATACGCACCTGAAAGCCTTCTGCCGCGGACACGTGTATGATCCCGCGCACAGCGAGCGGTCGGTCGAGATCAAGGCGGTGACCTACCACGACCTGCAGGTCCGCCGGCGGGATGACCTGTACGAGGTCACCGTCATCTTCGACATCTGAAGCGCCCGATTCGGATGTGGCGGGTCGTGTAGGGCGGCGGACGCTGCCCGCAAGCGGGCAGGCTAAATGAGGGTTCGGCGCTCTAAGGGCGGCCCGGCCAACCGGCCCGCACGCCGGGCGAATGTCGGACACGATTGAGGAGACACCATCATGGCAACCGAAGGATACACCGGCCCCCTCGAGCAGATCGGCGAGGCGGTCTACCGCATCCCCCGCGACTACAAACCGTTCATGCGGGTCGACGGGATCATCTACGCCGACCCGATCCTGATCGAGCAGATCCGCCGCGACAAGGCCCCCGAGCAGGTTGCCAACGTCGCCAGCCTGCCCGGCATCGTGGCCGCCTCGATGGCCATGCCCGACATCCACTGGGGCTACGGCTTCTGCATCGGCGGGGTGGCGGCGACCGACCCGGCCAATGGTGGGGTGATCAGCCCCGGCGGGGTCGGCTACGACATCAACTGCGGCGTCCGGTTGCTGAAAACGAACCTGACGAAAGCCGATGTCGAGCCGCACCTGCAGGTCCTGGTCGACGGGCTGTTTCGCGACGTGCCGTGCGGCGTGGGCGAGGGCGGACGGATCAAGTTCAGCCCGAAAGAGATCGCCGAGCTGATGGAGCAGGGCCCGAAATGGCTGGTCGACAAGGGCTACGGCTGGGACGAGGACGTCGAGCTGTGCGAGGAGGGCGGCCGGCTGGCCGGGGCCGACCCCGACGCCGTCAGCGAGCGGGCCTTTAAGCGCGGCCACGACCAGTGCGGCACCCTCGGCAGCGGCAACCACTTCCTGGAGGTGCAGTACGTCGAGAAGGTGTTCGACGCCGAGATCGCCAAGGTCTATGGACTGCACGAGGGACAGGTCACTGTGCTGATCCACTCGGGCAGCCGGGGCCTGGGCTACCAGGTGTGCGATGATGCCCTGCGGGAGATGCGCGGCGTGCCCGAGCACTACGGTATCGACCTGCCCGACCGACAGCTGGTCTGCGCCCCGGTGCACAGCAGCGAGGGGCAGCGGTATCTCAAGGCAATGCGGGCGGCCGCCAACTTCGCCTGGTGCAACCGTCACCTGCTGGCGCACCTGGCGCGGCAGACCTTCGCCCACCGCTTCGGCAAGAGCCCCGAGCAGCTTGGCATGCACATGCTCTACGACGTCGCCCACAACATCGCCAAGAGCGAGACGCACACCGTCGACGGCCGACAGATGACGCTGTGCGTCCACCGCAAGGGCGCGACGCGGGCGTTTGGCCCGGGGCATCCCGACGTGGTTCAGCGGTACCGCCAGGTCGGCCAGCCGGTGCTGATCCCCGGCGACATGGGCCGCGCGTCGTACGTGCTGGCGGGACAGGCGGGGGCGATGGAAAACAGCTTCGGCTCGACGTGCCACGGCGCGGGCCGGCAAATGTCGCGGACCGCGGCGATCAAGGCCTCCAAGGGCCGCAACATCAAGATGGAACTGGCCGGCGCCGGCGTCTACGCCCAGGCCCGCGGGCGGACCGGCCTGGCCGAGGAGCAGCCCGAGGCGTACAAGAACGTCAGCGAGGTCGTCGCCGCCGTCGAAAAAGCCGGCCTGAGCCGCCGCATCGCCCGCCTGCGACCCATGGGCGTGATCAAGGGGTAGCGGTATCAGGCAGCCATATGGAGTGCGGCGCCGCAGACGCCGCTTTGAATTCATCGGGCGTCGGGTGTCATGGCCGTCCGGGTAACCGCCCCTAGGCGTAGCGCCGGCAGTGAGTGGTGCAGCCATGGAATCCCTCGAAGCAACCGCGCTGCAGGGAATGAGAAACAGATTATGCACGCCATCCGCACCGACGACATCATTGCCGCCATCGCCTCCCCGCCGGGACTTGCCGTCCGCGGCATCCTGCGCGTAACCGGCCCCGACGCCATCGACGCCTGCGCGAAGATGCTCCGCCCTCTCGACAATCGCGGACTCGCCGAACAAGCCCCCTGGCGCATCATCCCGGGCTGGCTTTCCCTTGCCGACCAGGTGACGATCCCCGCCAACGCCGTTCTTTTCCGCCCGCCGCGAAGCTACACCGGCCAGGAGCTGGTCGAGCTGCACGTCGCCGGCTCGCCCGCCGTCCTGGAGATGGCCCTGACCGCCTGCCTGCAGGCCGGGGCGCGGCTCGCCGAGCCCGGCGAGTTCACCGCGCGGGCCTTTCTGACCGGGCGGATGGACCTGGTCGCCGCCGAGGCGGTCGCTGCGCGAATCGCCGCCGCCTCCGATACCCAGCTCGCCGCCGCCCAGCAGCTCGCCGCCGGCACCCTCGCCGACCGCGCGAGGGGCGCCGCCGCCGACCTGGCCGAGGTGCTCGGCCTGGTCGAGGCGGGCATCGACTTCGCCGACGAGCCGATCGAGTTCATCAACGAGCAGGCTCTCCATCATCGCCTGGCGGCACTGCGCGACTCGATCGGCGACCTGCTCGCCCGGTCGCTCGACATGCGCCGCCTGGAAACGCTACCAAGGGTCGCCTTGCTCGGCCCGGCCAACGTCGGCAAGAGCTCGCTGCTCAACCGGCTCAGCGGCCTGGACCGCTCGATCTGCTCGGGCGCAGCCGGCACGACGCGGGACGTCCTCTCGGCCGCAGTCGACACCCCGGCCGGGCAGGTCATGCTGCTGGACGGGCCCGGCCTCGGCCCGCCACTGGGCCCGGTCGACGAGATGGCGCAGCAGGCGTGGCTGCGGGCGCTGGCACAGGCCGACCTGCTGCTGCTCGTGCTGGACGCCCGGCGGGTGTACCATCAGGGCCAGGCGCCGGCCGCGCGCGACCTGGTCGAGCCCGCGGTCCGAGAGGTGCTCGACCGCCGCCCTTACATGGTGGTGCTCAACAAGCGCGACCTGCTCGATGAAACGCAGCAGGACGAGGTCGCCGGGCGCTTCGAGCGAGACAACGGACCCGCGGCGCATATGATCTGTGCCGTGACGGGCGACGGGTGCGAGCAACTGCGCGAGGCGATCGGCGACCGCGTCGGAGGCAGCCCGACGGCCGGCGAGGGGCGCATCGTCTTGACCGCCAGGCACGGCGAGGCGCTGACTCGCACGATCGAGGCGATCGACGCCGCCGGCCGCGAGAGCGAGGCGGAGCTGATCGCCCTGCACCTGCGTGAGGCGATGACCGCCGTCGGACAGATCACCGGGCAGGTGACGACCGAGGACCTGCTGGAGCGGGTGTTTTCAAAGTTCTGTATCGGAAAGTAGCAGAAGGAACGCATGGCTGAAGACAAGATCCTGATCATCGAGGACGAACGCCTGATCCGCTGGTCGATCCGCCAGCGGCTGGAGCGCGAGGGGTACAAGGTCGCCGAGGCCGAGACCGGCAAGGACGGTTTGCGGCACCTTCGCGAGGTGGGCGCGGACCTGGTCCTGCTGGATTACAAGTTGCCCGACCTGACCGGCCTGGACGTGCTCCGCCAGCTCCGCCAGAGCGACGGCGACACCGTGGTCATCATGGTCACCGCCTACGGCACGGTGGAAACGGCCGTCGACGCGATGAAGCACGGGGCGTTCGACTACATCTCCAAGCCGTGCAACATGGACGAGCTGGCGGTGCTGGTCGCCAGGGGACTGGAACAGACCGCGCTGAAGCGCCAGGTCGCCCGGCTGCGGGCGGCCCTGTCCGAGCAGTACGGCTTCGACCGGATCATCGGCACGAGCCCGGCCATGCAGGACCTGTTCAAGGTGATGAAGGACGTCGCCGCCAGCGGCTCCAGCACGGTCTTTCTGCGCGGCGAGTCGGGCACGGGCAAGGACCTGGTCGCCCGGACGATCCACTACAACAGTGCCCGCGCCGCCCGGCCGTTCGTCAACATCACCTGCACCGCGCTGGCCGAGACGCTCCTGGAGAGCGAGCTGTTCGGCCACGAGAAGGGCGCGTTCACCGACGCGAAGATGACCAAAAAGGGGCTGCTGGAATTGGCGGACGGCGGCACGGCGTTTCTCGACGAGGTCGGCGACATGCCCGCGGCGCTGCAGGCGAAACTGCTGCGCTTTTTGGAGGAGAAGACCTTCCGCCGCGTCGGCGGCACGACCGACATCAGCGTGGACGTACGGGTGATCGCCGCAACCAACCGCGATATCGAGCAGGCGATCCGCGACAAGCAGTTCCGCGAGGACCTGTTCTACCGGCTGAACATCATCCCGATCTACCTGCCCCCCCTGCGCCAGCGGGCGGGCGACATTTCCCTGCTGAGCGACTACTTCGTCGCCGCGTTCAACCGCGAGTTCAAAAAGAACATCAAGGGCCTCGATCCTGACGCCCGGCGGCTGCTGGAGTCGCAT
Source organism: Phycisphaerae bacterium (assembly GCA_041687575.1). Lineage (GTDB taxonomy): Bacteria > Planctomycetota > Phycisphaerae > UBA1845 > JANYLN01 > JANYLN01. The sequence goes on along the minus strand of JAWLBS010000048.1, from coordinate 2,927 downwards.
CCGTGGCCCGGCAACGTCCGGGAACTCCGCAATGCGCTCGAACGGGCGGTGCTGCTGGCCCACGAGGAGCACCTGACGGCCAAAGACTTCCCCCTGCTCAAAAGCGCCCGCACCGCCGCGGGGGGCGCCGCGGGCCTGGAGATCCGCCTGCCGGCTACCGGCGTGAGCATGGAAGAGGTCGAAAAGCAGCTCGTCGTGCAGGCCCTCGACCTGGCGAGCAACAACCAGACCAAGGCCGCCCGACTCCTGGACCTCAGCCGCGACCAGCTGCGCTACCGGATGGAGAAGTTCGGGCTGCTCTAGTCCTTTCGGGCATTTATTTAAGTCAGCACACCTGGGGCCGATACACTTGTTGGTCTGCGCGATGTCCTGCGCGGGACTGCGCCATCGCCGGGCGTGACGGGAGTGATTCCGGCTGCCCAGCCGGAGACGCCTCGTTTACGGGACGTGGGAGGCTATCGTATGCGTCACCCCCTGCTTACAACCATGGTCACTGGTGCCGCCATTGTGCTGATGGTCGCCGGCGGCTGCCCGCTGCTGGATGATCTGGGAGTTGCCCCACCCACGAATGTGAGCGGTGGCGGCGACGACACCGGAACCGGTCCCGACGGGACGGACAACGGCGGGACGGACACGACCGATACGACCCCCGACGGCACGACCACGGGAGGGAGCGATACCACGGGAACCGGCACGACCGATGGCACCGACACCGGCACGACCACCAACGGCGCGCCCGTGTTCAGCGGTGCCGCCGTCACTCCCTCGCTGGTCGATCTCTACACCCAGAACATCACCGTCACGTGCGACATAACCGACCCGGACGGCCAGGTGGTGTGGGTCGAGGTCGACATGCTCGATCTGAACAGCGGGCACGGCATCAACCTGATGCCGGATGCATCGGGGCGGTGGAGCGTAGAGCATACCGTCGCCCCGCAGAGCACCGGCACGAAAACCATCACCTTCACCGCCGGCGACAACGACGGCAACGAATCGACCTTCACCTTGAACGTAACCGTCTCACGCCACCTGATCCCGGCGCTGAACGATCTGGCGGCGGGCGACACGCACGTCCTGGCGGTGAGGGACGACGGCACGCTGCTGCCGTGGGGCGATAACTCTTACGGCCAGACCGCCCCGCAGGCCGGCAACAACTTCGCCAAGGTCGCAGCCGGTCCGGGGTTCAGCATCGCGCTGCGCCAGGACGGTACGCTGGTCGGCTGGGGGCGGAACGAGTACGGCGAGACAACCGTTCCGGCCGGGACATACACGCAGGTCGCTGCCGGGCTCGAACACGCCGCGGCGATCCGCCAGGATGGCACGCTGGCGGCCTGGGGGCGCGACTTTCTGAACTACCTCAACGTGCCGGGCGGTGCGGGCTGGGTCGAACTGGACCTGCAATATGCGCACGCGGTGGCCCGCAACGAAGACGGCAGTCTGGCGGCGTGGGGCGCCAATGCTTCCGGCCAGTGCGACGTGCCGGCCGGCAACAACTACACCGCCGTCGCCGCCGGGGGCTTTTTCAGCCTCGCCCTGCGGGACGACGGCACGATGGCAGCCTGGGGCACCAATGACCAGGGCGAGTGCAACGTGCCGGCCGGGACCTACCAGGCGATCGACGCGGGCTACCTCTTCGGGCTGGGCCTGCGGACCGACGGTTCGCTGGTCGCCTGGGGCAACGACATGTACGGGCAGATCAGCGACGTGCCGACCGGAAACGACTTCGTGGCGATCTGTTGCGGCCCGACCTACGGCATCGCCAAACGGACCGACGGGTCGCTGGTGATCTGGGGCAGCGACGGCGCGTGGGCGAGCCACCAGCCGGATGAGCTGCGGTAGACGTGGTGCCGGGCAGACGCAAAAGACTGAAAACAAGGAGCCGCCATCCTCGGATGGCGGCTCCTTCCGTTTTTTAGTGTCACAGGCAGTCAGATCGATCAGCGCTGCATCAGCGCCCTGCCGGGCGGCGCTGGCGGCGGCGCGGCCTGCGCGGTCTTCCCGGCTGGGCTGACTGGCTCTGCCCGCCCGAGCCGCTGCGCCCCGTCGTCTCGACGGCGACACGCTCCGTTTGAAGCGGGGCGCTGCCGTCGGAGTGGCGCCTTGCCGGCCGCCGTTCGACGTCCCGGGCGATCGGGCTGCCATCGCGACGCGGGGCCCTCTGCGGGCGCTGCTGGCTCTCGCCGCGGCGAGGCTGGCGGGGCGAGCGGTCCGGCCTCCGGTCGTCGCGCGGCTCGATCGTCACCGCGGGATACTCGGGGTGGTCATCACACACCGGGATCGACCGGCGCAGCAGCCGCTCGATCGCCCGCAGGTTTGACATCTCGTCCCGATCGCAGAACGCCACCGCCATGCCGGCTGCGCCCGCGCGGGCGGTCCGGCCGATGCGGTGGACGTAAGTCTCCGGCTCGTGCGACAGGTCGTAGTTGACCACGTGGGTGATCCCGTCGACATCGATGCCGCGCGAGGCGATGTCGGTGGCGACGAGCACGGGGCTCTTGTCGCAGCGGAAGTTGGCCAGGGCCCGCTCGCGGGCGTTCTGGCTCTTGTTGCCGTGGATCGCCTCGGCGTGGATGCCCACGCGGTGCAGATGACGCACCACCTTGTCGGCCCCGTGCTTGGTGCGGGTGAAGACGATCGCCCGGTACATCGGCATCGTCTCGATCAGGTGCGCCAGCAGGGCCGGCTTGTTGCGCTTCTCGACGTGGTAGACCGACTCGTCGATGCGGTCGGCGGTGGACGTCTTCGGCGTGACCCGGACGGTGACCGGGTTGCGCAGCAGCGAAGAGGCCAGGTCCTGGATCTCCGCGGGGATCGTCGCGGAGAACAGTAGCGTCTGCCGCTCGGTGGGCAGGTGTTTCATGATCCTGCGAATGTCGTGGATGAACCCCATGTCGAGCATGCGGTCGGCCTCGTCGAGCACGAGCACC
>JAWLBS010000047.1:0-21508 GCA_041687575.1 Phycisphaerae bacterium | reverse complement strand
GTGTGGGCGCGGCGGCTGTTTCTGGCCACGGTCATCTATCTGCCGCTGTTGCTGGGACTGCTGATCGTGGGGTGATGGGCGGCGACCCAATAGCCCGGCTCCGTCACCAACGTGTGAAGTGGACATGGTTGTTACGACGGGCAATTGCCGACAAGCAATGGGAGCCGGCGCATGCGACCGCGGCACGAACAAAGGGAAAAGAACATCCGGCTGGACTTCTACGGCGGCGGCTGGGTGATCCTGCTGGCGATCCTCACGCTGGCGGCCCTGGTGGCCTGGCGGGTGATCCCGTCGATCCGCGAGGGAGGCACGCCGTACCGGATCTCGGCCTCCGACGCCCCCTACAACGGGTTCGACGTGTCGACGAGCCTGGTCAAGCCGGAGCATCTGGTCAGCGGGATGCCAAGGGACACGCTGCTGCCGCTGGACGATCCGGCAACCGTACCCGCCGACGGCATCGAGGCGATCAATGAGAAGTATCGCAAGTACCTGCTGCCCGGCGACCGGGTGGTGGGCGTGCGGATCGGCGATCAGGCCCGGGCCTACCCGCTGCGGGTGCTCGCCTGGCACGAGGTGTGCAATGACACGCTGGGCGGCGTGCCGATCGCGGTGACCTACAGCCCGCTGTGCGACAGCGTGGTCGTCTTCGACCGGCGCGTGGCGGGGCGGACGCTGTCGTTCGGCGTCAGCGGGCTGCTCTACAACTCCAACCTGCTGATGTACGACCGCCCCGAGGGCGACCGGCCGGCGAGCCTCTGGTGCCAGCTCTGGTTCCGCGCGGTGACCGGACCGGCGGCCGGCGAAAAGGCCGTCCTGACGGTCCTGCCCGCCCAAGTTGTTTACTGGGCCGACTGGGCGCAGGCCCATCCCGATACGACCGTGGTCGCGCCGGAGCCCGACAAGGTCAAGCGCTACCGCCGCGAGCCATACTCGAGCTATTACGGCCGCGGCAGGCCGCGCTATCCGCAGATGGCCATGCCGGCCGGCCCGGTGATGCCGCTGTTCACCCCGGTGATCGCCGTGCAGGCGGGCGGACAGGGCGTGGTCTACCCGCTGCCGCTGATCGAGGCCAAGGCCGGTCCGCAGGGCGAGTGGACGACTACATGGCAGGATGTGCGGCTGCGGTTTGTGTACAGGCACGAGTTCCCCGACCCGCCGGTGGCGTGGGTGATGGCAGAAGGGGAAGATGGCTCCGACGTCAGGACGATCCACGCCTTCTGGTTCGCCTGGCGAGGACTGCACCCCACGGACGCAGTAGTGGTCCCCGATCAGGACAGGTAAAGCAGCGCGAACATGATCAGCCACACCGCATCGAGGAAGTGCCAGTACATCGCGCTGTAGCGCACGCCGGGATGGTATGCGCTGGAGTACGCCCCGCGGTACGCCTTGAAGGTCACCACCGCCAGTACGATCAGCCCGCCGATCACGTGCAGGGCGTGCGTGCCGGTCAGCATGTAGAACGTCGAGGTGAACACCAGCGCCTTGTGGCCGGGCGGCAGGACGACCTGCATCAGGGGATACCAGTTGACCGCCTGGCTGACCAGGAACAGCACCCCCAGAATGCCGGTTGCCACAAGGGCGATGCGAAGGGCTCGCGGCCGCTCCCAGCGGACGCTGTGCAGGGCCCACTGGATGGTAACGCTGGTCGCGAGGATCAGCACCGTGCTGAGCCACAGCCCTCCAGGCAGGGGCGGGCTCTGCGGCGGCGGCCAGGTGTCGAACTGGCTTCGCAGGTAGAGGTAGCCGAAGATCGTCGAGCCGAACAGCATCGTCAGCGCCATCAGGAACAGGATCATCCCCAGGGTGCCCATGCTGATCGACCCGGGCGAGTCATCCGGCTGGCTGCGCTTCGTGGCGTCGGGGCGGGTCATCGCTTCTGCATCGCCGGGGCATAGCCCGGCTCCAGTTCATGCTGGTACTGCCGCGTGTCGGTCAGGGTCCCCGCGATAAACAGGATCACGAAAAACAGCGAGAACACCAACACCAGGCCGTAGACGGGGTTGTCGTACCGCAGGTGCATGAAATAGAGCACGACCAGGCCCGCCTTGACCGTCGCCAGGCCCAACGCCAGCCACAGGTTGGGCCCCTCGCCCAGGTCCACCTTCGTGATGGCGACGGTAGTCACGGTCAACACGACCAGGACCGCCCACACCGAGAGCAGAACACGCGGGGATGCGACGTGTCCGAGGTGCGGACCCGGCCGGTCCGTCGTTTTCGCCGGGGAATGTTCAGCCATGCAGCACTCCTTCCTGCGGGATCGCCCGTTCAGTGGATCAGGTACAACAGCGGGAACAGGAAGATCCAGATCACGTCCACCAGGTGCCAGTACAATCCGACCAGGTCCACCGGGATATAGTAGGCCGGACCGAACGTTCCCTTAAACGATCGGGCCAGCAGCCAGCTGATCGCCCCCAGCCCGCCGATCACGTGGATGCCGTGCAGCCCCGTCATCAGGAAGTAGATCCCGAAGAACCACCAGAGCTGCCTGGGCGCCTCGGCTGGCATCAGGTGCGGCACGCCCGCGCGACTGTCCAGCCGCAACCCGGTCGGCGCCTCGCCCGGAGGGGGATTGAGGGTCCGTTCGATCTGCACGCCGTCGACGGATTCCGCGGGAGGCAGAGGTCCTTCGGCTGGGCGCGTGGCGCCGGGCGTGGTCCCCGCCTGCCCGGCCGCAGCGGGCGCAGCCGTCCCCGCCGCGGGTGCGACACCTGCCGCATCCGGGGCGGCGCCTTGCGGGGCGGGGTTCGCTGCAGCCTCGGGAGCCGGCCCGTGCAGTCCGGCTTCGCCAGCCGCATCCAGGCCATGGGTCGGGTTGTACTGGCCGGCCCAGAGCAGTCCGGCCTCCCACTTGTGCTTGTACTCGACGTACTTGATGCCGAGGAAGGCACAGCCGCCAATCAGTGTCGCCGCCAGGCAGATCTTCAGCAGCCGCTGCTGGCCCAACTGGGCCGCCCGGACCGACCAGGCCATCGTCAGGCTGCTGCAGATCAGCACGACCGTGTTGATGCCCCCCAGTGTCACGTCGAGGTAGCGGTGCCCCCACTCGAAGACCTCGGGATGATTGGCGCGAAACACGGCATAGGCGCAGAACAGGCCGCTGAACAGGAGGATCTCGGTCGTCAGGAAGATCCACATCCCCAGCTTGACCGAGTCGAACTGCTGTTCGGGCGTATCGAAGTGATGCGCCAGGTACGGATCGTGATTGGCAGCATGCTCGCCGTGCTGCGCGTCGGCCGGCGGCTGGCGGGGCTCGCCCATCAGGCGACCTCCCCGGTGCGCGCGGGCACCTCCACGTAGCCGCCGATCTCGGGCTCGTAGGCCAGGCGTGAATAGTCATACGGGTCACCCGCCGTCGGGGGCGACTCGAAGTTCTCCGGCGTCGGCGGGGACGGCGTCTTCCACTCGAGCGTCTCGGCGCCCCAGGGGTTGGCCGGGGCAGGCCGCCCGCGAAACAGCGAGTGGATGAGCATTCCCGCCACCAGCAGGAACCCGACCGCCGTCAGGTACGCGCCCAGGGTGGAAAAGACGTTGAAGATCTCGAACTCCTCGGGGTAGTTGTAATAGCGCCGCGGCAGCCCCTGGCTGCCCATGACGAACTGCGGGAAGAACGTCGCGTTGAACCCGACGAAGATCAGCAGGGCGCCGATCTGCCCCGCCAGCTGGTTGTACATCCGCCCGAACATCTTCGGCCACCAGTAGTGGATCGCCGCCAGGAAGGCCATGACCGTGCCGCCGAACATCACGTAGTGGAAGTGGGCGACCACGAAGTAGGTGTCGGTCAGGTGGACGTTGACGCTCAGGGTGCCCAGAAACAGCCCGGTCAACCCACCGATGGCGAACAGGAACAAAAAGCCCAGGGCATACACCATCGGGGTGGCCAGGCTGATCGAGCCCTTGTACATCGTGGCGGTCCAGTTGAAGACCTTGACCGCCGAGGGGATCGCCACCGCGAAGGTCAGGGCGCTGAAGATCGCGTTGGCCAGGGGCGACTGCCCCGAGACGAACATGTGGTGGCCCCAGACCAGGAAGCTCAGCACGCTGATGGCGATGCTGCTGTAGGCGATCGCCTTGTAGCCGAAGATGTGCTTGCGGCTGAAGACGGGGATGATCTCGCTGATGATGCCGAAGGCGGGCAGAATCATGATGTAGACGGCCGGGTGCGAGTAGAACCAGAAGAAGTGCTGGAACAGCACCGGGTCGCCGCCGTAGGCCGGGGTGAAGATCCCGACCTGCAGCACGCGTTCGGCGATCAGCAGCAGCAGGGTGATGCCCAGCACCGGGGTCGCCAGCACCTGGATGATGCTGGTGGCGTACAGGGCCCAGAGCATCAGCGGCATGTTGAACCAGCCCATGCCCGGCGCGCGGAGCTTGTGGATCGAAACGATGAAGTTGATGCCGGTGAAGATCGACGAGAACCCGATGATGAACACGCCGACGACCACGGGGATCACCGCCGAGTTGGTCGTCGTGCTGTAGGGCGTGTAGAAGGTCCAGCCGGTGTCGACCCCGCCCATGGCGATGGCGATCAGGGTGAAGACCGCGCCGATCAGCCACATGTAGTAGCTCGCCAGGTTCAGCCGGGGAAAGGCGACGTCCTTCGCCCCGAGCATCATCGGCAGCACGAAGTTGCCGATCGAGCCGGGGACCCCCGGGATGATGAACAAAAAGATCATCGTCGCCCCGTGCAGGGTGAAGACGATGTTGTACGTGTCGGCACCCATGACGGTGTGCTGCGGCGTGAGCAGCTCCGTGCGGACCAGCAGGGCGAGGATGCCGCCCAGCAGGAACGACGCCAGCACCGACACCAGGTACATCACCCCGATGCGTTTGTGGTCCAGCGTGAACAGCCACGACCGCAGGCCGCGCGCGTGGCTCAGGTAGTTGGCCACCGGCTCGGCCTGCGGTGTGTGACCCGTATGGGTGGTCAAATCGGACATGGCATCAACCTCGATCCCGCGACGCATCCGGGGTCGCGCTTCCTTCTGCATCCGTTACCAGATTCGTTGCGTCCGCCGACCCGATCCATGTCGTCCCCGGCAGCTGCGCCCCCGACCCGCCGATCGCCCGCCCGATCGCCGGCTGCGCCCCTGCGCCCGGCTCCGTGGCGGGCTGCCCGGGCGCCGATCCCGCGGGCTCGGGCGCCTCGCCGCCAGCGGCCCCCTCGCCGGCTGGCTCGGCACCAGCGGCGCTGATGCTCCTGATGAACGCGATCATGGCGCGGATCTCGTCGTCGCTGAACTGCACGAGGGGCATCACACCCTCGAAACCGGCGGTAATCTGCCCCTGGGGGTCCAGGATCGACTGGCGGATGTAGTTGTCGTCGGCCGTCACGATCTCGCCCGAACGAAGGGCGACCGTGCGGCCGTACAGGTCCTTGAACGTCGGTCCGATGCCGGCCGTGCCGTCGAGGGAGTGGCACTGCATGCAGCCCTTGAGCTGGTACAGCCGCTCGCCCGCATCGACCGGGGACATGGTCGCCAGCAGGTTCGACGCCTGCTCCAGCCAGCGCTCGAAGCCGCCGCGCTCGTGCACGACCAGCCGCGCCAGCATGTCCGAGTGAGCCGTGCCGCAGTATTCGGCACAGAGGATCGGATAGGTGCCCACGGTATCGGCCTTGAACCACGCCGTGGTATAGCGGCCGGGCACCGCGTCGCGCTTGAGGCGCAAAGCCGGGATGAACAGGCTGTGGATCACGTCATTGCTTTCGAGCGTCAGCGACACGGCCCGGTCCACCGGCACGTGCAGGTCCTGGTCGATGTAGCCGTTGGGGTACTCGAACTGCCACTTCCACTTCTGGCCGATGACCCTGATCTCGTAGGCATTCTGCGGGGCGTAGGCGAAGTCCATGAAGCCCGAGAAGCCGAACCAGAACATGGTCGCGACCAGGATGATCGGCACGCCGGTCCAGAGCAGCTCGAGGGGGAGGTTGTGGTGTCGGCTGGGGAGCGCCTCCTGCCCCGGTCGACGGCGGTATCGGATGACGAAAACGACCATCAGCGTGACGATCAACAGGAAAAAGAACAGCGAGACGTAGTAGATGTAATAGAACGTCCAGTCGACCTCGGCCGCCTGCTGCGAGGACCGCGGGGGCAGCCAGAAACTCTTGCCGCCTTGCGCCAGCAGGCGGACGGCCAGCATATCCAGGGTGGTCGGCATGGGCACTACTCTTCCTTATGCACAGATTCCGCCCGCCGCTTGCGAGCCTCCCGCAGCCACGCGGTCAACAGGAACGTCCCGAGAATCAAGGCCGTAAGGATCGCCCCGGCCCGCATGATGTTCGTGGCGGCCAGGACGTATCGCCCGGCATCCGCATCATAGACGTAGCAGAACAGCAGCACCTGGTCCGCGGTCGAGCGGTACTTGCCCTCCTTGGCCTCGGCCAGGGCGATGCGCATCGTCGTCGGATCGTAGATCACCGACTTGAGATACCGCGAGATCGTGCCCTCGGGCGAGAGGACGACTGCCACGGCCGTGTGAACGTACTGCTTGGACGCCTCATCCCAGCGATACGTGAACCCGACGGCCTCGGTGAGCTTCTCGATGTTCTGCTTGTCGCCGGTGAGGAAATGCCACCCGCCGGCCGCCTCGGGCCTGCCGTAGTCCTTCATGTAGGTCTGCTTTTTGAGTCTGGCCAGGGTCGGCGTCTCGGTCGGGTCGAAGCTGACCGTGACCAGTTCGAACTGGTTGCCCGGGGTCCAGTCCATCATCTTGAGGGCCTTGATGAGCTCGTTGAGCTGGATCGTGCAGAGCATCGGGCAGGCGTAGTAGTTCAGCGTGAGCACGACCGGCTTGCCGGATTCGAAATAGTCGCCAAGGCGAACCGTGTTGCCGTTTTCGTCCTTGAACGTCAGGTCGAGCGGCACCGTTTCGCCCAGATGCTCGGTGACGCCCACGCCCTCGAGGGCCTCCGGCTGCTGGGCCACCTGCGCGGACGCCGGGCCGGCGGCCGAAGCAACCGCCACGGCAACGATCAGCCACGGAAACACGAGCACGACCTCTGGCCTGCGCTTTGCCATCATGATTCATCACTCCCTGGTTGGGTGGCGGTCGGCGGTGGCGTCGGGGCGGTAGCCGGTGCTGTCGACGGCGCAGCCGGCTGCGTGGCGGCCGGCTGGGTCGCCCCGCCAGCGGGAGTCGCCGCGGGCTGCGGGGCCGCGGGTGCCGCCGCGCGGATCACCTGCATTGCACCAGCCGGGTCCCGGGCGAATGTTGCCATGGCCTGTTCAATCGGGATGGCCGCCAGGCCCGCCTGCTCGTCCACCAGGCGATAGGTGTTGATCCGTGTCAGCTGCGCCGCATGCAGCTGCGACAGACTTTCGGGCACCTCGGCGACGACCTTGCGCTCGAATTCCGCGCGCTCGGCCCACTGGAAGAGCACCTGCACCGCCACGATGAACACGAAGATCAGGATACCGCTAATGAAAATCACCAAAGCGGTTGCCGTCACATTCAAGTCGCTGGCCTGATTATTCTGACGCATATCTGGATCATCTCACCCATCGCCGGCCCGGTCCCGACACGATCTGCAGCAAGGCCCGGACACAGCGACACACATCGGCTTCAGCCGGATTATAGTCCCGCCGCGCTGCCGTATCCCGCAAGAGTTACACCTGCTGGCCGCTGCGCGGTTGACGACCCGGGCTGGCTGCCCCATCCTGTTGCCATTCTAGCCGCAAGGTGCGGCCAAGGGCAGCAGAAATCTCCGCTGGCGGATATACTTTACGCACGCGGCGGCCTAAAATCCCGCGATCCGATTGGCGCTGGGGAGAGAGCATCAGTGTCGTATCCAGAGATATGCGGCTGTGCGGCCGGCGAGGGACGCGTACCTTGCTGCGCCGGCTGCCGGAATTTGCGTGAACCGAGCCATGATTAGTGAGCCGGCTGCTCCACTTACGTTTCCGCGGTGGGCCAACAAGGCGCTGGTGCTTGTCGTTCTCACCATCGCTGTCAGCCTGACGTACCTTGTGGTGTTCCTGATCTACCTGTTCGCCCCAGGAACCCAGCGCGTCGGCTATGCGCCGATCCAGCCGGTCCCCTACTCCCACGCCCAGCACGCGGGCCTGCTGGGAATGGACTGCCGCTACTGCCATAACACCGTCGAGGCCGCCGCATTCGCCGCCGTCCCGCAGACCAGCACCTGCATGAACTGCCACGCCCGCATCCTGCCCGAGAGCGAGCAACTTCTGCCTGTCCGGCAGAGCTATGCCACCGGCCTGCCGATCCCCTGGATGAAGGCCCACGATCTGCCGGATTTCGTCTATTTCAACCACAGCGCCCATGTCGCCCGCGGCGTGGGATGCGTCGCCTGTCACGGGCGAGTCGACAAGATGGACATCGTCTCGCAGGTGGAGCCTTTGACCATGGGCTGGTGCCTGGACTGTCACCGCGGTCCGGAGGCGTACCTTCGGCCACCGACGGAGGTGACGAACATGGCCTACGTGCCGGCGCAGAATCAGCTGACGCTGGGTGCGGAGCTGAGGCGGCGGTACGACATCAACCCCAGCGAGGATTGCTCCACATGTCATCGATAGACAAACACGGCAAGGCCGACCGACGGGGTTTGCGGGAGCCAATGAAGAACCCAGCGTCCCATAAGCCGCAAGGCGACGAGTTTCCTCCGGGTGCCTCCACCCCGCCCGACAAGCCCAGCCGGCGCCATTTCCTGAAGCTGATGGCGGCCTCGACCGCGATGGCGGGCACGGCCGGCTGCCGCTGGCCCAAGGAAGAGATCCTGCCGTACACCCGCCGCCCGCCCGAGATCACGCCAGGCGAGGCGATCCACTTCGCCACCAGCACCGACATCGCCGGCAGCACCCAGGGGCTGCTGGTATCCAGCTACGACGGCCGGCCGACCAAGATCGAGGGCAACCCGCTCCACCCGAACAATCGCGGCGCGACCAGCGCCGCCGCCCAGGCGAGCGTGCTGGATCTGTACGATCCGGATCGCAGCAAGGTCCCGGTGCAGCGGCAGCGCGGCCGGCCGGTGGATCAGAATTGGGACGGCTGGAACGCCTTTGTCCGGGACCATTTCGCGCCGCTGCGCGAGGCAGGCGGCAAAGGGCTGTGCGTGCTGAGCGAGTCGAGCAGCTCGCCCAGTGTGCGGGCGATGCGGCAGCGGCTGCTCGAAGTCTATCCGCAGGCCCGGTGGTACGAGTACGAGCCGATCAGCCAGGATCACCTCCCGGCCGGCGCGACTCTGGCGATGGGCCAGCCGGTGCGGACGCACTGCCGCTTCGATCAGGCGGCCGTCGTGGTGAGCCTCGATGCCGATTTCCTGATGACCCACCCGATGTCGCTCCGCTACGCGCGGGACTTCATCCAGGCCCACATGCCGACGGCGGCCGGCCCGGCCGCCGGCAACGGACATGCAGGGGCCGCGCCTGCCGACACCCCGCAAAGCAGCGGGCACGGCGCAAGCACGGGCAGCAATGGATCCGCCCACGCGAGCCCCGGTGCGGCAGACGGCGCACACGGCGCGGCACATCCCGCCGGGCCGATCGACTACCGCATGAGCCGCCTGTATGTCGCCGAAAGCAGCTGCACGACGACCGGCGCGATGGCGGACCACCGGCTGGCGACCCCGGCCGGCATGATCCCGCAAACGGCCTGCCAGCTGGCAGCGGCGCTGGTCGATGCCGGGCTGAAAAGCGAGGCGCTGCCCGCTCCCCTGATCGAGGCCGCCCGGAAACAGGCGGGACAAACGGTGCCGCCGCTGGTTCAAGCGATGGCCCGCGACCTGCTCGCCAACCGCGGCAAATCGATCGTCATCGCCGGCGCGCAGCACCCGCCCGAAGTCCATGCCCTGGTGCATGCACTCAACGCGGCCCTCGACAACGCGGGCAAAACGGTATGGTATTCGCCGGACCCCGACGCCGACCGGATCGGCCACATCGAGGCGATCGCCCGACTCGCCGAGCAAATGCGGGCCGGCCAGGTCGACACACTGCTGATCCTCGGGGCCAACCCCGTCTACAACGCCCCGGCCGACCTGCGGTTCGCCGAGGCCATGGCCAAGGTTGATACAACCGTCCACTTCGGGCTCTACTGGGATGAAACGGCGCAGCTGTGCACGTGGCACGTGCCGCGGGCGCACTACCTGGAAGCCTGGGGCGACACGCGGGCCTGGGACGGCACGTATGCCCCGGCCCAGCCGCTGATCCGGCCGCTCTACGAAGGCCGCAGCACGATTGAGCTGCTCAGCGAGCTGACCGATCAGCCGGCCCTGAGCGGCTACCAGATCGTGCGGCGTACGGTGCGGGCGCTTTACGGCGAGGACCTGGCCGAGGAGGCGTTCGAGACGCTCTGGCGGCGCCTGCTCAACGACGGCGTGCTGCCGGACACGGGCTTCGAGCCGGTCTCGCCGGAGCTGCAGCCGCAGGAGATCGCCCGGGCCGTTGCACAGATGCCGCGGGTCGCGCCGGCCAGTGATAAGAACCTGGAACTCGTCTTCCGCGAGGACCACAAGGTCTACGACGGGCGGCTGGCCAATAACGCCTGGCTGCAGGAACTGCCCGACATCATGACCAAGGTCAGCTGGGACAACGCCGTGCTGATCGCGCCGCCGACCGCGACCGCGCTCGGCATCCGCCAGGGCGAGATCGTCGCACTGCGCCGCGGCGACCGGCAGGTCCTCGGCCCGGCCTACATCATGCCGGGCCAGGCGCCGGGGTCGCTGACGGTCGCGCTGGGCTACGGCCGGCCCTTCGCCGGCAACGTCGGCCGGGACGTCGGCTTCGACGGCTACGCCCTTCGCACGAGCGACGCGATGCACGTGGCCGGCGAGGTGACGATCGAACCGACCGGGCGGATCTACGACTTCGCCGAGACGCAGGACCACTGGCACATCGACGCGATCGGCCGCAAAGGCATCCAGGACCGCCTGGAGAACCTGATGCCGGAGGCGACCCTCGCACAGTATCGCGCCGACCCCAACTGGGTGCACCAGCGCGTGCACCATCCCCATGTCGCGCAGCTCTGGGAGCCCTACGCCTACGAAGGCTACAAGTGGGGCATGGCGATCGACCTGCAGAGGTGCATCGGCTGCAACGCCTGCGCCGTCGCGTGCCAGGCCGAGAACAACGTCCCCGTCGTCGGCCGCGAGCAGGTCCGCCGCCAGCGGGAGATGCACTGGCTGCGGATCGACCGGTACTTCCGCGGCCAGCCGCTCGAGCCGCAGGTCAGCTTCCAGCCGATCTTCTGCGTCCACTGCGAGAATGCCCCGTGCGAAAGCGTCTGCCCCGTCGCCGCGACGCTGCACGACGCGGACGGACTGAACTTGATGGTCTACAATCGCTGCGTGGGCACGCGGTACTGCTCGAACAACTGCCCGTACAAGGTGCGGCGGTTCAACTTTTACCGCTACACGCCCGAGAGGGCCCCGCTGCGGGGCATGCAGTACAACCCGGACGTGACCGTCCGCAGCCGCGGCGTGATGGAAAAATGTACGTACTGCCTGCAGCGGATCCAGCGGGCGAAAATCCAGGCCAAGAACGAGCGACGGCCCATCCGCGACGGCGAGTTCACCACGGCCTGCGCGCAGACGTGCCCGACCGGGGCGATCGTCTTCGGAGACCTGAACGACCCGGCATCGCTGGTCGCCAGGCTGCACGCGGACAACCGGGCATACTCGCTGCTGGCCCACATCAACACCCGGCCGCGGACGGTGCACATGGGCCGGGTGCGGAATCCGGCCCGGGAAGAGACGCAGACGTAGGGCGGGCTGCGCCCGCCGGAGTGGCCAGATGTAGGGCGGGCTATGCCCGCCAAGCTCGGAGTACCGGCTTCGGCCGGCGCTTGGAGTACCGCCTTCAGGCGGCGCTGGGAGTCCCGCCTTCAGGCGGTCCGCCCGAGCGAGCGCAGCGATGCGAGTGGCCGAGCCTCAGAGCCGAGGACGCACCCGAAGGAAGCGGGCGCAGTGTGCGGGAACGAGCCGCGACCGTGAGGGAGCGGCAAACCCGAAGAAGGTACGACGGAATGCACAATGGCTGATATCACGACCGAAGTTGACAATACGGTAACCGTGCCCGGTCGACCACCCACGCTGATCACCGGCGACCACAACCTGACCAGCATGACGGACCTGGTCTCAGGAATCGCCGAGGCGCGCAAACCGCCGCGGGCCTGGTACATCGCCTTCGGCATCTCCCTGACCGTCACGATGATCCTGCTTGCGATGATCGTCTACCTGTTCCTGCTCGGCACGGGCGTGTGGGGTCTGCAGATGCCGGTCGCCTGGGGCTTCGCCATCGTCAACTTCGTCTTCTGGGTGGGCATCGGCCACGCCGGCACCTTGATCAGCGCCATCCTGTTCCTGTTCCGCCAGCAGTGGCGGACCGCGATCAACCGCTTCGCCGAGGCGATGACGATCTTCGCCGTCGTCTGCGCGGGGCTGTTCCCGATCCTGCACCTGGGTCGGCCGTGGCTGGCCTACTGGCTGTTCCCGTACCCCAACTACCTGCAGATGTGGCCGCAGTTCCGCAGCCCGCTGGTCTGGGACGTCTTCGCCGTCAGCACCTACATGACGGTGAGCCTGCTGTTCTGGTACATGGGCATGATCCCGGACCTGGCGACCTTCCGCGACCGCGCCAAAACGCGGCTGCGGCACACGATCTACGGCATCTTCAGCCTCGGCTGGCGCGGCAGCGGGCGGCACTGGCACCGCTACGAGACGGCGTACCTGTTGCTGGCAGCCCTGGCGACACCGCTGGTGCTCAGCGTCCACAGCGTGGTGAGCTTCGACTTTGCCATCAGCCAGCTGCCCGGCTGGCACACGACGATCTTCCCGCCCTACTTCGTGGCCGGGGCGATCTTCAGCGGCTTTGCCATGGTGCTCACGCTGATCATCCCCGCCCGGCAGTTTTTCGGGCTGAAAGAGATCGTCACGCTGCGGCACCTGGACAACATCGCCAAGTTCATCCTGGCGACCGGCCTGATCGTCGCCTACGCCTACGCCATCGAGTTCTGGACGAGCTGGTACAGCGGCAACTTCTACGAGTCGTTCGCCTTTTTGAACCGCGCGATGGGGCCATACGCCTGGGCCTACTGGATCATGGTCGGCTGCAACGTGGTCGTGCCGCAATTCCTGTGGGTGCCGTCGATCCGCAAGAACCTGCTGGCCCTGTGGGTGCTCTCGCTGCTGGTCAACGTCGGCATGTGGTTCGAGCGGTACGTGATCATCGTCACCAGCCTCAGCCGCGACTTCCTGCCGAGCAGCTGGGGCTACTACAGCCCGACGTGGGTCGACATCCTCACCCTGCTGGGCAGCTTCGGGCTGTTCCTCACGCTGTTCCTGCTGTTCGTCCGCTACCTGCCGATGGTCGCGATGGCCGAGGTCAAAAGCATCATGCCCCAGGCCCACCCCGACCACGGCGAGCACCGCGGGTCCGGCCAGTACTGGGGCCAGAGCCCGCACGAGCACCGGCACGGGCCGGAGGAGGGGCACAAATGAGTGAGCAGGCACCGCCCCCGGATGTGGCAGTCGCCGCGCCGCCGGGCCACCTCTACGGCGTGCTCGCCGAGTTCGACGACACCCCTGCGCTGCTGCGGGCCGCGGCGAAAGTCCGCGACGCCGGCTACAGGCAGTGGGACACCTTCACGCCGATCCCGATCCACGGCCTCGATGGGGCGATGGGCATCCGCCGGACGCTGCTGCCGTGGGTCGTCTTCGGCGCGGGCATCGCCGGCGGGCTGGGCGGACTGGCCATGCAGTGGTGGATGAACGTCTTCGACTACCCCTACGTCGTCAGCGGCAAGCCGCTCCTGAGCATCCCGGCGTTCGTCCCGATCATCTTCGAGGTGGTGATCCTGCTGGCAGCCATCACCGCCTTCGTCGGCATGCTGATGTTCAACAAGCTGCCGCAGCTGTATCACACCTGGTTTGCCAGCCGGGCCTTCGCCAGCCGGGTGACCAGCGACCGGTTCTTCATCGGCATCGAGGCCCGCGACCCGCAATTCGACCTCGACCGCGCAAAGCAGCTGCTCGCAGACGCCGGCAGCACGAACGTCGAAGTCATCGCCGAACCCGACCCGCCGCAGTTGCCGGCCTGGGTCCGCAAGTACGCGGCGCCCGTTGCAGCCGTGCTGCTTGTGGCCGCCCTGGTCCCGCCGCTGCTGGTCGCCAAGGCACGGGTCACGCCCAACCAGAACACGCGGGTGCAGCTCATCCCCGACATGGACCGGCAGCCCAGGTTCCTGCCCCAGTCGGCCAACTCGCTGTTCCTGGACAACCGCTCGATGCGGCCGCTGGTGCCCGGCACGGTGGCAGCTGGATGGGCCGAGCTCGACCCGGTCTTCTACCGCGGCATCGCCGATGGCGAGTGGACCGACGCGCTGCCCGTCGAGGTCGACCGCGCCCTGCTCGTCCGCGGCCAGCAGCGCTACGACATCTTCTGCATGCCCTGTCACGGCTGGGACGGCGAAGGCCGCGGCCCGGCCGCCGTCACCGGACAGGAAAAGTCCCCCGCCACGTGGGTGATGCCGACCTCGCTGACAGGCCCGGTCGTCCGCGAGCGGCCGGACGGGCACATCTTCAACACGATCACCAACGGCATCCGCACGATGGCGCCGTACGGCGACCAGATCCGGCCGGCGGACCGCTGGGCGATCGTCGCATACATGCGGGCGCTGCAGCTGAGCCAGGCGGTGCCGCTGGACCTCCTGCCGCCCGGCCAGCGCGAACAGATGAGAAGGTGATTTTCTATGGCGCAAGCAACGGCACAGCTGACACGCGACAACCTGCGGCTGGGCGGGCTGGGCAACACGTTGATCCTTGTCTCGGGCATACTCGGTGTGATCGGCCTGGCCGCGGCGCTGGTCATGGGCGGGGGCGGCCCCGCGCAGCGCGACCACTTCTTCGCCAGCTACCTGATGAACTACTGCTACGTGCTGAGCCTCGCCCTGGGCGGGCTCTTCCTGGTGCTGCTGGAGCACCTGGCGCGGGCGGGCTGGAGCGTCGTGGTCCGGCGGCTGGCCGAAGGAATCGCCGCAATGCTCCCGTGGCTGGGCCTGCTGTTCCTGCCGATCCTGTGGGGCCTGGACTCGCTGTATTTGTGGGTCGATCCGCCGGCCACCATGGACGAGCACCTGCTGGGGCTGCTGGAGTGGAAGCGGCCGTATCTCAACGTGCCGTTCTTCCTGGTCCGTGTCGCGGTCTACATGGTCGCCTGGCTGTCGATCTCGTGGTTCTACCTGAAACTCTCCAGCCGGCAGGACGCCACGCGCGATCCGGCCCTGACGATGTCGATGGAGAAGCTCGCCCCGGTGGCGATCATCCTGTTCGCCCTGACGGTCACCTTCGCCTCGTTCGACTGGATGATGAGTCGCGACCCGTTCTGGTACAGCACGATCTTCGGCGTGTACTACTTCAGCGGCTGCATCGTCGGGGCGATCTCGCTGCTGACGCTGGCGGCGACGCTGCTGCAGGCGTCGGGACGGATGGCGCGGGCGGTCACGAGCGAGCACTACCAGGACCTGGGCAAGTACACCTTCGGCTTCACGGTCTTCTGGGCCTACATCGCCTTCAGCCAATACATGCTGATCTGGTACGGCAACATCCCCGAAGAGACCGAGTGGTACCTGCGGCGGCAGGAGGGCGGCTGGGGCACCATCAGCGTGCTGCTGCTGGTGGGACACTTCTTCCTGCCGTTTTTCGCGCTGATCTCCCGCTGGCCCAAGCGCCGCAAAAACCTGCTGGCGGTCGTGTGCGTCTGGATCCTGGTGATGCACTGGTTCGACGTGTACTGGCTGATCATGCCCGAATACGCCCCCGGCCGCGTCCCGCTGAGCTGGATGGACCTGGCCACCCTCGCCGGCATCGGCGGCATCAGCCTGGCCGGGGCCCTGCTGTGGCTGCGCAGCCGGCCCCTCGTGGCGATCGGCGATCCGCGGCTGGGCGAGTCCCTCGCGTTCGAAAACGCATAGCCCCAGTCCAGGGGTCAGGGGTCAGGGGTCAGGGGTCAGGGATCAGACACGGCAACAACAACGGCGATTCCGGGCACGGTGCAGTGAAGCGGCCTTCGCAAGACGGCGACAGCCTTTGGAGTGCGGCGCCGAAGACGCCGCTTTGCCTTTCGCACGGGCTCCGAAAGCACGCAATGTCAACAAGCCACACCAGCCCTATGGACTGCGGCGGCAACGACGCCGCTTTCACTCAACCTCGCCGACCTGCACGCACTCCCGGATCGTCTCGATCAACCGATCCGGCGGCGAGGTCTTCGCCAGGTACGCTGCGGCCCCGGCCCGCATCATCCGCGCCGCCACGTCGGCCGCCTCGAACATCGACAGGCCGATCACCTGGACATCTCCCATGCTCTCGCGGATCCGGCGCGTCGCGCTGATTCCGGTGATCCCCGGCATGTTGACATCCATCAGCACCACATCCGGCCGGAGCCGCTCGGCCATCTCGAGCGCCTCGTGTCCGTCCGAGGCCTGGCCGACGACCTCGATGTCCGGCTGCCTGGCGATCAGCCGCGCCAGCCCGTCGCGGACCACGTGGTGGTCGTCGGCCAGCAACACGCGGATGCGGCGCTTGGCCGACTGCTCGTACGGGGGTACCGCCGGCTTGTCCGCCACGGGCCGTGGCCGGGCCGGCACGTGCGGCGCGTGCTCCTGCTCCTCGGCGCAGCACGGCACCAGCAGGGTGATTTCAGTCCCCTCACCGGGCTGGCTGGCAATCGCCATCTGCCCGCCAAGCATCTCGAGGCGCTCCCGCACGCTGAACAGCCCGAACCCGCTGCCGCCGTCGCCCTGATCGTCGTGCGCCGCCGCCGGATCGAAACCGGCGCCGTCGTCGCTGACGCTCACCCGCACCGTCTCGGGCGACACCATCGCCATCGAGACCCGTGCCCGGTCCGTGCCGGCGTGCTTGACGATGTTGAACAGCAGCTCCCGCACCGCCTGGAACAACAGCACCTTGACCTCGTCGGTCAGCGCCACGATCTCATCCGGCACGTCGACATCCACGGTCAACCCGTGCTTGTCCCGCATCCAGCGGCTCAGCCAGTCGAGCACATCCCGGAAACGCCCCTGGTGCAGGATCGGCGGACTCAGTTCCACCGTCAGCGACCGCGACGCGTCCAGCGACTCATCCAGCAGGTCGTTCACCTGCTGCAGGTTCTCATCCACCGACGGGTCGGTCGCCTGGGCCCTGGCGATGTTCAGGCTGAACTTCGCCCCGACGAGAAGCTGCTGCAGGTGGTCGTGCAGGATCTCGGCCAGCCGCTGTCGCTCCTTCTGTTCGGCCCGGCTGAGCTGCCCCGCCAGCCGCTGCAGCTGCACCGCCCGCTGCTCGGCCTCGGCAGTCCGCTGGGCGACCCGCTCTTCGAGGTCCTCGTTCCAGGTTCTCAGCTGCTCGCGGGCCAACCGGGCGTCGTGCACGTCGGTGGCCGTGCCGTACCACCTGACGATCTCACCCTTGTCGTTGCCGACCGGCACCGCCCGGGTCAGGTGCCAGCGGTACGTCCCGTCCGCCATCTGCACGCGGTGCTCCATCTGGTGGACCTTGCCGGTTCGCAATGCCCGCTGCCACGCCTCGACCGTGGCCGGCTGGTCCTCCGGATGCATCATCGGACCCCACTCCCACTGCCCGTCGGCCACTTTGTGCAGGCCCATGAACTCCCGGTGCCGCTGGTTGAAGAAGTCGAGCGTTCCGTCCGGCCGGGCCGTCCAGACCAGCTGCGGCATCGCGTCGGCCAGCGTCCGCAGATACCCCTCGCTTTCGCGCAGGGCCTGCTCGGCGGCCTTGCGCTTCGTGATATCGGTGAAGGTGGCGACCGCGCCGAGGATCGTCCCGTCGTCGCCGCGTACGGGGCTGGCCCCCAGCAGCAGGTGGTAGTCTGTGCCATCGGGATGCACGTGCCGGACTTCCTGCCCGCTTGTCACTTCGCCTCGCAGCGCTTTGCTGATCGGCCATTCATCCGGGCCCACGGACGTGCCATCAGCCAGGGACAGCCGGCCCCAGATCCGCTCAAGGTCCTCCAGGCGAGCCCCGGCAGGGTCCTGCCTCGCACGCCGCCGGGCCGTCGCGTTGATGAACGTCAGCCGCCCCTCCGCGTCGCACGCGACGATCCCGTCGGCCGCCTGACCCAGGATCGCCCGCGTGAACCGTTCGCTGGCCAGCACCTGCTCGCTCCGCTTCTGGGCCGACAGGTCGGTCACCGTTGCGCACAGCGATGTCCCCTCCTCCGAGGTCATCCGGCACAGCGACATGTACACCGGCACCTGCCGCCCGCCCGCGGCGGCCAGCGTCAACTCGACCCGGGCGCTGTCCTGCTCCGACTGGCGGACCAGATCGTCGAACGTTTCGCGGGACGAGGCGGCCACGTGCTCCCGCATCGCCGCCCCGATCGCCCGCTCCAGCGGCAACCCCAGCATGTCGGCCATGTATTGATTGCAGTATCGGATCATGCCGTCGCGCGTCAGCGTGACGGCCCCCTCATCCATCTGCTCGACGAGGATGCGGTAGGATTCATCCGCCCCCTCCAGCGTGTAGATCCGCTCGCCCTGCGGGCCGGCGACGACCAGGGCGTCGACCTCGCCGTTGCGGATCGCATCGAGGGTCTGCTCGGATTCGTCCAGGCGGGCGGTCAGGGCATCGATCTGCTCGCGGAGGGTCCGCACTTCCCGCTCGAGCGCCTCGCGCGACATCCGCGATTTGATGCCGGCATCGACTGAAGATCCGGTATCCTTGGGCTGGTTCACTGCTCTGCTCCCGGCGCGGACTCCCGCTTGACACCCAGCGCCACCAGCACGCGTCCCGGCTCGGACAGGTCCCCGATGAGCCTGCGCAGCGGCTGGGGCAATGTCTTGACCAGCGTCGGCGCGGCGACGATCTGCGCCTCTTTGGCCCGCTCGGGCTGCTGGTAGATATCAATGATCTCCAGGTCGTAGCAGCCTTGCATGTGATCATCGCAGAGCTTGCGGATGTTCTCGATCGCCCGCTGCGAGCGCGGGGTCATGCCGCTGACGTAGAGGTACAGCACGTAACGGGATCGTCCTGTCGGGTCGGCATCAAGACCGTCCGCCGAAGGCCCCACAGCCGGGTCATCCTTGCCGGAGGCACGTATCGGTTTCGACCTGGCCATAAAGACCCCTTGCATGGAACAACGTAACGAATGACACGAAGCGTGTGATTATAGCGCGTCCTGGCTGCGCGGGCGCAGATCCAGCCCCACAATCACCCGCTCGGTGTTCGACAGATCCCCGATGATCTTCTTGAGCGGGGGCGGCAAGTGCCGCACCAGCGTCGGGATCGCCACGATCTGGTCGCCCTTGGCCAGCTGCGGGTTCTTCAGCAAGTCGATGACCTCAATGCTGTACCGCCCGGCCAGGTGCTCTTCGCACATCCTCTGCAGATTGGCGAACGCCGTGGCGCACTTGGGCGTCTGCCCCGCCACGTAGAGGCGGAGATGCCAGAATTCTTCTTTTTCCTTGGGCGCAGAGGCCTTGTCCCTGGCCTTACCCTTGGCTGTCACTTGCGAACTCCTTTCCTGCGGCGGCTGCCGCCTCGGCCCGACCCCTCGGGCTCCGCCTGTCTGCTGCGGGAAACACTCTGCTGCCCCATCGCCACCTGCTGCTGTCGCGCCTCTTCGTGTGCGGCCGCCGAGACCACCTCTTCCTGCTGGGCGTGCAGACGGGCCTGGAGGGCGGCAATCTGGGCCTCGACGGCCCCTCGCTCGGCCGCCATCTGCGCCTGGCGGCGCCGGCTCTCGCCCCGCCGCGCCGACTCCTCGGCCAGCTCCCGGGCCTCCTGTACCACCCGCGCCGAGCCCGTGACCGCCCCGCCCACCCCTGTGTACGGCTCGAGCAGCTCAAAGCCATGGTCGGTCAGGCGGTACTCGCGGACCTGGTTGGAGTGGTTCATCCCGCGGGACTTGAGGATGTACATGCCCCGGTTGCGTTCGCTGCTCGACTGGATGTCCTTCAGGACGATCCAGGTGTCGATCAGCGATGAGATGCTCACGTCGGTGTGCTCGGTCTGGTTCTGGTTCGTCAGGGTCGTCATCAGGGTGGTGACGCCCTTGCCCTTGAAGTAGTCCAGCAGCCGCAGCAGCATGGTGTGCACCTGCCGGTGCTCCCCCGCGTTGAGCAGGTTGCTCACCGGGTCGAGCACCACCACGCTCGGGGCGATCCGCTCAGTCAACTGATGGGCGACCACCAGGTGCGTCTCGAGGCCGTGGATCGTCGGCCGGGCGGCATGCAGGTGCAGCAGCCCCTTGCGGACGTGCGCATCCAGGTCCAGCCCCACCGAGGCCATGTTCCTGATGATCTGGGCCGGCGACTCCTCGAACGCGAAGTAGAGGCACTGCTCGCCCCGCCGGCACGTCGCGTCCGCGAAGTACGATGCCAGGCTGCTCTTGCCGGTCCCGGGCGTGCCCGCCACCACGACCGTGCTGCCCCGGTAGTAGCCCTTACCGCCGAACATCTCGTCCATCGCCGCCACGCCGGTCGAGACCCGCTGGTTCGAGACCTTGTGCTCCAGGCCCACCGACGTGACCGGCAGCACGGAAATCCCCTTATCGTCGATCAGGAAGGGGTATTCGTTGGTCCCGTGGATCGAACCGCGGTACTTGATCACCCGCAGCCGGCGCGTCGAGACCTGCTCGTCCACCCGGTGGTCCAGCTGGATCACGCAGTCCGAGACGTACTCCTCGATCCCGTGGCGGGTCAGCGTCTTGCCGCCGCCCTGCTCGGCGGTGATGACCGCGGTCAGGCCCTGCTCCTTGATCCACCCGAACAGCCGGATCAGCTCCGCCCGCAGGATGCCGGTGCTGGGCAGGCCGGAAAAGAGGGTCTCGATCGTATCGAGGACGATGCGCTTGGCCCCGACCGACTCGACCGCCCACGCCAGCCGGACGAACAGCCCCTCGAGGTCATACTCGCCCGTCTCCTCGATCTCGTGCCGCTGGACCCGCACGTGGTCGATGGCGATCCGCTTGCGCCGCTCGAGGTCGGCCAGATCGACCCCCAGCGAGGCGACGTTGGCGGCGAGGTCCCCGGCCGTCTCCTCGAAGGCGACAAAGACCCCCGGCTCGTCGTACTCGAGGGCGCCCCGCACGAGAAACTGCATGGCCATCAAGGTCTTGCCGCAGCCCGCCCCGCCGCACAGGAGCGTCGGCCGCCCCCGCGGCAGGCCGCCCGAGGTGATCTGATCCAGCCCGCTGATGCCCGAGGGGCACTTGGCCAGGCCGTTGGAGCCGCCGCGCGCACCGCCACCCGCGCGCCCGCCGCCGACGCCCGACTTGCGTCCTTTTCGTGGTCGTGTTCCGGTCATGTCGATCTTTCCGCGCAGGTCCGTCGAAGCGCTGACTTGTCGCAGACACAGGGGCAAAGGACGCCCCTCACCCACAAGACAGCCGTGATTATAGCCGCTGCAGGGGCGCGAACCAACGCCTGCGCGGTATGACCGTTTCATTTTTTGCCATACCGCCGGGGGCATCCTGTCGGGCGGAGGCACATGGCAGGCGGCGCAGCTGTCGATGGCTGCCGCCCGCGGCCTGAAAAGGACCTCCGG
>JAWLBS010000046.1:0-21619 GCA_041687575.1 Phycisphaerae bacterium | reverse complement strand
CCCGGCAGGAAGACGACCTGTGACTGATAACGCAGGTGCCCGCGATCCTCGATAAGGGTCCCGTCGCGGTCCAGGAACACAGCCTTGAGCCCGTCATCCCCCCTCCTCGCAGGCAGGCCAGGAGCAGGTCTCCCGACAGCGGGTCGCTGCCGAGGTTGTCTGCCACCGGGCCCGCCAGCGAATCGAAGCTCTTGCGCATGTCCGTCGGCGCCGTGCACAGGTAGACATTGACGCCCAGGCTCGCATCCATCGCCGACAGGCTCGGCAGTCGCGGTATCTTGGGGCTGCTGCAAAATCTGCAGGGCCGCCGTCCTCGCGAACGGCGGCCCTGCGAGATGTGCTACACAAATCACGGTCAGGCACAGGCAAGAAAGCCTTCACCTCCGGCCAGCATGAGTACACATGCTCTCTGATCTACTCTTGTGCCGGATTCAAGCGGCAGGCTTTGCCTGAAGCTTTCTTGAACCTGAACAGTGCCTGCTATCGCCGGCGACGGATCAGGACCATACCGCCCAATGCCAGCATCGCCAGCGTGGCAGGTTCCGGCACGACGGTGATGGTCGCCGACGCCGAGGTCCCCATGCCAGCTTCGTTGGTGTCCAGGGGCATCCAGCCTCCGATTTTGCGGCTGCTGAACGCCAGCGTCACGTCGCCCAGGCTCGTGCCCTCGATTGTGTAGGTGGCAAAATCAACCCAACTGCTATCGCCGTGGCCGTCAATCAGCAGGCTACCGGTGCGGACGGAACCGAAGCCAGCCCAACCGCCGTTGGCGCCCGCAGCACCCTCGATCGGCGCGAACAGATCCGATCCCAGGTATTCGCTGTCAAACGTAAACGAACCAGCCATAGCCTGCAGGCCGCCGGTGCCACTTGCCAGGATGTCGCCGCCGAGGCTGTAAACGCCCACCCCGCCGACACCTGTACGGACCTGCACGGTCACGGTCGTCTGCCCATTCATCTGAATCTGCGTATCCGCCGGCACGATCTGCACGTCAACCTCAGCCAGACTCGGGGCAGCCAGCAGCCCTACGATGATCAGAGATGCCATCATACTACGCATGTTATTACTCCTTACGTTTGTTTCGTATCTCTTTCAGTATCTGTTCGTATACGCTCATCCTTGCACGGCGACTCCGGGCGAACCCGCAGCCCAAACCGCGCTCGCGATCCACTACGTCCCGAACACCGACGCCAGGATCAACAGGTCGGCCGCGTTGACCGAGTTATCGCCGTTGAAGTCACAGCGCTGGTCGTATCCGGTCTCGCCCTGCGACTTGCCGAACGACCGGGCCACTCGCAACAGGTCGATCACGTCGATCGAACCATCCCGATTGGCATCGCCGCTTCGCACGTCGAGCACCTTGGCCTTGACTTCCGCGATCTTCTGCACGGTCAGCCAGCCTCTCAGCAGGTAACCCGAATGGCTCAGGGCCTCGCCATCGTTGGCGTACGGGTTGGAACTGGCCGTGAATCCGCCGAACGAGGCGCTCGGATGCACACCGTCGCTGGCCATCAGCGTGCGGTCCCAGGACTGCCCCGGTCGACGACGCATGATTTCGGCGTGGTAGTCGATCAGCGGCAGCTTGCGCGTCTGGCAGATGTCCCGGATGGCGGCGTTGAAGTTGGCCACGTTGGCGTCCCGGCCCCGCCGAGGCGGAATGGTCGTCAGCACGGGGATGACCTTCACGTTCAGCAGCCTGTCGACGATCGTGTTGAGGTTGGCTCTGAGTGCCTCGGTGTTGCCAACAGTGCTGGAAGCGTCATTCGTCCCCAACAGGACCACGGCGATCAGGGCGTCGTTGTACTGCTTGCCGTCCGGATTCGTAAAGCCGGGCGTGAACATCTGGTCGATGCTGGGCAGCCCGCCCCAACCGGAGACGTAACCACCCGAGGTGATGCTGCTGCGTGCGGTGAACGAGCCGTTGCGTCCGGCCACGTCGTAGGCATTCAGATACCAACCGTTCCTGGAATTGTTGGTGCCGTCACCCCACTCGCTGGAGTGCATCCAGTTCGAAATGGCCACGTCGGCCGGCGTCTTGCCCGCACCGTGACGTGCCCACTGGCCGAACGGGTTGGCGTATGAGATCGAATCGCCCAGGTTCACGATGAAGCCGTCCGTTTTGCCGGTCCCATTCAGCTGCATGTGCCACATCTCGGCTGCCCAGCCATCGGCGCCATCCTCCCATGCGTCGTCGTAGCTGTTCGCCCTGACGATATCCGCATCCTGCTCCCGGACCTGGAGGACCACCTCCACCTGCTGCGGAGAGTTCATCGCGGTGGGATCGGTGACGTTGACCGTCGTCGTGTAGACGCCGTGCGTCAGGCCGGCGTGGTCAACGTTGAGCGTGAAGGACCCATCTCCCGAACCGCTGGCGTCGCTGATGGTGAGCCATGCCACATCCGGCGCCTCGCTCGCCGACCACTGCATCGTGCCCAGCCCCACGTTGCTGACGAGAACGGACTGCGATGCCGGCGGAGTGGAATCATTGGGCATCCCGGTGAACGTAACGGATGCCGGATTCAGCGAGATGATCGGCAGGGTGTCGGGCACCACGCTTACCGTAACGGGCAGCGTCACGCTGTTGGCCGCGGCCGGGGCCGTGAACTCGATGTTGGTGGTGTACGTTCCCACCGCAAGCCCGGACACGTCCAGGTTGACCTGCAGCACGTCGCCATCGCCGCCGGTGGCATCCGACAGGCTGAGCCAATCGACTGCGGGGGCTTCGGCAGCGGTCCAGCCGAGCGTCCCGCTGCCGGCGTTGGTCATCGTGACCGGAATCGTCCTCGTCGGCTCGGTCAGAGCCATGGTTTCCTTGAGGATCACAGCGCTGGCATTGAGCCAGGGCGCTGCCGTCGGTGCGGCCTCGATCACGACGCGGATGCTGCCGTGACCGCCCCACTGGCCATTGCCGAAAATTTCAGCCCGGCCGTCGGACTTCTGCGCCCCGACGAACAGCCCCTCGGCCTCCGTGTTGTTCAGGTAGTGCGCGATCAGGTACTCAGGCACATCGATTTCGATGTTCCAGTAATCGCTGCCGGTAATCGGCCCGATGCCCAGCGGCTTCCACACGCCCTGCCAGGGCGAACCAGTGGCCACATACGTATTGCCTGCGGCTGCCCCTGCAAGTGCCGCTGATGCGAAGTTCGCATAGTTCGTGCCGTCGAATCGCCAGCTGCCGCCGCCCGCGTTGTACGCGTACGATTTCAGCCAGACCAGCGTGCTGGGATCGACGTCCACTGACGCGGCCACCGGAGCCAGGTCGGCCGGTGGTGCGGTATCGATCCAATCCACCTGCGTCACAACGATCTTGGCATTCCAGCCGCCCGTGGCGGCCATCTCGCCCTGAATCGCAGCGAGCAATGCGCCCCGGTCGAACTTGGCCAGCACGCCGTCGGCGTTCGCATTCGGCCAATTCGTCAACCACGCGCGGTTCGGGTCGGCATTCCATCCGCCGCGCCATGGCGAACAGTGATCCAGCACGTGGAACACTGTTGTCTGGGCGAGCACAGGTGCCGCCAGTAAGAGAATGAGGCTGATACTTCCCAGATAGCGTTTCATACGTTGTCTCCAACTCCAATGGTAATAATATCTGCGTGACCGCAACGACCCGGTGCCATTGCCTCAACGTCGGCTCATCAAGCGGCGACGCCGGTCACGTACCGCTCCTGACTGCGAGACTACTTCCGCCGCCGGATCAGCGCCACACCGCCCAGGGCCAGCAGACCAATCGTGGCCGGCTCGGGCACCGCGACGCTGAAGTTGTCGAACAGGACCAGGTCGTTGGTCGTGCCCAGGCCAAAGCCTGTGCCCGCCGGCGCATAGTCCTCGTACCCTTCCTGCCGGACCATCGCCACATTGTCAGCGATCTGGACGCCGTCCAGCCAGATCGAATAGCCCGCGGGCGAGTACGTCATGCGCAGGTTGTGCCACTGCGAGAAGTCGACGGCCTCTGCGAACGGCTTGTCCTCGCCCACGTACCTGATATACAACGATTCGTCCTGAATGCCGTCGTCGCCGATCAGGGTCCCGTCCGACCACTCCCAGAACTGCACGTAGCCGCTCGCTCCCAGCGAGATCGTCGACAGGTTGCCGCTCTCGTAGCCGCCGAAACCCCAGACGAACCCGACGTCCCGATAGTTGCTCGTAATGCTCGGGTCAACCTGGAAATCCACGCTTGCATCGAAATAGGTGAAGTCCGAGCCCGACACGATAGCCACGGCCGCCGGCGTTGTGACCACAGGCTGTGATTGCCAGTTCAGGGGATACACGCCGTTGACGCCGTAGACCCCCTGATGCGACGGATCTGCAATCTCGTCGGCCCAGGCGGTAGGCGGCTCGGTCGGTGGCTCCTGGGGCCGAACGTATTCGTCCCACAGCAGATTCTTGCCACCATCGAACGTATCCACCAGCGCGGCCATCACCGGCGAGACGCACAGGCTTAGGACAACTGCAACTGCAAGCAACGTTTTCATCCGAGTACTCCTTGTTGCCAAATGTTGATAAGAGCGTAGTCGCTACACATGGTACTGCCTCGGCCTGGAATCTGGCCGTGCCGTCGGCTATTGCGCCGGCCACTGTCTGGCAAATCGCAGAAGATCGATGGCGTCGATACTGCCATCGCCGTTCAGGTCGCACCGGGCGTCGAAGCCGGGGTCGCCCACCTCGGTCGCCCAGCTGCTTGCCAGCAGCAACAGGTCCGCAGCATCGATCACGCCATCGCCATTGAGGTCGCCCACAAGCGACGCCGAGATGGTCAGGTCGACCGGATAGATCTGTCCGTCGCGCCCGATGCTTCCGGTAACACGCAGCCCGCCGTCGCAGACGATGTACGCCAGGTCCGCCTGCTCGTACTGACTGCCAAGGCCCGTACCTGCCTTGATCGTGACAGAGCTCGACCCGATGGATGTCTCAACCGCATTGGACGCGAACGGTTCAAGCACCGCGCTGGTGCCCGTGTCGATCTGCCCCGTCGTGGCCTCGATCGTCACATCCGCGAACATCGACTGATCCCGGAAGTCATTGCCGTGAACCTTCAGCGTGTAGGCGTACTTGCCGTCCGGCAGCTCCGCCTGGTCGTAGACCACCTCGCTGCCCGAAAGCGGCTCGGGTGCCGGCTGGCTGAGGACCTGCTCATATACCTCGTGCATCTTCAGCAGTGTCAGGTAGTTCCTCAGCGTCAGGCCGTTCTTGTTGAGTCCTTCTTCAGGGTCGAAGTTGCTCTTGCCGCCCGACCAGTTCGACAGGTGCACCCCATCGCCGGCGATCAACGTGGGAACCTCATAGCCGGAGTAGTCCGACCACATCGGGTCCGCACCATCCCACGTGTCGGTGGGCGGGTTGTGCGGCCGGCGGGTCAGAACCTCGTCGTACAGATCGATCAACGGGACGCGCTCGGTCCTGGCCACTTCGCGGACGGCCTCGACCCAATCGGTCGCATCCCGGCCGTGACGCGGCGGGATCGTCGTCAGGATCGGCACCGTGCCATTGGCCTTGCATTTCTGGACGATCAAGCGCATGTAGTTCGTGTATACGGGCGGAGTTGGCCCGAAGATCAGGTCGTTGGTGCCCCACATGATCACGGCCATCTCGGGGTTGTAGTTGGCCAGCCAGGTGTCCATGCCCCTCAGGCCCCAGTCGACTGTCGTCGAGCTTTGGTTGCCATAGCTGCCGCCCTTCCAGTTCCAGCAGGCAGGATTGATGTAATTCTGCAGCCAGCTCAGCTTGACCTGGTCCTCGGGCGAGACGTTCTGGTGCGAAGATCGTAGGGGAGTGAAGAAAGCGGCCGTGTCACTGATGCTGTCGCCGAACTGCGAGATGGTCCCCTCGATCGCCGGGACCGCCCGGTCCTTGAACTCCCTGTGGACATGCCGCATGGCAGTGACCCAGTCATAGTCCTCCGCCGAGGCGGGTGCGCCGGCGGCGGCGGGCGACGCGACCGCAGCTGCGGTCACCGCCTGGCCGGTGTAATTCGTCTGCCAGACGGCCGCATCCACCTCGTCGACCACGTCGTCGTCATTGAGATTGCCCCTGTACCAGCCACCGTCGCCGAAGCCGGCAACACCGACAACACCATAGTTGTCGGCTACAAGCGTGTAGTCGGCACCATCGACAACGGCATCGTCGTTGGCGTCGCCCGGCTGCGGGACGTGTGCATCGACCACGACATCCCAGGCCAGGACCACCTGCCCCATGCGAGGGGCCCGGACCGTTGCCAGCAGAATCTGATTCGGTCGGTCATAGGCCATGCCCTCGATGGCATAGTCTTGCGCGAACAGACGGTCGGAAATCGAGATCGATTTGTACGGGGCCGGATCGTACAGATTGCCGCCGTTGAGGACGGCCACGAAGTCATCCGGATTGTAGAAGACCAGCTGGCCGCGTGGTACGCCGCCGACATACTTGAGACCGCCGAAGATCACGGCCGAATCCGATCCGACCTCGACCCACGCGCCGCCGTTCCAAGAGTCACCGGACTCCCAGCCCGGGAACGGATTGGAACTCTTGTATTCGAGAAGTTTTTGTGCCGGCAGCTTGCCTTCGGTATTGGGGAACGGATCGTAGGCGTACAGATCGGGCCCCTTGCCGTAGTCGCTCCAGCTGGAGCCGGTCACCAGGGGCTTGCCGCCCACGTTGGGGCGCCAGGACTCGGGAATCTCAAAAATATAATCACCGATGCGGCGGTTATCGAGGCCGTCGGGCAGCCAGCCGCCCTGCTTGTTAGTGAAGTCCGTGTCCATGTAGGCGTGACCGACCTTCGGCTTGCCGAAGTAGAGCTTGCCGCTGGTCTGGCCGGGCAGCGGCGAAAGGTACTCCAGTCCGTAGGGGCTTTCACCCGTCCACGGACCATTGAGAATGGACACGCCCGGCAGAATGCTGGGATCGTTCGTAACCAGCCACGATGCGGACGGCGGCACGCTGAATTCCACCATCCCGCCGCCGCCACCGGGGAAGTAGCCGTACAACGAGCCAAGCCCTCCGTTTCCGCTGGGGTTGTACGCCAGAGACTGGCATCCCCAGTCGAAATTGGGTATGCGGAACGCTCCCTTGTAACGCAGGCTGATCTCGCCTGCCTCGGCGGGCGTCACGCAACAGGCGGCGACAGCCGTTGCTAAGGCTAATAGCATGAATGTTCTCATTCCATGATCTCCTGATAGGGTATCCATCACATCGCAGGTTGCCGGAAGGGTAGAGGTGGAGAACCTCCGATCGAGGGAAGCCCTTACACGTCTTGGTTGCCACCTGCGCCTTCCAGCGTGCAACACGCGCCTATTTTCTCCTGCGTACAGCCGCAACCGCGCCCAACGCCAACAGAGCCAGGCTCGCGGGCTCGGGCACTACGCTGAACGAATGCACCACGACCGTGGCGCTGCTGACCCGCTCGGTCAGGTAGAGGGTGCCTGAGTCGCTGTCATAGTCCATGCCGTAGATCGTCGTGGTCGGATCGAACATCACCTCAGCCACGGACAGGACCTGGAACGGCTGCGGCTCCCAAGGCTCCAGAATCCCGGCCGCCACGGCAGCCAGATCGTCCGTGTCGTAGAACACGATGGCCGACTCCCGCACGCCGTTTGTGACCTTACTGCCACCGATCAGCACGGCTCCTTCGCCGCCGAACGTCACCCACGCACTGGACTCCCAGGAGTCGTCGGCATCGTGCAGGGACCAGGGGTTCGTCGAGGTATACTCCAGCAGCTTGATCGCCGGCGCCTCAAGCGGATCGCCCTGCAGGTTGTCAGGGGCATACCCGTACAGGTCCGGGCCCCGTCCATAGGAACCCCAGCCGAATCCGCTGGTCATGGTCATCCCCGGGGCATGGGCAGCAGCCCAGTCCTCTGGAATCGACGCCAGGTAGTGTCCGGCCCGTCGTGGGTCTACTCCCTGAAGATTGAAGAAGCCTTCGAAATCGGTCAGGTCCGGTGCGCTGGAACCGTGCGTCTGCTCCCGGGTGGTGTTTCGGAAGTTATGGGCGAAGTGCAGGCGCCCCTGGTGATATTCCAGAGCCACGACATCCTGGCCTGGATACGATGCCGTTGAGGGCTGCCACAGGGTCGTCGCAACGGGAAGCTCCGCCACGGTGGATGCAACGACCGGCGTCGGGATCCCCATCTCGCCGATCTGCCCGTAGATTCCGAGCATGTAGAGCGAGCCGGCGCCGCCGTTGCCTGCTGCGTTGTGCGCGAGGCCCTGGCCACCGTAGCGAAAGTCGTCGCCGTCTGTCCGGAACGCACCCTGGTATTCCAGGCCAATGCTTGCCAGGGCAGCCCCTGGAACAAGCAGGCAGAGAACCAAAATCGTCACAATACATCTGTTGAATTGTCCGACCATCGTCTCCTCCTTTGATACTGTGACTCTGACAGGCTGGGCATGCACATCGCTGCCAAGCGTGTACACGCCGCAGCTTCACGTAACTACGCCTGCTGATTCTCTGGAACACCTCCCTTCCTATAAGAGACACATGATGTGCATCACAAAGCACTGGACACGGGGCTACGGCGGCACCATGGACTGACGCCCCATGCCCGCCGAGCACGTCGTGAATACCGATGCTTATGTGCAGGAACAGACATGCAAGAACCGTGCCGTTTGATGTGATACGGTGGGTGATACGGTTTCTATATCGTTATAAGCGACGTGTTATAGGAACTATTGGCCATACGGGGAGGGTGTATTTGCAATGTACCCTCCCCGTATCGACCGGCAGGAATGATGCAAAAAAACCACACACGGGAGGTGGGGCGTCGTAACCAACGTATCTGTATGACGTTAGGGGTGTTGCACGAAGTGAACGTCTCGCGGACCTCCAGGTCCATTCGGGGGCGTGTGTACAGTTGTTGATACGGCCCTGAAGCCACCAATCTCGTATGGTTATGCCAGACAACGGCGGCCGTCGCGAAGGACCGACATCCTGCGATCAACTCGACGCGCGAAGGCCCGTGCGAACCGGCCCGGTGGTCGGCCCCTCCATCAGGACGGATGCGACCGTCAGCTGGGCAGGACCTGCGCCCCTGCGTGTCAATCGGTTGAGCAGATGCTCGGCTGCGGTGTTCCCCAGGCGCGCCGGATCCGATGCCAGCAGGGTGCACTCGTGTGCGCTGGGGCCGATCGCACCACGGCCCATGACGCTCATATCTTCAGGGCAACGCAGTTTCCGTTGCTGCAGGATCGTCGCCACATCGCGTATCAGCGTCTTGCTGTAACACACAATCGCTGTTGGCAGAGGATCCAAGCGGAATATACGGCTGACCGCCCTGGTGGCACTGGTCGGAGTAGGCACGATTTCATGGTCGCAATACACATGGTACGCGGGCGAACCGGGCAGGCCACGCTGCGCCTTTGCCCGCAACATCGCATGGCTGAAACGCTCGCTGTCCGGGTCGATCCCGTTCACCCAGTGCGGCGGTGCCTGGAAGTACCGGTCCGCGATGTACGCGATGTGGCGGTGTCCCAGGCCGGCCAGGTACTCGACGGCCTGCTCACCTTCCTGCTCGCAGTCGACCGATACCGAATCGACGCCGGGAACAGCGGATGCCGCATCGAGCAACAGGACGATCGCGCCGCGGGCCACAAGCTCGGCTTGCAGCGGATCCGGAGCGCCGGACAGGAAGACCACCGCACTGCACCGTGTCGACGATGCGCCGATCGCAATTCCGCCTTCGATCGGCTCGATGGGGTTGTCGGGCCCCAACTGCGATACAACCACGGGCACGCGCCGCGCCGCCGTGCTGAGAAACTCGCTGAGCAAGACCTCCGTGTAGCTCGTTCCAGTCAATCGCAAGCCCACTGCCGACAGCAGTGCGATGGCCGGGTACGGCTTGCAGAACACCTGCTGAGCGGGCGGACGACGTCGGACCAGGCGACGGCCACTGCCCTTGGACATGATCTGCCCCTGCTCGACGAGCAGGTTCAGGGCCCGGCGGATGGTATTGCAGGCAACACCGTATCGTCGGGCGAGACTGCGCACTGATGGAATCGCCACATCGTGGCCGTATGGTCCGATGATAGCACGGATCTGTTCGGCTATCCTGGCATAAACGGCATTTCTAGCCACCGAACCGTCTTCCTCGAGCGGCGAAACCCCTGCCCCCTATGGGGCCTCTCTCCCCGCAATGCCTGTCGATCAGGCCCTGGAATGCGGCCTGACAACGAGTATCCGCTATTGTAGTGATCGGGTCAGGGCGTGTCCACGCCTTTGAAAGGGCCAGCCACGCGGCCCCCACGGGTCTGATCAAGGACCTTGCGATCCAGGACTGTCCTCGGCACGGATCCGGCTTGGCGAGCAGCGATCGGTAGAATACCGCCCGTTCCCTCGCATCTGCCTGACGACGAGGCTATCAGACGCAGAGTTGGCCGGCGGACATGGTGGCTACGCGATCGGCGAGGAATTCCATTTCTTCCCGGCGGTGGCAGACATGGAGTGTTGTGATGCCGAGCCGGCGCTGCAAGGTTTTGATTTCCCGCATCAGGACGTTGCCGGTGTCTTCGTCCACGGCGCTGAGGGGTTCGTCGAGCAGAAGGAGGTCGGGCTGCACCACCAGCGCCCGTCCCAGGGCGACGCGCTGTTTTTCCCCGCCCGAAAGCAGCGAGGGCAGACGCTGGGCCAGCGGTTCGATTCTGAGCATCTCCAGCATGGCATTTACCCGCTGGCGGATGATGTCGGCGGAGCGTTTTCCGTTCTCGGCCGGGCGGAAAGGTTTTGAATACAGCCCGAACGCCACATTCTGCCACACCGTTTTGAAGGGAATCAGTGCCAGATCCTGGGGCACATATCCGATCCGTCGGACGGACGGGTCGGCGAACGTCCTGTCCACGCCGTTGATTACGATGGTCCCCTGGTCCGGGCGTCGCAGCCCGGCCAGCAACTCGAACAGGACCGTCTTTCCTGACCCCGTAGGCCCGAACAGCACGAAGTATTCCCCGGCGGCGACAGAAAACTCGATCTGTTTCAGGGCAAAATTCGGAAACCTGATGGAAAGATTTCGCACGTCAAGCATGGTCTCGGGTGTCTCCGGTCAGTTTCTTGAACAATGTCAGAGCGACCAGGGCCATCGCGATCATGAGCAGGGCGATGGCCAACGCGGATTGCACCCGTCCGACGGACAGTTCCAGGTAGATGGACGTCGCCAGCACCTCCGTTCGCTGACGGGTCGTGCCCACGAGGATCATCATGGGCCCGAACAAGCCGATCGCCACCGCCCAGGCGATAACCCCTCCGGCGATGACACCGTTTTTGATCAGGGGAAGGGTTACGCGGAGGAACACTCTGCCCTGCGTGTATCCGAGGGTCCGGGCGACCTGTTCGATCCGGGGGTTGAGGTTGTCGAACGCCGCCTTGATCGTCCGCACCGCATAGGGGGTGATGGTGAAATACTGGGCCAGGACGATGCCAGCGGATTGATAGACGAACCGCAAACCGATGTTTTCCATCGCCTGCCCCAGGGAGGTCCGGAAGAACACCAGCAGGCACAGGCCCAGCACCACCGGGGGAAGAACGATCGGGATGTCCACGATCGAATCGAGCAGGGTTCGTCCGGGGAAGCGTTGCCGGCTGAGGACGTATCCGACCGGCACCGCCGTAAGGACGGCCAGGAACGCACTGAGCGTGGAGGTCCACAGGCTCAGGCGCATGGCAAACCGGAAATCGGGGTTGCGGAAAACCGCGGCGAACTCCCGTACGTCCACGTACAGGACGGCGGACATCACAAGCAACACCAGAGATCCGATGAACAGTGTCAACACGACCGCGCAGAAGGTGTTCCACGACACCAGTCGGCTAATCCCGTTCCGTTGGTCGATACCCATAGTCCATCCAGACCTTCTTCGCGTAGTCCGATTGGGCGAACTCCATCAGCCTGGCGGTCTCCTCGGTGTTGGTGGAGCTCTTCAACCTGCACAGGGTAACGCGTATCTCCTGGGGGAATTCCACGCCGCCGTCCACCCTATCGAGGCGGTCGGCGTACAACGCCGCCAGGAAGCTCCAGACCACGGCGGCATCGGCGTGGCCGGTGAGGACCGACAGCACGGCGTCGCTGTGCCCGCGCGTCTCGATCACGATATTCTCCCGCACCGCGGCCCCCCAAGGTTCACTGTCGAGCACGGCATGGACCATCTTTCCAGCCGTGGCGTAGCGGGGATCCACCGTGGCCAGGCGTAATCCCGCCTTGCCCAGGTCGGCCAGACCCGTGATGCCCTTGGGGTTGCCCTTTGGCACGAGGATGATCGGCCTGAGGGAGCCGATCACGATGGAGTCCACCAGAAGCCCTTTTTCCCTGATGAGATCCTCGTAGGGGTCGTGGCAGAGGAACAGGTCGCCCCGGCCTCCCATTTCGATCAATGGAAGAAGCTCGGACCCTCCGCCGAAGTTGAAGATCACGGCGATGTCGTATCTTCGCTGAAATTCGCCGGCGATGTCCTCCATCGCCAGGCGCATGGAGTTCCCGCAATGAATCATCACCTGCCGATCCGACTGGATGGTCGTGAATCGGCTTTGGGCCTGGTAGGGCGTCGCCTGCGACACGGCGTGTGTGTTCGCGTCCGTCTCGGCTTGCTTGCTCAGGTACAGCGCGAGCCCCGCGACGACGACCAGTGCCGCGACGACCGGCCACATTTTGCCGTTTCTCATTCCTTGATCTCCTGCTCTGCCTGTGGCGTATCGTACCCGTGTTTACGAAACACGGCCTGGCCCTGTTCGGAGAGCACGAATTCGGCGAACGTGCGTGCCGCCGCCTTGTGCCTCGAGCAGGACAGCACGGCAATCGGCACGGCTGCGAGGATGTTCTTGTCCGGCGGGATGGGGACCGTCTCGGCATTGGCGAATCCTGCCGCGACCGGCGCCCACACGATGGCGGCATCGACGTGCCCCAGATCGACCGCGGCGGCCAGTTCGGGAATTGTTAAGCTTTCATACACGAGATTCTTCTCGATCGCGTCGCGGCAGAGGGCGTTCTTCTCCAGGATCTGTCTGGCGAGGCGCCCGATGGCGGCGGTTCGCTCGTCGGCCAGGCCCAGCCTGACGCCGTCCTGCGTCAGGTCCGACAATGTCTGGATCCGTTTGGGATTTCCGCGCCCGACCATGATCACCGGTACGAAGATCGTGGCGGTTCGGCTCTCGTGGATCAGCCCGGCCTCTCGGGCGAGTTGGACATAGTGTTCTTCGCCCGGCAGGAACAGGTCGCCCTCGCGGCCGATCTGAATGCGTCCGAGCAGCAGGCTGCTGGCGTTGTAGTCCACCCGGACGGGTATGCCGGCCCGGGCTGTGAATTGCTCTACGATGTCATCGACCGCCGGACGCAGCCCCGCGCCGCTCAGCAGGAGCAATTCCTCCGCGGGCGGTGCCGCGCACCGCCAAGCCACGACGCCCGTAACCAGCACCATCGTCAGGAGCACCAGAAGAACGCTCCGGCCGGTCATGATCTGCACGGGACAGACGCCTTTCGCGGGATGCGTGCATCGGGGGGTTGTTCTCATTGCGGCGTTACTCCAATCGTCCCCGGTGCAGTCGCAAAGCGCGGTGCACCGCTGACAGAAGCCCGCGTTCGTGCGTAACCAGGAGCACGGCCTTTCCGTTTTCGGCGTAGTCCCGCAGCGTCTGGAATACTACGTGGGCGTTTTCCGGGTCCAGGTTCCCGGTCGGCTCGTCGGCGAGGATCAGAGGCGGGTCGTTCAGGACGGCCCTGGCCAGCGCGACCCGCTGCCTCTCCCCGACGCTCAATTCGCCGGGAAGATGCTGCATCCGGTCTCGCATCCCGACGCGTTCCAGCAGCGACATCGCCCGCTCGCGCGAGGCCGACGGGCTTCGCGCGATGCTCGCCGCCAGCACGTTGTCCAGGACATCCAGGTACGGGATCAGGTGGAACTGCTGAAAGACGAATCCGACCTTCTCGGCGCGGAAGGCGGCGCGTTGGCGGTGGTCCAGGGAGTACGGATTCAGTCCGTCCACAGTGATCTGGCCGCCGTCGTCATGCCCCAGCAGGCCTCCACAGCAGAGCAGGAGCGTCGATTTCCCGCAGCCGCTGGGTCCGTGCACGGCCAGCAGTTCCCCCGCGGAGACCTGCAGGGAGGCCTCCTTCAGCGCCTGGACGTTTTTGCCCGCGGTGCGATACGTCTTACTTACTCGCTGCACCTGGAGAATCATGGTCGGTGTCTCTACTCCTGTTGTAACACAACGGCGGGGTCCACGCGGGCCGCCAGGGACGCGGGCAGCCAGCTTGCCAGCACCGCCAGCGCGATCGCCCCGACGAGGCTGGCGACGATCAGCCCGAAGTCATACAGCGGCACGTTCGCGCCTCCCAGTCGCAGCGCGAGGACAATCTGTCCGCCGGCGTATCCCAGCAGTCCGCCCAGAGCCCCCGTGAGTACCGCCTTGCCGAGAAACAACCGGAACACCCGGCTGTCGGTCCACCCGATGGCCCGGAGGATGGCGATTTCCCCGCGGCGGTGGTGCACGTTCATCCACATCATCAGCCCCAGCCATACGGCTGCGACCACGGCGACCAGGGGCAGCAGGACGGTATTGAATTCCTCGCGCCGGGAGCGCAGTTCCGCCCGGCTTGCGCGTTCTCTCTCCAGCGACGCCTCCGTCTCGCGCGCGGCGCGGGAGCGTTCTTCCGCCCGGACCACCATGTTTCCCCGGTGCTCGCGCACCCGGGTGTTCGGGAGCACTTCGGCGACCGCGGCGCGGATTTTCGCGAGCCCTTCCGGGTCGTCGCAGACGCAGTTGATGGCCATCAGTCCCGTGATGCGGCCCGGCTTATCCAGCATCTGCTGGGCCTCGTCCAGCGGGACGCGGATCTGCTCGTCCTCCTCGAAACCCTCGGGCAGGCGGCAGTCCTGAACCACGAATTCGCGCCCCAGCAGAACGAACCGGTCGCCTTCCCGCAGGCCAAGGCTCTGGTGGATGCCCCGCCCCAGCGAGGCGTGCCCCGGCCGGATCGCCTCCACCATGGGAACCTGGAATGCCGGGTTGTTGATCTGCACTTCCCCGGGGGTTCCGTAGAGTGTTACCCAGCGATTCTGTTCTTGCCACCAGATCCGTTTCCGCAGAAAGGGCAGCACGTGGTTGATCATCATGATCCGCGCCTCGGACAGCGTGTCGACGTACGCCTCCGGGAGATAGTGTGTCGCCTCGTCCGGGGTCGAAAGGTATTGCTCCTCGTGGACGATGATCAGGTTGAATCCCAATTCGAGCATCGACTTGCGGACATCATTCCGGAATCTGGCCCAGGCACGCTCGACCTCTTCGTGCCGGGCCTGGAGGATCGTCTCGGTCTGCCGGTCGAAGACGCGCAGCAGCGTAACGGCCCCGGACCCGATCCCCACGGACAGGGCCACGGCGATCAGGCCGGCGAGGAAGACCGTCTTCCTGTGAAGTATTTCGCGCGTCAGCAACCGAATCGTCGGCATGTCAACCTCCCTTGGGCGCACCGCGGCGCAGGAGCAGTGAACCAACCGCCACGACCAGCAGGAGGACTCCTCCCGTGAGCAACAGTGCCGCTACGGTTCTGGACGAGCCTTTCGGCGGCGGCGACGCGTCCGCTCCGGCGGCGGCGTCCTGATCCGGAGAATAAGGCCCGGGCGCCACACCCGCGAGAATCCTGTACCAGTCTGCGCGGAACAGCAGGTCCGCGCCGGGGTTGTCGGCCTTGACCTCGCACGAGCAGTCGCCGGTGATGTAGGCGCACGAGGCGCGGACATTGGCGGACGAAATCCCCCCGCCGACCAGCGCCAGGAGCGTGCGCCCGCGTCCGAATACGGTGAAGACCATCGGCTCGGACAGCTCGCGCAGGTCCGGTTCGGTAGACAGCAGCATGTTCGTGAACACGCTCTCCCTCGGATCGTCGCGGCGAATGCGAAGGTAGGAAAACGAAATGCGGGCGGCGGCGGCGGAATCCTGTCCCATGGCTTCGATGGCTTCGGACGAGAAGCGAAACGTCCGGGCGAAAGCCTCGGTTGCGCGTCGTACGGCTCGCTCTGCCTCGCTGTCCTTGTCGGCCTGGCCGCTGTCGAGCAGCACCCAGACCGCCGCATCGCCGTGCGCGAGTCTTTGCAGGATATCCCGTCGCGCGGGTGAATCCAGCAGCGCCGCGGCCGACTGTGCCGTCGCCTCTCCCGTCCACAGGGGATACCGGCTTGTCGGCGCGCAGACCACCAGACGAGGAAGTGGCTGCTGTTTCACCAGCTCCCACAGGGGTACAAGCGGTTCGGGCAGAGGGGCTTGCAGGTCGACCGCCTCGACCAGCACGTTTGCGGGCAGGTCCGAATCCCGGCGTGCGGCTTCTTCCAGGACTTGCAGCGTCTCCCGCTCGTGCGGCCCGAGCTGCCCGCGATGAAACAGAAAGACCAGATACGGGGCCGGATGCCAGGAGTCCCTCTCCAAGGCATAGCGGAATACCGGGACCGCGCAGGCCTGGAGGCTGCCCGCCATCCCGAGTACCACAAGCAGGGCGCAGACGCTCCCGGTGAAGGCGAGGGGGAACTGTCGCGCATTCTGCTTCGCTGTAATACGCGATGAGGTCATTGTTCCTTCCGCAATTCCACGCCGCAGAGCACTGGCGGGTATTTCGATTCCGGGGAGGGCGTAAGCTCGATCCGCAGCGCCTGGCCGAGCCGAACCCTCGGGAACGAACGGACCAGGGCACGGTTGCTCCCCCCGGCTTCGCAGACGGGGTCGAAACCCTCGGCCACGAGCTGCCCCTGCATATGGATGTCGAACACCCGCTGTCCGGGTTCTGCCTCATCGGGTTCGGAGAAGTGCAGTTCTATGGTGTAGGGCTGGTCCCCGCCGTGGATGCCGGGCAGTTCGAAGGAGCGAATCCCGCGCACGCCGGAGGCGGCGACCCAGGGCAGCCCGTTCGATCCGTCCACAAAGAGCGAATAGCTCCGGAACACGTCCTTGGGCAGGAAATAGGCGTATGCGTCGGGAAACGGGAGCGAGTCGATGCTCACGCGGGTGATTCCGGCCGTTCTCGAAACGCGGCGATCCTCGTCGTCCACTTCCATGTCGCCGTGTTCGCCGAAGGACAGGCGGACGAACCTCGCCTGGACCGGAGCGAACTGATAGACGCTCGGTTCGCTTTCGTGTCCATGCCCTCGCTCCTCCAGGGCGGGGGTCCATTGTTTTCCGTCCAGGCTGGTATGGATCCGGAACTGCGTCTGCTTCGGGCCGGTCCAGG
Organism: Phycisphaerae bacterium; assembly: GCA_041687575.1. Classification (GTDB taxonomy): domain Bacteria; phylum Planctomycetota; class Phycisphaerae; order UBA1845; family JANYLN01; genus JANYLN01. Next base: position 4,451 of record JAWLBS010000046.1, on the reverse strand, counting down.
CAACCTCCATCCGGCTCAACGTAACCGGTTCGCTCAGTTCATAACGAATCCAGGCGTTGAACCGTCCCTGGTGGTCGCTCTGTGCCTGCCATCGCGTGGAGGCGTCTCCGTCGAGCGTATTGTCCGGCGCATTGTGCCGTACATATGCCCCGGGGGTGCTTGCGGCTGTGGAAACGATGCGCACCGGTGCATCCGTGTAGTCCACGCTGTTGACGGCGACCCACTGGGCCAGCCCCGGGGCGCCGCTCCGGGGGAATGGCGTCCAGAGCGTACCGTTGTCCGCCTTGCGGTCGCCCGGGGCGCCGAGGTTGATTCCCAGGCGAACGATGGCCCCTTCCACGCGGCGGAGAGGCTGATTGACGGTCCAGAGTTCCATCTCCGGCATGTGGATCAGGCCCTGGGAGGTCTGGTTCTGATACGAGCACGTGCAGGTGCGGGTGTAATCCGGGGCGTTCAGCACGCCGTCGGCGGGGATCATGCTGGCAGTGCAGCCGGATTTGGCTCCGCCCAGCGTGCCTGTCCCTCCATCGTGCTCCAAATCAGCGAACCCGGCTGCACCGGAGCGGAACAGCAGCAGATGCGTTCCGGCGTTGGACATTCCGCAACCATACGCCTTCCAGTACGTCCAGTTGACCTCTTGCTCGGTGATGGGATGCTCCCGCTGCGCGGTCGCGCCGTCCAGGAGGCGAATGGCCGATCCGGGGCGACCGGAAAAGATCTTCTCTCCCTGCAGGATCATCGGGCCTTGGATGTTCTTTCCGTCGTGCCGCCAGAGCACATCGCCGTTGCTGCCTCGACGGGCGATGACGGCACCGGGTTCGTCATCGAGTTGCCTCCGGGTGTCCCGCGAACCGCCTTCGATCAGAATGTCATGTTCCGCGCTGTAGCTCAGGAACGTGCCGAATACATCGCTCTCGTTCGTCCAGAGGACGTCTCCGGTGCGAAGGTCCAGGGCGTAAACGCGCGGTTTGTCTGTTACGGCCATGCCGCGCCGCTCCGCCATGCCCAGCGCCTGCTCGGACAGAAGGTCGTTGACGAACACTCGTCCGCGGCCGGACACGATCGTCATGTGCCGGAATCCGATCTTTGCATCGCGCGTCCAGAGCACCTTTCCCGTGTGCCGGTCCATGGCGATGAGCCGCTCGCTGGAACTGCCGTCCCATTTGTCGTCGGTCCATGACCCGAGATCGCCGCCGCGCCAGATGTGCGGGTTCGTCGTGACGAGGATCGTGTCGTCGCACGCGCTGATATGTCCCCAGTCCGGCGTCTGGGGTTCGCTGGGACGCGCCGGGAGGGTCCACTCCGCCTGCGTTTTGCCCGTGTCCGGGTCCAGGCGATACACCTTGCCCTGGTACCGCAGGTATACGGCGTCGGGAAGGGTCACGTAGGGGCTGCCGATATAGGCGGCGCCGGGCTGGTTGGTCATGTAGACCGATGCCCCCTCCTGCCAGCGCTGCTCCAGGGGCAGATTCGTGAACGGGTGCCCGATACCGGGGAATTCGCGCATCCACATCTCCCGCCCGGAGAAAACACATCGGCTGCTGATGGTCTCCACGCCGAGGATCAGCAGCCGCCCCCCGGCGACCTGGGGGCGTGGCCCCACGGCATGCCGCGGAAGGACACGCTCGTTGGTAATGCCTCCGAACCAGATCGGACCGAACGGAGGGCGCACGAGGTCGTCGTGCGAAATCACCGTATTGGCGGAGTCCGCGTACTGATGCGTCCATTGTCCCGTGTCGGGCAGGGGGCCTGTACGGGACAGCATGAGGAAACCGTCAGCCTCGGCGGCCTCGCCGGCAGCGGGGTTGAAATCCGTCAAGGCAGCGGAAAACGATTCCTGCGTGTCCGGCGAGATCCGCAGCAGCGCCCGCCCGTTGTAAGGGCGCAGCCAGCTGTACACCTGTTCGAGAAACTCCGCGTCCGGCTTTGCGGGCAGAACGCAGGGGTCTTCCATGACAATCAGCGAGGAGATGTATTTCGGATAGCGGGCCTTGCCCGGCATCCCCGGGATCAGCGCGATGCGCCGACCGTACAGCCCCGCATCGTCAAACCGCTTCCGCAGGGCGACGATGCGCTCCCGGTTCGGGTCGATCCCGACGATGTGCAGGTCGCTCCGTATCGCCAGTTGTTCCATCAGGTCTCCGTCGCCCACGCCGAGCAGGAGGGCGTATCCCTGGTGGTGGCCCCCTTGTTGCAGGATTTCTTCCGCTCGGTCTCCCGCGGCGTCGGAGCGCTTCTGAGGTACGCTGCGATTGCAGGCATGCCGTATCGGTTTGCGTTCGGCGGGGCCGAAACAGTAGATCGTTCCCGATTGCGTTACCACAAACAGACGTTCCCGCGCCGCAAGATACTCGAACACGTCGCTGTCGAGCTGATCCCGCAGCGCCTCCACGCGGGCCTGCAGCGCCTCGTCGACGATGTCGCCCTCGCCGGCTCGTCCGCCGTCGCGAAGCCGATACCGCCAGCCATGGTTGTAATAGTGGTCTCCGTCGATCCGAACCCGATAGCCGCCGATGTCCTTTCCGTCAACGGACGAATGCAGAAGCGACCCGGTGTGCCGGTCGAACAGCGCCGGCAGCGACCGCCCTCCGGAAACGACCAGGCGATCCCCCGACACGGCCAGATATCCCTGGGGCGACACGCCGGCGAAGGCATACGCGCCCCCGTGAGGCTGGGGCTGCCATTCAGTGGCGTGTCCGGTGTTGGCCCATATCCGCTTGCCCGTTTCCGCGTCGACCGCGTGGATGAAGGTCCCGAGGTAAGGCCAGACTCCCGCGGCGAAGTAGATCGTTCCTTCGTGGAGCACTGGTCCTCCCCGCGCCGGCCACATGCTGATGACGCGGGCATTGCCCAGCACCCGATGATCGGTGGGCCGGGCGTCGAACCGCCAAAGCTCCTCTCCCGAACCGGCGTCGAGACAATACAGATGCCCGTCGTCAGACACGAAGTACACTTTTCCGTTCCCGGCCGCGGGCGCTAGCCGAACCGGCCCATCGGCGTAGAAGCGCCACTTCTCTGTCCCGGTGTCCAAGCCATAGGCTGTCAGAGTGTCGGTGTTCATCGACGGCACGAACACGGTATCGCCCATGACGATGATGGAATACGAGAGGTCGAACTCCAGCTTGTCCTTGTCGTCCAACTGCTTTCCCCAGGCGCGTCGCGGGGCGGGCAGCTCGCGCATCCAGTGCAGGCGCAGGGGGTCGGAAAGCTTCAGGGGCGAGATTCCACTGCGGGCGGCGTCGCGTCCCCACATCGGCCAATCTTCTCCCCACGCCAGACTGGTGACCGTCAAGAACGTTGCAATCGCCGCCACAAGACATCGCTTCACGATTTCGGCTCCCGATTCAAGCTCCCAAGGATCCCCCCGGTCGTTATGATCGTTCGAACGAAGCCCATCCGTCCGAGATCGCGTACGAATCGCGATGGTACAGTCTGAACCGGGTGTCCGCCACATGAACCTCATCTCGATTCGCGGTGGGGGCTGCCTCAATCTTTCGGGCGACGTCTAACTCGTTGAGCCGGTCCGGGATGGGCGCCAGGCGGATCAGCCGTCGCGCTTGCTCCGTCGCGTCACGATCTGCAAGCGCGGCAAGAAGGGCATCTGGAACGCCGAATACCACCCGCACGGCCGGCACTGCCGCCGGTCGCTCAAGACGACCAACAAGAAGGCCGCCCTGCAGCCCTGAAAGTGATTGCCCCACCACTGGTCTGCAGGACCTCCGTTCTGCTGCCGATCCTGGCCAATACCTCATCCGTGCGTTAATAATGGGTGGATCGAGACGAGGCATCGCGGACATAACGCGTCCGGTCGCCTTGGGATTCCGTGGTTTGCAGCGCAGCAGGAGACGTATCGTGGCCAAGATCGCAGTCATCGTACCGGCAGCGGGGCAGTCGTCGCGGTTCGGCGGCAGGGAGAAAAAGCCGTTCGTCAACCTGGCCGGCCGGCCCGTGGTGATCCGGACGCTGGAGCTGTTCATCAATCGCGAGGACGTGGCCCAGACGATCCTGGCCGTCGCGCCGGAAGATGCCGAGGAGGTCAAACGCAAGTTCGGGGCGAACCTGGCGTTCATGGGGATCAACCTGGTAGAAGGCGGCAGCCAGCGGCACGAGACGGTCGCCAGGGCCCTGGAGCGGGTCAAGGACGAGGCCGAGCTGGTCGCCGTGCACGACGCCGTCCGGCCGTGCGTGACCGAGGCGATGATTGATGCGGTCTTCGCCCAGGCCGCAAAAAGCGGTGCGGCCCTGCTGGCGGCGCCGGTGCGCAGCACGCTCAAGCGGGTGGGCACCGCCAACCTGGTCGAGGCGACGGTCAGCCGGGAGGGGCTCTGGGAGGCCCAGACGCCGCAGGTCTTCCGCAAGGACTGGCTGATCGAGGCCTACGCCCGGCGGGCCCAGGCCGGCGAGAACATCACCGACGATGCGCAGCTGGTTGAGCTGAGCGGCAGGCAGGT
>JAWLBS010000045.1:3454-21661 GCA_041687575.1 Phycisphaerae bacterium | reverse complement strand
GGGCTGGTGCTCGCGGCGATCCTGCTGGCGAGCATCGACTCGCCGCTGAGTTCGCTGTCAGCGTCGTTCGTGACGGACATCTACCGCCCGCTGATCAACCGCACGGCCAGCGAGCAGCACTACCTGTGGGTCGGTCGGGTGTGCGTGGCAGCGTTCGGGGTGATCCTGGCGGGGCTGGCGTACGTGTGCCAGCAATTCGACGGGATCCTCTGGGTGGCGTTCAAGGTGCTTGCGGTGACGGGAGGCAGCACGCTGGGGGTGTTCCTGCTGGGGCTGCTGACGCGGCGACGGGCCAACCGGGCGAATGTGCTGGCGATGGTCGTCACCGCGGCCGCGATGGCGGTCCTGCTGTACCTGGGCGAGACCGGTCGGATCGGGCTGGGGTGGACATGGCTGATCGTGATCGGGACGGCCTCGACGTTCGGGATCGGATGGTTGCTGGGACCGGTGATGGATCAGCCCGGGCCGGCGGAAGGCGAGAAGGCGGGAGCGTTTGTGGTCGTGCAGGCGGAAGCGGACGCCTGAGCATGCTCCTCCTGTTGTCATCCTGAACGCAACCCATCCGCTCGCACCCCGCACTCACCCCGGCCACTCGCCGGTGAACACCTCTTCGGCCGGGCCGGTCATGTACACCTTCCCGTCGTCCGACCACTCCAGCAGCAGATCGCCGCCGGGCAGCGTCGCGGTCACCGCCCGCTCGGTCCGCTCTTCCAGCACGCCGGCCACGCACACCGCGCACGCCCCGGTCCCGCACGCCTGGGTCGCGCCGCTGCCCCGCTCCCAGGTCAGCACCTTCACCTGCCCCGGCGAGATCATCTGCACGAAGTGGGCATTGACCCGCTCGGGAAACGCCGCGTGCTTTTCGACAAATGGCCCGTCGCGAAACAGGTCAACCGCCGCCAGGTCCTCCACGAAGAACACCGCGTGCGGATTGCCCATCGACACGCAGGTCATCGGCCGCGTCCCCGACAGCAGCGCCAGCGGCGCCTTGATCACCGGCTGATCGGCCGACAAATCGCCGTCGAGCTTCGCCACATCCACCGGCACCTGCCCCGCCGGCAGAATCGGCTCGCCCATGTCCACGCACACCTGGTAGACCTTGCCATCCTCGTCGCGGATGGCGGCCAGTTCGCGAATGCCGGCGTCGGTCTCGACCGTCAGATACACGGTGGATGTCCGCAGGAACCGGGCGACCGCGTTGCGGCCCTTGAGCTTCTCGGCGATGTCCTTGTTCGACGAGCCGACCAGCCCCCGGTCCACCGCCAGCTTCGCCACGCAGCGGATGCCGTTGCCGCACATCTGGCCTCGCGAACCGTCGGCGTTGTACATCTCCATCCGCACATCCGCCACCTCCGACGGCGCGACCAGGATCAGCCCGTCGCTGCCGATGCCCCGGTGCCGGTCGCTGACCCGGATCGCCACCGCGGCCGGATCGGCCACCTGCTGCTCGAAGGCGTTGATGTAGACGTAGTCGTTGCCCAAGCCGTGCATCTTGATGAAATTCACGTAAAGCACCTCCGCTATCGTGGATACGGGACCCGCGGCCGCCACATGAACCGGGCTGCCGCACGCCCGCCAGGCCCCTTGGGGCCCCATAATCCTGTTTCGCCCGTCTGACGGGGGTCTGACCCCTGGCAGCACGCCCGCATGCGAGCCCACCGCCCAATTCCCTCGGGAGCAACAATGCCCGAAAGATCCACCGGGGTCTGACCCCCTGGCCACGAGCCGCCGCCAAGCAGCGGACGCACCGCCCGGGGCCCTCACCAGCCCCTTTCGCTTGATTGTCCGCAGCCTGCCATTATATTGGCGGGCTACGCTTACGTATACGGGCAGCAGGTACGGTACCGAAACCAGGCTGGCGGGCTGCTGTAGCGTCTAGCCCCCACACGAATTGTCTGCACACAGACACAGAAACGGAGAGGCGACATGAGCATTGTGATCAACGTTCAGGGCAGAGAGATTCTGGATTCCCGCGGCAACCCGACCGTCGAGGCCGAGGTCCATCTCCAGGACGGCTCGGTCGGTGTCGCGGCCGTGCCCAGCGGCGCATCGACCGGCGAGCATGAGGCGGTCGAACTCCGCGATGGCGACAAGGCCCGCTACCTCGGCAAAGGCACGTTAAAGGCCGTCGAGAACATCAACGAGGCGATCGCCGAGGAGGTCATCGGCCTGGGCGCGTTCGACCAGGAGCTGATCGACAGCGTCATGCTCGACCTCGATGGCACCCCCAACAAGGCCAAACTCGGCGCCAACGCGATCCTGGCCGTCTCGATGGCCGTCGCCAAGGCCGCTGCCACCTCGGCAGGGCTGCCCCTGTTCCGCTACCTCGGCGGCTGCGGCGCTAACGTGCTGCCGGTGCCGATGATGAACATCCTCAACGGCGGCAAGCACGCCGACAACAACGTGGACTTCCAGGAGTTCATGATCCAGCCATGGGGTGCCGAGAGCTTCGGCGAGGCCCTGCGGATGGGCACCGAGATCTTCCACGCCCTGGCCGGCGTCCTCAAGGACAAGGGCTACAACACCAGCGTCGGCGACGAGGGCGGCTTCGCCCCCAGCCTCAAGGAAGGCAACGAGGAGCCCCTGCAGCTGATCGAGCAGGCCGTCAAAAAGGCCGGCTACAAGTTCGGCGAGGAGGTCTTCGTCGCCCTCGATCCGGCCACCTCCGAGATGTACGACAAGGCCAGCGGCAAGTACAAGTTCTTCAAGAGCGACCCGTCCAGGCTCGTCACCAGCGACGAGATGGTCGACCTGTGGGCCGGCTGGTGCGGCAAGTACCCGATCCGCTCGATCGAGGACGGCCTGGCGGAAGACGACTGGGACGGCTGGGTCAGCCTCACCAGGAAGATCGGCCAGAAGGTCCAGCTCGTCGGCGACGACCTGTTCGTCACGAACGTCGAGCGGCTGACCAAGGGCCTCGACATGGGCGCCGCCAACGCGATCCTAATCAAGGTCAACCAGATCGGCTCGCTCACCGAGACGTTTGCCTCGGTCGGCCTGGCGATGCGCAACGGCATGGGCGCGGTGATGAGCCACCGCTCCGGCGAGACCGAGGACACGACCATCGCCGACCTGGCCGTCGCCACCAACTGCGGCCAGATCAAGACCGGCTCGGCCAGCCGCACCGACCGCATCGCCAAGTACAACCAGCTGCTCCGCATCGAAGAATGGCTCGGCGAGAACGCGGTGTACGGCGGGAAGTTCTGGAGGAAGTAGTGTAGTTGCCAGTTGCCAGTTGCCAGTAACGGCAACAACGGCCTTCCGCAGATTACGCAGACTTGCGCGGATGGATACAACAGCCGGCGGCCGCCGCCGCCCGGCAACATAGGCTGAAATGCGGGAGCCCTGTCCGGACCTTAACCGGAAGGGCTCCCGCCTCTTTTTCGACTGGCCCTGCTCATCTCCCGCCCATCTCCACGCGGCAGGGCCGCTTTCCATCACGCCGCCATCGGCCCCACGGCACCGAATCCCCTGCGGATCGCCCAGCGGCAATATGGCGGCCGCGACGCCGCTTTCACTCAACGCTGCCGAGCCGAGCGAGTTCCGAATCGAGCGCACGACGCCGCCCGCTCTACTGCTCTACTGCTCTCCTGTCTGCTCTCTCGCCGCACAGCAGCGGCGGGGTAGCTACCTGGGGCTTGCTACCAGGGGTCAGATCCCCGGCAGGCATCCCTCGCAGCGGTTTCCCTGAGGGGTCAGCCCGCCGGGCAACCCGCTCTGCCGCTGATCGCCGGATGCACCCAACGGCCGCCGTCTCGCGTCCTTTTCCTGCTTGTGCGCGGCACCCCGGCGGCCTACAATCGTCCTGTTGGTGACACAAACAGACAAATCATAAGAATTGGCGAGAAAGACTATGCGCATTTTGTACGTGGATATCGACACGACCCGGCCGGACCATCTCGGCTGCTACGGCTATCACCGCAACACCAGCCCCAACATCGACCGGATCGCCGGGGAGGGGACGCGCTTCGACAACTGCTACGTGTCAGACGCGCCGTGCCTGGCCAGCCGGGGGGCGATGTTCACCGGCCAGTTCGGGATTCACAACGGGATCGTCAACCACGGCGGCCTGCGGGCCGATCCGTTCCCGATCGGAGCCGGGCGCGAGTTCAACACCTTTCAGCAACAACCGGGCCTGATCGATTGCCTCCGCCGGGCGGGGCTCTATCCCGTCTCGATCAGCCCGTTCGGCGAGCGTCACTCGGCGATGTGGTTCTACGCCGGCTGGCGGGAGATGTACAACACCGGCCGGTGCGGCATGGAAAGCGCTGAAGAGGTCACACCGACCGCCCTGGACTGGATCGCCCGCAACGCAAAGAAGGACGACTGGGTCCTGCACTACAACATCTGGGACCCGCACGCGCCGTACCGCGCGCCCGAGGAGTTCGGCAACCCGTTCAAGGACGAGCCCGTCGGCGACTGGTACACCGAGGAGCTCCGTCAGCAGCACTGGAACAGCTACTGCCCCCACGGCGCGCAGGAGCCGCACGGCAAGCTGCTGGGCCCGCTGGAAGGCTACCCCCGCACGCCTCAGAAGATCGACAGCATGGCCGAGTACAAGCGGTGGGTCGACGGCTACGACTGCGGCATCCGCTACGCCGATGAGCATTGCGGGCGGATCTTCAATGCCCTGGCCGACGCGGGCGTGCTGGACGACACCGTCATCATCATCACCAGCGACCACGGCGAGAACATGGGCGAGCTCGGCGTCTACGGCGACCACCATACCGCCGATCACGTCACCAGCCGCGTGCCGATGATCATCCGCTGGCCGGGGATGCAAGGCGGGCGGGTCGACAGCGCGCTGCACTACCAGTGCGACGTCGGGGCGACGATGGTGGAGATGGTAGGCCAGCCGGTGCCGGCGCACTGGGACGGCCAGAGTTTCGCCGACGCCTTCGGCAAGGGCGAGAGCCGCGGACGGGACTACCTGGTGCTCAGCCAGCTGACGTGGGCGTGCCAGCGTGCGGTCCGCTGGGGCGACCACATCTTCGTTCGCAGCTATCACACCGGATTCAAGGAACTGCCGGAAAAGATGCTGTTCAACGTCGCCGAAGACCCGCACGAGCTCAACGACCTCGCCCCCACGCAGCCGGACCTGGCGAACCAGGCCCAGGCGATGCTCGAGGACTGGACGACGCAGATGATGAAGACCAGCGCCCAACGGGGCGACCCGCTCTGGACGGTGATGGCCGAAGGCGGCCCGTACCACACCCGCGAGATCTACGATACGTTCCTCGAGCACCTGCGCCAGACGGGCCGGTCGCACCATGCGGAGTTTCTGGCGAAGCATCCGACAGGGATTGCCGGGTAGGGCGGGCTGCTTGGCGTGAGCGAGCGGAGCGAGTCGAACGGCGCCCGCGAAGATGCAGGAGTCCCGGCTTCAGTCTGCGTTTGGGTCCCGCCTTCCAGGCGGTTCGAGCGAGCGACGCGGAGTGGCGCCCCGAGAGGCTTGACATATAGTCAAGTTCGGTGTACATTGATTATAGACAAACCAGTGGCTGCAAGAGCCCTTGGGAGGACGGGACACTGAGTTCCTCATCGAAAGGGTCGCAACATCATCAAGGCGGCTGGTTCAGCGGCGAAGGCGTGCCGGGCTGGCGCAAGGACTCTTACGTTGCACTGCAGCGAGCGGCCGACTGGATCATTGCCTTCAGGAAGACCGGTCTGGAGCAGTTGTGTTCCGAGATTTACATCGAGGTCTGCAAGTACGAGCACCTGATCGGGCGCTGCAAGTGCGAGTTGGATGATGGGCATCGCCGCGAAGTGGATCGCCTGAAGCGCGATATTGAAATGAGCACGGTCGAGCTCCTGGGGCTCTGCATGAAGCTTATGGAACATGGCCGGATTCCAAAGCAGCTGCTGAACCGGGCAATGTTCCCTCCAAGCTAAACAAGGGGGAAATCATGGATAGCAGACTCGAAAGTGTATCCAGTTCTGCACTGCCGGCCGACGTGGTCGGGTATCTGCGAGCGGAAAAGGGAATGACGCTCAAACAGATCGCCGCCATCACCGGCACGACCGAATCGTTCATCAGCCGGGTCGCCAGCGGCCAGCGGAATCTGACGGTGGAACACCTGCAGCGGATCGAGGCGCACCTGCAGGAGCCGTTGCCGCTGCTGCTGTTGCGGGCGATGCCGCGCGATTCGTTCCCGGAGGCACTGCAGCCGCTGTACGATCAGGCGGCGGAGCTGCTCAAGGTGCTCGGTGAATCGCGGCAGCCGTTTTCGGGGGATGAGGGCGGGGAAAGCGGGTCCGCTGCGGGGCATGGGCGCCGGAAGGTGCGAAGGTCGGCGTGATTCCCTGCAGCTTCGTCACACAAGTTTCCCGCAGCAGTAACCACGACAACTGCGACTTCGGGCGTTCTTTCCGTTGCGGGGCTTCATTGGCTACTTCGCAGCTCGGCCACTCGCATCGCTGCGCTCGCTCGGGCGGACCGCCTGAAGGCGGGACTCCGAACGCCGGCTAAAGCCGGGGCTCCGAACTCGGCACCCAGGCCGGCGTCAGCCGATGAAAAGCCGGCGGCGTTTGATGTAGTCCCAAACCACGTAGCGGTCGAGGTCGCGGCCGCCGGTGAAGAAGACGCGGCCCTTGGTCGTTTCCGCCATCCGGTAGGCGAACTGCACGTCCTCGCTGGTCTGGCTCCAGCTCTGCAGCAGGAAGATATTGATCGTGATGTTGTTCTGCGCGCAGAGCTGCGCCTCGCGGATCGTGGCCGACTCGGTCGCCGGGTCCGGCGGATAGAGCATGTACAGGAACTCGCCCTCATAGTGGGCGGTCGGCAGGCCGTCGGTGATCAGGATAACCTGCCGGTTGGGCGTGTCCTGGACGCTCAGGAACTGTCTGGCCATCTGCAGGCCGTGCTGGATGTTGGTAAAGTGCTGCGGGATCTGGAACTCGCTGATATCCGGGTTGGACATGTCGGCCTTTAGGCGCACGATCGGGTCGTGCACGGTCACGGGCTTGGGCATCAGCGTGACAATCTCGCTGATGTGCCGCGGCTTGGCAAACGTGTACATCTCGACGAACTGCAGGAAATCCCCCGGGAACTCGCTGCGGATCAGGCCGTGCAGCGCCAGGCTCATGCGCTTCACGTTGATGTACTGCCCGTCGTAGCGCATCGAGCCGCTCATGTCCATGACCACGGCGGTAGCGCACTTGGGGTTGTTGCGGGTGTGGTGGATCTCGATGTCCTCGGGCTTCATCCGCACCGGCAGGCCGGCGTGCCCCTCGCGAAGCATCGCGTTGACCATCGAGGCGGGGATGTCCATGTGCGTGATCGAGTCGCCGAACTCGTACGTCTTGGTCCGCATCGTCTCGATCGCGCCCTCGCCATAGATGGGCCCCTGGTGTCGGCCGGACCGCGCGGCTTCCAGGTCGCTGAAGATCTCCTCGAGCAGCCGCGACTGAAACAACCGGTATGCCTTGGGCGTCAGGTGATAGCTGCCGTCGGTCTTTTCCAGCCCCTGCCGCTCGGCGACCTCCCGCAGGTAGTCCTCGATGTATTGGCGCAGCGAGTCGAGCTGCTGCATGTCGCCCGGCTCGGCGAACTCCTTGAGCAGCTCCATGTCGATGATGCCGATCTGGGCGGTCTTGGCGGCCTCTTCGAGCTGCTTGAGCAGCTTGTCGATCGCCTCGAGCTCCTCCTTGATCTCCAGCGCCTGGGGGATGGTCATCACCGTCCGGCCAGTGAACTCGTACTTGGCCGCAAGCTCGTCGATCTGGTACTTCTCGCCGAGGTTGTCCATGAGCTTGAGCAGCTCGCGGGCGAACGGCGACTGCTCGTCGTTGGTCAGGTACCAGAGGCGTTCGAGGTCGTGCAGCTGTTCGTCGTCGACTGCCTCGTTGAAGCGCCGAGTGAGGTTGCGCGGCGGGTGGGCCTTGTCCGCCTGGTCGTGGAAGCGGTCGGAGGCCTCGCCCTGGACGTGGTCGGTCTCGTAGGTGGCGAGGATCTTGCGCTTGCGCTCCAGGAGCATCTCGATCAGCGAGTCGATGCTGGGCCCGAGGCCCTGGATCTGGCTCGGGTCGAGGTGGACCGCACGGGCCATCTCCTCTTCCGTCAGATGATGCAGGCTGCCGAACTGCATCATCTGCTCGAAGGCCGGCGAGACGACGTCGGGCGGCGGCTCGGTCGGGCTCGGGAAGTTCAGCGGGTCATACTTCTGGTACGTGTGGATGACGCCGCCGTAGCCGGGGTGCCGACTCGATTCACGCTGTCTTCTGCGATCAGGTTTCATACGTAATCCTGCCGTGATGCTGCGAACGGCTGATCCGATCGTTGGCGTACAGACCAGCCAGTACGAATTCGACACAGGAGGCCCTTGCGGCCTCGTCGTCCGCCGCGTTGACCTCGAAGGCCTTCTCCCAGACCGGCGGGACCCTCTTGAGGCGGGCGGCGTAGTGCGAGCTGGGAAGCATGTCGCCGACTTCGAGCTTGACGCCCTTGCCGAAGATCTCGCCGATCTCATCGAGGCCGTGCCGGTCGACGTACTCGTCGAAGACGGTCTTGATCGCCTCGGCCTGGATCGCGTCGAGGACCTGCTTCTCGCTCATCTGGTGGCTGCCCATCATGTCCAGTTCGAGTTTGCCCAGCGAGCTGGCGTAAAAGTGCGCCAGGTCGCTGATCCGCGGCACCGTGGGCCTCTCGCCCAGCCGCGCCGCCCGCTGGCGGGAGGAGGCGACCATCGTCCGGTAATTGGCGATGCTGAACCGCGCCGACACGCCCGACTGCTGATCGATGTACTTGCTGCGCCGCGCGACGATGCTCATCTGCTCGACAATCTCGCGCATGAAGTACGGAATCTGCACGGGGAATTCGCCGTCAAGCTCGATCCCGGACTCCTGCTCCATGATCTGGATGCCGACGTCGCGATCCATCGGGTAGTGAGTGTGCACGATCGTGCCGATGCGGTCCTTGAGCTGCGGAATCACTTTGCCGCTGCGGTTGTAGGTCGCGGGGTTCGCACTGAACAGGATCATCACGTCGATGTCGAACTGGATCGGATAGCCGCGGATCTGGACGTCCCGCTCTTCCAGGATGTTGAACAGGCCGACCTGGACCAGCTCGTCCAGCTCGGGCAGCTCGTTCATCGCGAAGATGCCCCGGTGCATCCGGGGGATCAGGCCGAAGTGCAGCGCCTCTTCGGCTGACATGCTCGTGCCCGCCGCGAGCTTCGCCGGGTCGATCTCGCCGATGATGTCGGCAAACTTCGTGCCGGGGGCGAGACGCTCGGCGTAGCGCTGCTCGCGCGGCCACCAGCCGATCGGGATCTTGCCTTCGGGCGTTTCCTCCAGCATCTGCCTGCTTGCCTGCGTGATCGGGTGGTACGGGTCCTCGTGCACGGGGCAACCGGGGATGTCCAGATAGGGGATCTCCTGGTCCAGGAACCGGACCAGCAGCCGCATCAGCCGGCTCTTGGCCTGCCCCTTCTCGCCGAGAAAGAGCATGTCGTGGCCGGCGATCAAGCCGATGTTGATCTCCGGGATGACCGTGCTGTCGTAGCCGATGATCCCCGGAAAGAGCTCCTCCCCGCTGCGCAACATGCACATGAAATTGTCGTGGATCTCTCGCTTGACGCTTCTGGAGACCCAGCCGCTTTCACGAAGTTCCTTCAACGTGGTTGGCCTGGACTTTGAGATGGTCACCATTGTCGACCTCCGCATTACCGTTCGGCTGGCATGGGCTGATTCGAGGCCGGCCGCGGCCCGTCCCCCGCCGGCCTAGTCTTTTGCCTGTCATCCGATTATAGCGCCCGTAGCGCCGCGAGGACCGACGACCGGCAAATCCGGCGTCGGTGCCCGCGCTGATGCGTGCACCCCCGTCCCCGGGTGGCGTGCACCCATGTTCGACGTCCGCCTGCTTCACAGCCACGGCCGCGAAGCGCCTACGTAACCATAGGCCCGCAAAGGCCCGCAGCGCCAATCTCGCAAGTGACGGCGTCTCTGATATGCGACGCATGATCTGCGGAGCCAATGGGATAGCGGGATATGCAAGACCGCGAAAAAAAGAGCCGCATGGCGGCGACGCGGGGGGCATCGGCGCCATGCGGCTTGTCACTCGATAACGTCTGATCGGCTACTCGACGGTGTCCGGTTCGTTGTATGCGAACACGTCGATCGTCGGCTCGCCTTCGATCCAGCCCAGGGATGTCAGGAACTGATCCATGTTCCGCATCGACTCGTAGAACAGCGGGTTGCGCTGCTCGGCATACCAGTTCTGGAAGCCGTGGCCGGCCTCCGGATAGACCACCAGGTCGCAGCGGTTGCCCGCCGCCCGCATCTTCTCGACGAACTCCTCGATCTCCTCGATAACGATGATGGCATCGTCCTGGCCGTGCTGGACCAGCATCGGCGGCGCGCCCGGCTCGACGTGCAGGACCGGCGAGAGCGATTTCGCCCGCTGCATGCCGCCGAACAGCTCCATCCGCCGCGCCAGCGAGTGCGTGTTGACCGCGGGACAGAACAGGGCCGCCGCGTTCGGAACCGCCGAAACGCCCACGTCGTCCCGCGGGTCGTCAAACCCGTCGATCAGCGCGGTGCTCGCCGAAACATGACCCGCCGCCGACGCCCCCGCCACGGCGATGCGGTCCGGATCAACGCCGAATCGGGCTGCATGCTGGCGGACCCAGCGAACCGCGCTCTTGCCGTCGGTCACGCACTCGGCCGGGGTCGTGCCGTGGACCGGCTGGACGCGGACCTGCGCGGCGAAATTGACCACGCCGCGTGTGGCGAGGTAATGATTCTGGGCATAGTGCTTGGCCGGGTTGAACCCCCGCCAGGCCCCGCACACGAACCAGATCACCGCGGGCCGCTTCTCGCCCCCGCCGACCGGTTCGACCACGTGCATCTCCAGCGGCTGCCCGTCGACGGTCTTGTACGTCACGACCTGCGGCTGGTAGACGCCGGGAAACTGCTCCGACGGCTCGCGGACGGCGCTTGCCTCGCCGGCCGCAGGAGCGGTCTGTTCTTTTCGGTCGCGCTTCGGACTAAGCATCTGCAGCAGACCCTCCTTGAGTTCCAGGAAATTCTCGGCTGTCATCTCGCCGAAGGTCGCCGCGGCGGCCTCATCCGCCCACCTGAGGTTCACGATCGCCGTCAGCGGCACCTTCTGCCCCACCAGCGCCATCGCGTGGGTGCGGCTCCAGTTGCGGTGGCGGTCCAGGACCTGCTTGAGCAGCTCGCACTGCTGCGCCCCGTGCCGCAGGGCCATCACCCGCATGCTGGGTACGGCCGTCATTGCAAACCGCTTGCCCGAGACCAGCAGGCCCAGGTGGTTGGGCTCGTCGAAGGACGCATCCTTGCCGACCGACTGCCACGGCAGCACACCGTCGCCGCCGACGCCGTACGCCTTGAGGCACCAGGCCGCCGACTCGAAGCTGTTCCGCTCGACCGGATTGCACGAGCCGTAAACGTAGACGAGCATCCCATCGCGCTGTTTCATGTGCTGCAGGAGCCGCGAATAGCCGAACGACCCGCTGCTACCGGAGTAGATGATGTCCATGTAGCCGTCCATGAACCCGCCCTGCCACTGTGGCCGGCTGATGTCGCCGCGGTAGAGGAACTGCGCCTCGTGCGGCACGGCGATCGCCTCGTGGAAGAGCCTGGCGAAAAAGGCCAGCGCATTCCAGTCGCTCCACTCCTTCGGCTCGTCGAGGGTCCACCACTGGCCGCCGAAGTTGAACTTGTTGTTCTGGTACATCTGGCAGAGCGTGCGGGTCCAGCCGTTCTTCTCGTAGTGCTTGAGGAACTGGCTGGTGACATTCTTGAAGCCCGCCTTGTACGCCTGGTCGAATGCCTCCTCGATCGGTTTGACTGTCAGATCATGCCTCTCCTTGATCTGGAGCGGGCGGTCGCGGTTGTCCTCGCCGCGACGCATCTCGGCCGGCGGCATGCCCATCTGGTAGTGGTCCTCGAGCCCCATCGGCCAGTTCTCGAACATTGGCAAATAGAACGATTTGACCGGCACGTGGGCGCGGGGCAGGTCCTTGAACGCTGAACCGTCCAGCAGCGGCCCGACCCTGCGGTCGTACTCGCTCCAGTCGGCCACGTGCGTGTCGGCACCTTTGCCGCCCAGGGACGGGATCATGTCTTCGTTGATGCTGCCGTTCTGACTGTACGGCACCCGGTTCAGTGTGCACCGGTTGTAGTGGGCCAGCCGGTGCCAGTCGAAGAACTCCTTTGTGCCTGCCCGCGCGGGGCCGCTGTAGGTGTTCAGCTCCGGGTTGAAGTTCAGCTCGTCCGGGATCCGAACCGGGTAGACCTGGATTTCCAGCGGCAGGCTCGCCTCGCCGCCGTCTGCCTTGATCCGCACCTCGCCGCTGTACGTGCCGGCCGGGGCGCTGCCGGGAATCGCGATGTCGACGTACACCGCCTGCAGCCGCTGGCCATCGATCTTGTTGTCCTCCATCGGCGCGCGGATCTTGCCCGCGGCGATCGGCACGAGGTACTCGGGGTTCCAGCGGACCGAGGCCTGCTCGCCCTCGCCGGTTTCGCTCGGCACGTACCACACGCGGTACAATTTGAAGTGATTCGCCCCGACCGTCTGGCCGGCCGGGTCGCGCAGATGCACGCTCACCTGTGCCGACGCCTGCTCGCCCTGCTGCTCCAGGCCGAGCTGGAAAGCCACGATCTCGCCCCGGGCGGCCGCGAGACGGACCTTGCCCTCGGCGCCGCTCCAGACGGGGTTGGCATTGCGGTAGGTCTTTTTGTCCTTCTCGTACATCGGCAGCGCGGTCACCGGGTCGACCTCGACCACCTCGGGAAACGCCCAGGCGACCAGACCCTCGCCCACCTTGACCGGCTCGCCGGGTTTCGGCTTGAACACGGCCCCTGGCAGGTCCGGCACGCTCACCTTGTCGCTGACCTTGCCCTTGCGGCTCGACCAGTCCGACAGGTTGCCCGCCGCGTCGACCGCGGCGACCTCGACCTCTACCTGCTTGCCCGCGGGCAGGTCCTCGATCGTCACCCAGTTGATCCCGCCGGGATTGCTCGGCCACTCGACCTGCCACGGCTCGACCTGCTCGCCGTCGATCTTGACGTGGAAACCGAACGTCTCCGGCGGGGTCAGGACCTGCAGCCGGATCGCGCCCTTTTCCAGCGTGGCATTTTTCTCGTCGGGAAGGATATCCTGCAGATCGGGCGCGGCGGGTTTGGCGGCCTGCTCCCCCTCGACCTCCACCAGCAGGTACGGGGCCTTGCCCTTGGATTCGCGGGTGTAGACGAACGGGTTGGTCGCGTGCGTGCCCGAACCGTCCATCACGCACACCCCGTCGCTCAGGCCGGCCACAAGGGCCTGCACGACCTTACCATCGACCGGCACCTTCCAGTAGCCGCCTTCGGCCGGGACGATTTCGTTGACGCTGTAGACCGAGTTGAGCTGGCCGTTGATGACCGCGCTGAGCTTGCTGCCCTCCCACGCCCACGGCTGCCTCTGGTAGCTTGCTTCCAGGTACGTCGCGCCGTGGCCCTGCGGATCGGGCTTGTAGCTCTGGTCGCCGCTGCCCTCGACCCACGGGCTGGTCACCGTCGAGACGATTACCCACCGCAGGTCCGTCGCACGGCCCTCGACGAATCGCGACTCGCTCCCCTCCACCGGGTGCAGGTACAGCTCAGCCGACCTGATCTTCTTGCCCTTCAGCGCCGACACATCGAAGCCGATCAGCCCCATCTCCTGCAGGACCTTGAGCTTCATCCGGTCGGTCTTGCCCATGGAGTGGTTCCGCTCTTCGTTCTGGGTAGCGATCCACACGTCCTTGACGACCGGGCAGCGGATCGGCTCGGCGACCGCGGGGCCTGCAACAACCGCCAGCGCCACGGCAAAGGACATCACGGCAACCGGGACGGCGAGGTGATTACGGCTCGTGACGGGCATCATCGGACTCCTTGTATTCCGGTCTCTCACTCCACGCGACGCCAGGCGTCTGCGACATCCGCCCATACCATGCCACCCGACAGCCCGGCCGTCAACATGGCGCTTCTGAGGACAAGTGTCTGGTATCGGCAACCGGAATCAGAGGGGAACAGGGGGCAGTGAACGACAACAGCAGGTTACAGGGGACAGGGGACAGCAGGCAACGTGAAAGGCACGCCCAAAACGGCGACAGCTTTGGAGTGCGGCGGTACAGACGCCGCTTGCATTCGCCCCAACAGCAACGGGGCCCAATCCCGCGGGTGCGACCGATGCTCCGATCAGTGTCCCGCCACCGCCTGCGGCGGCAACGCCGAGATCGGCTTGACCGCCTCGGCCGGCAGCACCGAAACCGCCTTGCCCATCTTGGTCTGGTCACTGTCCCTCTTCTCGGGGTACACGTCTCCGGTGAGGCTGCGGACCTCGGTCATCAGCGATTCGGTGGCGACCACTTCGACGCGGCGGTTAACCGCATGGTCGGCGTCGCGGTAGGCGGCCTCCTTGAGCGGCTCGTAGTCGCGGCACGACTGCACGCGCAGCGACTGGCCGTGCAGACCGAGTGATGCAAGCACGGCCACGGCGTTGCAGGCCCGCTCGTACGCCAGGTCGCGCCCGCTGGCATCCAGGACCTCTTCCTCATCCCTGGAGGTGTGTCCCTTGACGACGAAGATATTGGTGTGTCCCTTGACCCGCGCGGCGATCTGCCTGAGGCGCAGCACGGCCTCGTCGGACAGCTCCGCCGAGAGCTTCGCGAACCGGATCTGTCCGCCCATCGTCGTCTGCAGGCCCGTGCGGATCGTGGTGACCTCGTTGTGGTTACCGACCGCCCCCTCGCTGTGGTCGAAGGCGTCGCCCTTCTTGTCCGCCCCGCCGCGGCCCCTGGTGTGCTTGAGCTGGTTGAGCAGGATCTGCAGGTCCACCGGATCCTCCGAGTCCGGCGGCGGCATGTAGTTGAACGCCTGCTTGATCGCGGCGATGATCTCGGTCCAGCGCGGGTCCAGATCGATCAGCCCCGGGTTGCTGCCCGCGGCCATGATCACGAAAAAGCACAGCATGATGCTCATCAGGTCGGCGAAAGTGACGATCCAGTTGTCTGCGGGCGGTTCATCACCCTTCTTCTTTTTCATTGCCATCGCGGACCCCTCCTGCTACCGGCTGTCCAGTCCCTGGCGCTGCTTCTCCGACAGGAAGGCCTGCAGTTTCATCTGCACCACGTGGGGGTTGTCGCCGGCCTGGATGCTCATGATCCCCACCAGCGTCATTTCCTTCATGAACTGCTCTTCGGCGCTGCGCAGGGCGAGTTTCTCGCTGATCGGACCGCAGATCATGTTGGCCATCAGGGCCCCATAGAGCGTGCCCAACAGGGCCACCGCCAAGGCCTGACCGATCACGCTGGCATCGCTGCCGAGGCTCTTGAACATGCCCACCTGGCCGACCAGGGTCGAAGCCAGTCCGAAGCCCGGCGCGAACTTGGCCAGCAGATCGAAGAACTTCTTGCCGTCGCGATGGCGTTCGGCCAGCGCGGCGATCTCGATCTCGAGCGTCTGCTGCAGGGTGGTCGGATCCGTCCCGTCCATCGCCAGCTGCAGCCCCTTCTTCAGGAACGGGTCCTGCTGCTGCTTCAGAGCATTTTCCAGCGCGAGCATGCCGTCGCGGCGGGCGACCTCCGCGTAGCCGACCATCTCCTTGATCACGCCCTTGATCGGCTGGTCCTTGCTGAACAACCACGTCTTGATGTACCCGCCGACCGACAGCACCGAGCGCAGCGGCATCGACAGGCAGACCGCCCCGAAGGCTCCGCCGGCGACCAGCACGATCCCCGGAACCGAGATGTACGGGCTGAGGTCGCCCCCCGTCGCGCCGTACATCGACCAGCCGACACCGGTAACCACGATGATCAGGCCGATGATGGTTGCGATATCCATAAGCCACAATTCCCTGCTGGATGCCCAGAGGTTATTCGTCCTTACAACACGCAGCCGAAGCTGCAGCCGCGCGCATGTGCTTCGCGCCAGCAGCGGGTATATCGTCCGAACCGGTAACCGTGTTAATGACAAACCCCGGGGAATCCAAAGCCGGCATCAACAGGCGGCTGGCCGGCAGGACCGGACTCACCGCCCTGCCACAGGCCATCGATGCCAGCCCCGTTGACAGCACCCGCCGCTTCTGGTCATATCGGCCATACAGGATCGGGGCTGCGGGAGCCGTCCTCTTTTGAAGGACATCTCCGCCGCGGACGTTCCGCACTGAGCCCGCTCCTGCCAGCATGGGTCCCGATAAGGGCTTGAGGGGAATAAGACGTGGCAGAAAAACTTGCATGGGGCATCATCGGCACCGGCCGAATCGCCGGCATCTTCGCAGACGGCGTCGCACACTCCAAGACCGGCTCGCTGGTCGCGGTCGGCAGCCGCAACCAGGAAACGGCCGATAAGTTCGGCGACCAGTACAAGATCCCCTGCCGCTACGGCTCGTACGAGGCCCTGCTGGCCGATAAGGACGTCCAGGCCGTCTACATCAGCACACCCCACCCGATGCACGCCGAGTGGGCGATCAAGGCGGCCGAGGCGCGCAAGCACGTCCTGTGCGAAAAGCCCATCGGCCTGAACCACCCCGAGGCGATGGCCATCTTCGAGGCCGCTGAACGCAATGGGGTCTTTGCGATGGAAGCCTTCATGTACCGCTGCCACCCGCAGATCGCCAAACTCGTCGAACTGCTGCGGGACCGGGCCATCGGTGACGTGCGGGTCATCCAGGCAACCTTCAGCTTCCACGCCGGCTACAACCCCGAAGGCCGCCTCTATAAGAACGCCCTCGGCGGCGGCGGGATCCTCGACGTCGGCTGCTACACCGCCAGCATGGCCCGGCTGATCGCCGGGGCGGCCACTGGCGGGACCTTCGCCGAGCCGATCGAACTGAAGGGCACCGGGCACCTCTGCGCCACCGGCGTCGATGAGTACGCCGTCGCCGTCGCCAAATTCCCCGGCGAGATCGTCGCCCAGCTTTCCACCGGCGTGGGCGTGGCACAGGACAATGCCGTGCGGATCTTCGGCACCGAGGGGCACATCTACATGCCCACACCGTGGATCCCCGCCCGCGAGGGCGGCCAGGTCAAGATCCTCGTGCAGCGCAAGGGCGCCAAGGATGTAGACGAGATCGTCGTCGACAGCAGCGAGTGGCTCTACGGCCTCGAGGCCGACACCGTCGCCGCCAACATCGAGAAAGGCCAGGCCCCCTTCCCCGCCATGTGCTGGGACGACACCCTGGGCAACATGAGGATGCTCGACATGTGGCGCGAGTCGATCGGGCTGGTCTATGACGCCGAAAAGCCCGAGAACCTCACCCGCACCGTCCACGGCCGGCCCCTTGCCGTCGGCGAGAACGCGAAGATGGAGTACGGCCGCATCGCCGGCGTCGACCTGCCCGTCTCGCGTCTGGTCATGGGCTGCGACAACCAGCGGACCCTCACGCACGGGGCGGTCATGTGGGACGACTACTTCGAGCAGGGCGGCAACTGCTTCGACTGCGCCTACGTCTACGGCGGCGGACGCAGCGAAGCGGTGCTCGGCCAGTGGGTCAAAAACCGGGGCATCCGCGACAAGGTCGTCATCCTCGACAAGGGCGCCCACACGCCCCACTGTTTCCCGGACCGGCTGACCGCCCAGCTGCACGAGAGCCTCGGCCGCCTGCAGATGGACTACCTCGACATCTACATGATGCACCGCGACAACCCCGACGTACCCGTCGGCGAGTTCGTCGAGGTGCTCAACGAGCACAAGCGGGCCGGCCGGATGAAGGCCTTCGGCGTGAGCAACTGGACCCTCGAGCGGATCCAGGCCTTCAACGACTACGCCGAAAAGAAAGGCCTGACGCCCCTGGCCGCCGTCAGCAACAACTTCAGCCTCGCCCGCATGGTCGACGCCCCCTGGAAGGGCTGCCTCTCCTCGAGCGACCCCGAGAGCCGGGCCTGGTTCGAAAAGACCCAGACGCCGCTGATGCCCTGGTCGAGCCAGGCGCGGGGCTTTTTCACCGGCCGCGCCAAACCGGAAGACACCTCCGATGAGGAACTGGTCCGCTGCTGGTACGCCGAAGACAACTTCCGCCGGCAGGAGCGGGCGCGTAAACTGGCCGAAAAGTACGGCGTGCCGATGGTGACGATCGCGGCGGCGTACGTGTTGTGCCAGCCGTTCCCGACGTTCCCGCTGATCGGCCCGCGACAACTGTCCGAGACCCGGACGAGCCTGCAGGCCCTGGACATTGAGCTGACCCCGGACGAGGTCCGGTGGCTGAACCTGGAGGACTGA
>JAWLBS010000045.1:0-3354 GCA_041687575.1 Phycisphaerae bacterium | reverse complement strand
CTGCTCAAAGTCAGCGGCATCACCGAGGTCTACAGCGTCGCCGGCGAGTTCGACATCGTCGCCGTCGCCCGCGTCCGGCAGAACGACGCCCTGGCGCAGCTCGTCACCGAGGACATCCTCCGGATCGACGGCATCGCCCGCACCGAGACCCTGATCGCCTTCCGCCAGTACAGCAACTACGACCTGGCGGCGATGTTCGACCTGGAATAGCGGCAGGAACGAGCCGCGACCGTAAGGGAGCGGTAGACCTGCGAGTATGTACCGCCTTGATATCGGGCGTCACGGTCCTGCGCAACAGGGCACCCGGCACACCGCATACCTTGCGCGCCCGAACAAAACGCAAAACCGGCCTGCCGTCTGTGCGACGGCAGGCCGGCTGCAAATGCTGCGTAACCGTAAGACGAACTTCGCCTCAGTCCTTCACCGCCGGCTCGGGCATATTGGGCAGCTCCGCCAGGGCGCGCTCCAGCACCTCCATAGGCAGGTCGAGGTCGCTCATGTTGCCGTCGAAGTACTTCTCGTAGCTCGTCATGTCGAAATGGCCGTGACCCGAGAAGTTGAACAGGATCACCTCTTCCTTGCCCGTCTGCTTGCACCGCAGCGCCTCATCGATGGCCGCCTTGACCGCGTGGGCGGTCTCGGGCGCGGGGATCGTCCCCTGCGTGCGGGCGAAGGTGACGGCCGCGTCGAAGACTTCCTTCTGGTGGTAGGCATTCGCCTCCATCATGTTGATCCGCCGCAGGTACGAGACGATCGGGGCCATGCCGTGGTAGCGGAGCCCGCCGGCGTGGATCGGGCTGGGGATGAAACCGTGCCCCAGCGTGTGCATCGCCAGCAGCGGCGTCGTGCACGCCGTGTCGCCGAAGTCGTAGCGGTACGGCCCGCGGGTCAGCGTCGGACACGCCGTCGGTTCCACACCCAGCAGGCGGATCTTCTCGTTCTTCATCTTCTCCGGCACAAACGGCAGGATCAGCCCCGCCAGGTTGCTGCCGCCGCCGGCGCAACCCAGGATCACGTCGGGCGTCTTCTCGCCGGCCAGCGCGAGCTGCTTTTTGGCCTCAAGGCCGATCACGCTCTGGTGGATCAGCACGTGGTTGAGCACACTGCCGAGCGAGTAGTTCGTGCTGGCGTTGGTCGCGGCGTCTTCCACCGCCTCGCTGATCGCGATGCCCAGCGAGCCCGGGCACTCGGGGTCCTTGTCCAGGATCGACCGGCCGGTGTTCGTGTCGCACGACGGCGACGCAACAATATCCGCCCCCCAGGTCCGCATGAGCAGCTTGCGGTACGGTTTCTGTTCGAAACTGATCCGCACCATGTAGACCTTGCACTTCAGCCCGAACATCGAACAGGCGAACGACAGCGCCGAACCCCACTGCCCCGCACCCGTCTCGGTCGCCAGACGCTCGATCCCGGCCATCTTGTTGTAGTACGCCTGGGCAACCGCCGTGTTGGGCTTGTGCGAACCAGCCGGACTGACCGACTCGTTCTTGAAGTAGATCCGCGCCGGCGTGCCGAGGTGTTCTTCCAGCGCCCGGGCGCGAACGAGCGGGCTCGGCCGCCACAGCATGTACGCCTTGAGGACCTCGGCAGGGATATCAATCCAGCGATCCGTGGACAGCTCCTGCTCGATTAGTGTCTGCGGAAAAATCGCCGACAGGGCAGCCGGATCGAGCACTTCACCGTTGGCGGGATTGCGAGGCGGGGGCAACTGGCCTGGCAGGTCGGCAGCCACATTGTACCAGGCGTTCGGTATTTCCTTCTGCGACAGGTTAATAATGCAGTCTTCCATGTTTTCTCCCTGACAGGCTCCATAAACCGGACAAGCGGGATACCCTACCAACGGGTACGTATGTTTCGGACAGTGTACAATCAATCCGGGGCGACTGCCAAGGGCAAAAATGGTCATCCGGCCACGGGTAGACAACGACCTTCCGCAGATCTCGCAGATTTTCCCAAATGAACAACGACAAAGACCTTATCAGCCACGGATTAACACGGATGAAACGCGGATGAACGACAACGACAGGGCACAGGTAACAGGGCAGCTGACACCGCCCCAGAAACGCGTGCCACGGCCCTACGGAAACGAGCCGCGACCGTGAGGGAGCGGTCCCCCGAACGCGCTGGGTGCCAAGGGCCTGCCGCTTCCACGGCGAAGCCAATGTTTCACGAGGCCGAGAGCAGGGCCGTGCTTCTTTCGGCTGGACCGGACACGTCCAGCCGGAGCCCGGGTCAGAATAAACGCTGTTGCTGCTGCCGGGGTTCGGGGGGGCGGGCGATCTCGGCCAGGACGGGGTAGTGCTCCAGCATCGTCGGGGGCACGTCCACCGGCTCGCCGCTCAGCTCGTGCCGCAGCTGCAGCGCGTTGGCCGCCCCCTGCCCCTTGTAGTGGTTGTTGGCAATCACGAAGATGCGGTCGGCCGAGGCGGCAAGATTGCGGACGTGGCTGGCGATCTCATCGAGCTCCTCGGGCGGATAGAAATAGTCGTATCGTTCCCAACCTTCGATATCCTCGGCAAACCACTTGGCGGCGTTGCGGCCGTGCAGGCGGACGTAGGCGATCGGCCCGGTCGTCACGTCCAGCGGGCGGATGTTCGAACGCAGATGCGGCTGGTCGACCGTGCAGAGGTTCACGCCGACCTCGCGGAGCTGTTCGAGGGCCTCCGGCTGCTCCCAGGACTGGTGGCGGACCTCGGCGGCCAGCGGAAACTCGCCAAAGTCTTCGCGGATTCGCCGCAGGTGGTCGATCGACTCTTCGGAGTGGCGGAACGACCACGGAAACTGCGCCAGCACGGCCCCCAGCATCCCCGCGTCGGCCGCCGGGGCCAAGCCGTCCTTGAACTCGCGGGCCTCGCCGGCGCTGTAGGGCATGGACCGCTCGTGCGTGAACCGCTTGTTGAGCTTGTAGGTGAACAAAAAGTGGTCCGGGTCAGCCACCCGCCGCACCCACGAATCGCTCATCCGGGCCGTGACGAACCGGTAGAACGAGACGTTGACCTCCAACGTGTTGAAAAACTGCGAGACGTAGGCCAGCACATCAAACTTGCCGCCCCGGTCGGGGTGTACGATCCCCTTCGCGTCCTCGTACGACCAGCCGGCCGGGCCGATGTGCAGCGGCTTGCCGTTCAGAGTGAGCGTGGATTGCGACGCCGTCATGGTCGGCCTCCGATTCGTCAACCGCGGTCAACAGATATCATAGTGAACCGGGGGGGCGGACCCCAAGGGCCTGAACAGATATCCGCGCTTGCAGGGGTCTGACCCTTTGTGCAGCATCCACTACCGGAACCACCGCCGAAATTCCTGCGGCAGTCTGGCAACTTGCGAACGCCACCGGGGTCTGACCCCGTGGGAAAA